>JAKSBD010000225.1 GCA_022361295.1 Bacteroidales bacterium
ACCTTTCAACCGACTGAAGAAATGAGTGTTGGTCATCGAATGGAGCAAAATTTTTTGGGTCAATAAAACAACTATTGCCTTCTTTCAGAGCTAAACCGTTAAAAGGAAGAGCTATTAAGTTGCCTAGCCCTTTACCTGAAAGGTAATCTTGATTTGGGAATATCCTGTCAAAGCTCGAACCTTTGTCAAAAATGGAAAAGGCGCCACATTTTTGCAGAATGCTAATAAATAGTTTTCGAGTATTAACAGCTGGCAAATTCTCTTCAAAGAATATCCAAACATGCCCACCATTGCCTGAACGAGACCGTTCGAGATAGGCAGGAATTCCATTTGAATGGCAAGCTTCAATAAAAGAAAGACATTGTTCTTTCCAATCTTTTTTATCAAAATCAGCAACTAAGAACCAGCTTGTATTGTCTATGAGAAGAGGATAAATACCGATAAATTGATTCCCATTCAAATGCTTAATCAGCTCATCATTGGTTAGTGGCTTGTATGTTTTATCAGAAAAATTAGAAAATGTTCCTCCATTATTTTTATGCAAGCGATATTGATAAGGGTCGTAACTATATGCAGGTGTGTAGCCCGCTTTTGTACCTTTCTCCCACCTATTGGCAAAAACATCCTGGCGACCTTTGAACAGATCTTTTATTGATTGTATTTGAATATGCCAGTCTGTCATTTACTGTTTTACCTTCTTTCCTAATTTAGTCAAGCGATATTTTTGATTGCTACTTTGAGGTTTATCTGGTATAGTCATCTCAATTAACTTACTATCAATTGCAGGCTTTAAATACTTTTCACTAAAGTTCTTTTTATCCGCTAACCCTAGAGCTTCCTGTATCTCAATCCTGGACATTTCATTTTCTAGCAATGATAGCAATCGTTCAACTTGGGGGGTGACTTGGGGGGTAACTTGGGGGGCGATTACCTCCATTGTTGTATTAGTAATATCATTGGAGGTTACAAACTCCTTGTTTATTGGCAATTCGCATATGAAATATCGTCTGTCAGGCTCATCAGTTTCAAATTTCGGTGATGGTGAATTATTATTCTTCATAGAACTTATAATTGTAGGCACACCTGTTCCTCTGCCTTCCGTTAATTCAAGCTCTTTAAGAAATTCACCAATTCGCCGATTTCTATAACGCCTTATTCTAACAACACCCTTATCGAAATCAGCCTGTTTAAGTGAGGGGTCAACGCCATTATAGCTAATGATTTCAATAGCCTCAGGTAACACCCTGACTTCAATAGGTTCTCTTAATTCATAATTTTTGTGGTAAACGGCATTGGCTAAAGCTTCCTCAAGCGCATCATATGGATAATTACTAATGGAATCGGCCTTTTCTCTATCGGCATATTTAATCACTTTGCCTTTGATAATATTTGCTTTAAGATATGATAAAGCATCAGTTAACTGCTTTTGAATCGGACCTTCAAATATCTTTTCATTAAATGCTTTTGCACCAACGCCATTTGGAAACTCAACAACATCAATCTGGACGGTAGGGAAGTATTTCTTAGGTTGATCGGAGAACATCAATAATCCTACATTTTTAGGAAAACGATGTTCTTTGGCACCTTCACTTAAGTTCATAGCTTCTGCCAATTCTTCTATAGACATGTTAACGCTTTCACTATAAAGCTTACTCTTTGTCTTGTATAGATGTTCTCGCATTAGACCAAAGTCCAGGTCATAAATACTGGCCTGCGTATTTACCCTGTCATCAAATGGAATTTTTGCAGTTAACTGTATTAGTTCTGCTTCTTGCTCTGGGTTGGGGATTACTGTGCTGGAATATTGACGAATCCTGTAATTATAGGTCTTGTTCTTTTTAATTTTTACATCATCAGGAACTCTATATGGTCTAGTGCTTCCGGCAGGAGCCCAAATTACCAGGATATTACGGTCATCAATTTCCTCAAGAGATAACCTTGGCATATAAGGGGGCTGAATAAGATTAGCGTAACCAATCATTTCTTTTTGAACTCTCTCTAAGGCATCAGGATTAAAACCACTAACCGGACGCAACGGTTTACCATTTTCTTCTTTAACACCTACAATGATGTAGCCACTACCTTCATTTTCAAAATCATTAGCAAATGCACATACTGTTCTCATGATGGTTGTTGGATTCCAGTCTTCCTTAAACTCAATTCTGCTTCCTTCTACTAGTTTTCCAGATAATAGCTCTTCAATACTAATCAGTATGCTCATTGCATTTTTCTTTGGTTATAAACCTTGAAATTACTGGTAATTGTTTATTCAAACAAAATCTACAATTGTTTTTAATAGCAATCTCTATAGGCATTATATGAATTTTAGAGTTTATTTTCTACGATGGAAAATCAGGACTCTTAGATAGTGAAAATAGAGTAATATACTTTTTCTTAAAAACAACACCATTTCGTAATATACCTATTCTCGGCTAGCTAAATGTCCTCAAAAAAACCTTCCAAATCCCCCTAAAAAAATAATACAATACTTAAATGATGCTATTGGTTTATTGACTTGCCTTTAGTCAGGCTTTTTTGGTTTTTGGTGTTAGTGAATTGATAGCGAAATGGGATTGTACTGGATTCTCGCTATGACTGGACAAGTTCTTTCGAGTCGTTTATATCTCAAAGCATATAATAATGGCATTAGCTGAATTTTATAAACCACACGTCAGTAATTGGTGTGTATGATTTTCGCATTGAAATTAAACGTTCAAACGACGCTAACGGACTATAGAACACACTCACTATCTATAGGCTGTTATAGCGAATACAGCCTGACCGTATGAACATATAAAATGCTTTTTTTAACCTCATTAAAAGTAATAACAACATTTATTAAGAAAGCTTAGCTGATCTTCAGAGTGATAATTAGTTGTTTTTACTATTTTTGAATCATACCATTCATCTGTCAGGCTTATATGAAGTACTATTTAGCAATAGTCCTTTTAATAGGATTATATATTCATAACACCAATGCCGTTAACCGGTATTCAGTTCAGTACATCAATACCAATAATGGACTTTCTCAAAATGAGGTGACCTCCATTATACAGGATAAATATGGTTTTATGTGGTTTGGTACCCGTGGTGGGCTTAATCGCTATGATGCATATTCATTTAAGCATTTCAAACCGGGAAGTGACAAACAAAATAGCATTAATAATCCATCCATAGAACGATTGCACCAGGATGGACATGGCAATATATGGATAGGCACAAAATCAGGCGGTTTCAGTATTTATAATATTGATGAAGAGCGATTCATTACGCCTGATATTAACCATGAATTATCCAACCGGATAATAGCCTTTAACGCTATGACAGATTCAACAATGTGGATAGGAGGTTGGAATGGAGGCCTCAAAAACTATTGTTTCACTAATGATACTGTGCAGCATTGGTTAGGTAATGCCCGTGTTAATGCAATAGTGCATACACCTGATGGCACTGTTTGGTGCGGGACCAATAATGGTTTGCGATATGCCGAAACAGAGGATAGTTTCAAATCAATTGATCTGCAAAATGATAACAATGAAGTTACCGAAATAGTAGTTGACAATCAGGGAGAACCATACTTGTGGCTGGTTGGATGGGACTTAAGTCTTATTCAGCTTAATTATCAGACTCATACGATTAAGCAATTCAAATTACCATGGAACAAGACCATGTTATCGCCAAAATCATATTCACTGATGCAGGATAAGAATGGGAACCTGTGGTTAGGTACCTGGGGCGATGGCATATACAAATTTGACCCTAAACAAGAGGAATTTGAACAAATAGATATTAAGCCGGGGGGAAACGAAGGAGCATCAACAGATTATGATGTAATCCTGGATATGTATGAGGATAAGGAAGGTGATATCTGGATAGGAACAGATGGAGGAGGTGTGATACGCTTATCAGATAAAAGCCAGTTCAGTACTTTAGGCTCAGAGATAACAGGTGGATTACTGAATCTGCATGTTAATGCTGTTCTGAAAGACTCGCATCAAAACCTGTGGATTGGGACAAAAGGGCAAGGCTTATTTGTTCATAATGAAAACGCTGGATTGGTATCTGTTGGCTTTCAAAAAAACGATCGTCTGTATAATAAAGACGGACTCGTTGTTAAACGTATTTTTAAAGATGCCGGTGAGAATATATGGGTTAGCTTCAATGAAGGATTGTATATTATAACTCAAGGTTCAAAAGGTTCTATAGAATTAATACATGCAGCACTTTTCTTTAAAAGTCCTCATTTAAGAGAACTTAGAAAAGTACACCAGATTCTTAGGAAAAACGACGATTTATGGGTGGCCACTCAACAAAATGGGCTCTACCATTACAAATATTCAGATTCATCTTTTCGGCTGGTAAAGAACCATGTTGCTAACCGGAAGGAAGGATACCTGCCTATCAATCGTGTTACCTCGGTGTTTGTTGATAAAGAAGAACA
>JAKSBD010000071.1 GCA_022361295.1 Bacteroidales bacterium
ATGAAAAAGGCAAATACGAAAACAGTGACAGGGGTGATGTCACCCCCGTGTCACCCCTTGTTATATTTCACATTGCCAGTGTTATATACATTTTTGATAAAATTTAAAATTGTTTTCTTGTAATAGTTTGAGCTGTTTGAGAATAGTACTTTTTAGTTTATCAATAGCGCTGTTTTCAGGCTGGTATTGGTGATTTTTCAGGCTACCATAAGATAAGTTGGTCCGGTTGGTTGTAGAGAAGTTGTTAGCAAAAACAGAAATCAGCTGTTTCTTATTTTCTTTAGGGAAAATATCGGATTCAATACAAAGGCGTATAAAGCAACCTAGTTGAGCAACTGATAAGTTGGTTTTTACTTTTTCTGCCTGGGTATCAAATACAGCATCTGAAGTCATCGTTTTTTCACTAATATTACAGGTGCTTTCGATGTATACAATTTCTTGTTTTACCCAATTCGTTAGTGTTTCTTTTAATGAAGGTTTATCAGTCTGGTAACCAACTCGAGTGGCATCTACATGTTGCTTGAAGCATTTTTGAAAATATCTGAGTATCTGTAGCTGGTCGTCTTTTGTTTCTTCCAGGTGATATTTTTCGGTAATAAACTCAATAAAGAAATCAATTGTATCAGGAGAGTTGAGATTCCACTCGATTAGGTATTTGCAAAATTCTACAGAATGCTCTTCAGTATCAAAGACGAATAGCCAGTTTTTTTCTAAATGCTCAAGCCATCCATATAAAAAGTGCTTATCATTGAATGTATAGTAAACGCTCTTCTTATTAATAAAATCAGTGAGTGGATGTAGTAAAAGATGCAGTAGCCTAATGTTAATGTTAGTCTGACTCAGATTCTTAATTAAATTGTTTACTCGTTTTCTAATGATCGTACGATGTTGTTTTTCAGCATCCGCTTTTATTTAATAACAAAATGGGACTTGCATTCAATCTTCAATTAAAGGCCTGCATTATTTAGTGGGTAACACCACATATGCTAAGACACTCCTTCGCCACCCACTTGCATAAATCAGCGATGTATATCCGTAATATACAAAAGTCCCTTGGGCATTCGAGCACCAAGACAAAACGGATATATACGCATCTGTCAAAAGGTGGAAATAGTCAATCAAAAAGTCCGCTGGATGACTTGGAGGTGTAAAAGAATATAGCTTTTTTTATGATGAGTAAAGACTTCATGTCAGACTTCGTTAAAAGAGTCCATAAGCATCCTGATAATTTAGTGTAAAGAGAGAATGAACTATGTATTGTGGAAAAGATCAGAAGAGCTTATAGGCCTGAAGTGCAGTATTGACACATGCAGCAACGATTAAAGCATACACATGATTGTGACTGAGGAGGCGAAGCTGTATGGTGTAAAAAAATAGTATATAAGAATTAGTCATATGATAGATCGCTCGCTGGTTAATTGTAAAAATAACATAGTGGCGTATATTGAGGAGTTAGCTGTAATCCAAACTATACATACTATAAAGGAATGGGAATACTTGATTTTTTTAAAAAGGACAACAAAAAAAGCGAAAATAGAAACAAGGAAATCCGAATCTTGGAAAGACCAAATTTCACAGAGGTAGACTTAAATAAAACAGCCGATTATTATGATTGGACATTAAAGTTTGGAGAAAGAAAACTCAATTTAGATTTGAATTTTGAGACTGAAATGACAAATCAACCTGAATTAAATCAAATAATAGAATTTGTGAATAAAATACCTGAATTTGATAATCAGAACCAGAGTTTTATAAAAGCGGACTTTGAACAAGACCTTAGTATTACATCCGACTATCTAAACTTCTACATTGAGGAACTTGATGAAGATAAATTAGCCAGCATTATCGACTTAAAAAACAAGAAAAAATCAAGAAGTAGTCTTTTAATGGAGCAACTGAACTTGATAAGAGTAGGAATTTATCCACAGGCATCTTATTTCGGAACATTTGACTACTCAATCGATATTGATGGAGAACCGTGTAATCAGCTTTTAGTAGTTCAAATCAATAGAGATGGGGCATTGAATTATATAACTTGGGAAAGCTGAAAAAGACTACAGCTAAAAGGGCCACTTCATATGGTCAGAGCGTTAACGGCACAAGTAATAAATTGCCAAGAAATTTTTTAGATATGAAACGTAATAAGTACACTATTTTTATAGCAATCATATGTGGAATAGTAACACTTGCATATTACCTATTATCAGATAAATATGACTATAGATATATTTATTCTCCAAACGGCAATTTATGTGTAACAAGAATTGAAATTAGTTAAGTATTTTCAGGAAATAAGACAATATTCACCCAAGGTTATTATGCTAAGAAAAGCATACCTGAAGTTTATATTCGTCCAGAGTATAGTGGCTTTACATCTGGATTTCAATTGGTTATTTCTTGGGATAATAAAAAATGCAGTATTGTTAGTTATATGGATAATTTTGAACTAATGAATACAAATGATAATTTCTCATTTCAGAAAATTGACATTGATAGTTTCATGATGATGAAAAATGACACAACTTGTTATTATGTGTATCAAATTGAATCTAAAATATAGAAAGAATAAATGACAGCCGTTAATAACATGCCATCATAAAGTAACCCAGGGCGTCACTATGCTTTGCCCTGGGATGTGATGACTGCAGACTTTCAGCCTGCTATTTATAGCTTGGTAATAGTTTCCGGTTCAGTTGAAATAATTAGTAATAGTCAATTCTTTACTATTCCGAGGTTTATTCCTTGCCCTGTAAGGGCAACCTGTACCAGCGTAGGGTGGGAGGCCTATGAAACAAGGCGGATGCCGTACGTTAATATATAGGTAGTTGATGAGAAAACCTGACAGCGTCGGTAGATCCCGTATTGACGGAACAAGTGTTGTTAGCTTTTGAGTTGGTGGGGATGTTTTCGTAAGTTTCGCAGCAAATATCTTGATACTCATTAAGCTTATAAAAGCACAAAAGCCTGTAAATCATTTGATTTACAGGCTTTCTTGTGATCCCGGCGGGATTCGAACCCACGACCCACAGCTTAGAAGGCTGTTGCTCTATCCAGCTGAGCTACGGGACCATCCTTAGTGCTTTGTTTCAA
>JAKSBD010000070.1 GCA_022361295.1 Bacteroidales bacterium
CCCGACCCCTTGGGTGTAAACCAAGTGCTCTAAACCAACTGAGCTAATCGCCCTGAAAATATATATAGTGTAAATTTTGGTGGGCGATGAGGGAGTCGAACCCCCGACCCCTTGGGTGTAAACCAAGTGCTCTAAACCAACTGAGCTAATCGCCCTTGCGTGCTTGTCTCTTTCGAAAAGCGATGCAAATGTATAGCTCTTATTCTTTTCCTCCAAATTAAATTAACACTTTTCTAATGTGTCGGCTACGATAAAAGTGCTCCCTCCTATGAAAATCAGATCATTGACGTCAGCATTTTTTTTTGCCGAATTAAGTGCCGTGGTAACATCAGGGTATGATTCACCTTTTAAATTGCAGCTACCTGCCATTTCTTTAAGTTCATTTTCATCTAAGCTTCGCGGAATAGATGCTTTGGTAAAATAATATTGGGCCTGTTTAGGAAGAATGTTCAACACTGCAGCATGATCTTTGTCGTTAACCATCCCCAGTACAATATGAAGTTTGTTGTGCGGAGTGTTTTGGATCTGTTTAACCAGCATCTGCATACCATCAAGGTTATGGCCGGTATCGCATATAATTCTGGGATTGTAACCTATGTGTTGCCATCGGCCAAGTAATCCTGTGTTATTAACAACCTTTTTTAAGCCGGCATATATGTTGTCTGTTGAAATGGTAAACTGCTTTTTTTGAAGCTGCTCAATGATTGTTAATGCAGTTAAAACATTTTTTTGCTGGTAGCTTCCTAATAAGTCGAGCTGTAAATCAGGGTAGATCAACTCTTCACCTTTCCTTATCTGAAAAATTTGCTTTTCATCAACCGATAGTGTTGCAGTTGATATGCTCAGTTCCTTGTCGGCAAAAATAATATCAGAACTGTGTTCCTGAGCCAGTTTCATAAAAACCGGCGCTGTTTCTTTTTGTGTTTGACCAATAACTACAGGCGTGTTTTTCTTAATTATGCCACCTTTTTCGCCTGCTATCTGCTCCAGGTCTGTTCCCAAAAATGCAGTGTGATCTAAGCCAATGTTGGTAATGGCCGATACTTCAGGAGAGATGATATTGGTCGAATCCAGGCGCCCGCCCATTCCTACTTCAACAATGGCCACATCAACAGCTTCTTGCTTAAAGTAGTCAAATGCCATGGCCACCGACATTTCAAAGAACGAAGGCTGCAATGATTTGATTATTTCACTATGGTTGGCTACAAAATCTATGACGGCCTGCTCGGTGATCATCTCACCATTGATTCGAATGCGCTCCCTAAAATCTTTTAGGTGTGGTGAGGTATATAATCCTACTTTCAGTCCTGATTCCTGCAAAACGGAAGCAATACAATGCGATACAGAGCCTTTACCATTTGTTCCGGCAATGTGAATGGTTTTGTATGCTTTGTGCGGATGCCTGAAATATCTGTCTAATTCTAAGGTGGTTGCCAGGTCAGCCTTGTATGCTGCTTTTCCTACCCTTTGATACATGGGTAACTGAGCGAATAAAAAATCCAGAGTTTCTTTGTAATTCATGACGCAAAATTATGCCATATTCTGATTTATGAGGCTATTTTTTCTCTATCTTTAAAAGAAACAAAACCTCTCTATATGGCTAAGAAAATATTTATTCTTGACACAAATGTTCTTTTACACGACCACAAATGTATATACAACTTTGAGGAAAACGATGTGATTATTCCAATAGTTGTACTTGAAGAACTTGACAGATTTAAAAAGGGTAATGACTTAATTAACTTCCAGGCTCGTGAATTTGCACGTGAAATGGATAAAATGGCTGGTGAAAAAGCCTTTAAAGAAGGAATACCGTTGGGTGCTAAAAAAGGAAAGCTATTTGTGGCAACTGGCAAGCCGACACCTGAAGTAATGAAAGAATCGTTCAGTGAAAATACCTCTGATCATCGAATATTAGCTGTTTCACTTCATGTTAAAGGTCAATTCCCACGACGCCATACAGTGCTGATTACAAAAGATATCAATTTAAGGCTTAAAGCAAAGTCTTTAGGATTGGCATCAGAAGACTATGAAAACGATAAGGTTAAGGATATCGACATTCTGGATAAAGGAGTTGAGATTCATGAGGACTTTGAGAAGGCATTAATAGAATCATTATATCAGCATCAGGGCATCCCTGTTGATGAGTTTCCAATGAAAGATTTGCCTGCTAATCAGTATTTTGTTTTACGCAATGGTAATCAATCTGTTCTTGCTCACAATGATGCTTATTCAGGTTTAATACGCCGGGTTGAAAAGCATGGAGCATATGGCATTGATCCACGTAATGCAGAGCAAACATTTTCGTTAAACGCATTACTGAATCCGGATATTAAGCTGGTGTCTTTGTCGGGTAAGGCAGGAACCGGTAAAACATTATTGGCCTTGGCGGCAGCCTTGCAGCAGCATAGACAATACAGTCAAATATTGTTAGCACGGCCTGTTGTTCCTCTTGCTAATCGCGATTTAGGATTTCTGCCGGGAGACATCAATGAGAAGATAGGACCTTATATGCAACCTTTGTTTGATAACCTTGGTGTGATCAAAAGTCGTTTTAAAGCGACCAGTAAAGAGGTGAATAACCTTGATGAGATGCTTAAGAATGAGCAGTTAATAATTACACCTTTAGCATATATCAGGGGACGTAGTTTGTCCGATGCCTTTTTTATTGTTGATGAGGCTCAAAACCTTACGCCGCATGAAGTAAAAACGATTATTACAAGAGCTGGAGAGGGAACCAAGATGGTATTTACAGGCGATGTTCAGCAGATTGATTCTCCATATCTGGATATGCAATCGAATGGACTGGCTTACCTGACTGATAAAATGAAAGGACAGGAGATTTTTGCTCATGTAAACCTTGTAAAAGGAGAAAGAAGTTACCTGGCTGAGTTAGCCTCAGACTTGTTGTAACAGAGAGAACTTTGTAATTTAAAATATCATTATATTTCAATAGCTATTGGCTGATGTCTTTCAGCTGATAGCTTTTTTTTACCTTTGCACTTTCATTTTTTATTACAACGATGATTGATATTTCGGTTTTTGAAAATAAGAAAGTGGCGTTTCATACCTTTGGATGTAAGCTGAATTTTAGTGAAACATCAACGGTGGCGCGTACTATGGTAGAGGCGGGTTTTGAGAAGGTGGATATTTCTGAGCCGGCTGATGTTTATATGTTTAACACCTGTTCGGTAACTGAATTGGCCGATAAAAAATGCAAGCAGGTTATTCGTAAAGCCATTAAACAAAATCCGAATGCTTTTATTGTTGTAACAGGCTGTTTTGCTCAATTAAAGCCTGATGCAGTTTCAAATATTCAAGGTGTTGATTTGGTTTTGGGTTCAAACGAGAAGTTTGACATTCTTCAGTATATGGAGGATTTTAAAAAGGTTGATAAAGCAGAGATTCACGCAGGTCAGATTGGTAAGAATAAGGAATTTAAACCGTCCTACTCATTTGGTGATCGAACGCGTTGTTTCCTTAAGGTTCAGGATGGTTGCGATTATTTCTGTAGCTATTGTACCATTCCTTTTGCCCGTGGCAGAAGCAGAAGTGATACAATTGCCAATACTATTCAACAAGCTGAGAAAGCTGCCAATGGAGGAGCTAAAGAAATTATACTTACCGGTGTAAATATAGGTGACTTTGGAAAGGAAACAGGCGAGTCGTTTTATGAACTGATCCAGGCTTTAGAAAAAGTTGAGGGTGTGGAGCGTTTTCGAATATCATCGATTGAGCCAAACCTGTTAACCGACGAAATCATTCAGTTTGTGGCAAAGTCTGACAAGTTTATGCCTCATTTTCATATTCCTTTGCAGTCAGGTTCAGACAAAGTACTGAAGCTGATGAAGCGTAAATATGATACGAGTCTTTTCCGTTCAAAGATCGAGCGGATAAAAGAATTAATCCCTGATGCCTTTATAGGTGTAGATGTGATTGTTGGTGTTAGAGGTGAGTCAGATGAGGATTTTAAAACAACCCATCAGTTTTTATCTGACCTGGACATCTCCCAGTTGCATGTGTTTACTTACTCAGAAAGGCCTAATACGCAAGCTTTGAAAATTGATGATGTGGTGCCTGTTCCGATTCGTAAAGAGCGAAGTAAAACGCTACATGAATTATCAGAAAAGAAAACGCGCCATTTTTACAGACAATATATTGGTGGTGAAAATACGGTGTTATTCGAAGGGACTGAGCATGAAGGTATGATTAATGGTTTTACACAGAATTATATAAAGGTTGAGGTGCCTTATGAGAAGCATTTAAGTAATACCATTCAAGCGGTTAAGTTGAAGCATTTATCGCTGGGTACATTAAACATGGTTGGAGAATTAATTTAAATACAATGGATTATCAGTCGTTATGTCATCGGGTTTGTGAATTAGCTAAGAATACAGGGGCTTTTATTAAGGATGAGCGCGAAAACTCGACGATAGATATTGAGCTTAAAGGAAGTAACGATTTTGTTACACAGGTGGATAAAGCATCAGAACAAAGAATTGTTGAAGGCTTGAAGGAATTGTTACCAGGATGTGGGTTTGTTGCCGAAGAAGGAACAGAGGATAGCAAGGGTGATATTTACAACTGGATTATAGATCCGATAGATGGCACCACAAACTTTATTCATGGTTTATCACCCTATGCCATTAGTATTGCTCTGCAGGAAAATGATGACCTTGTTCTTGGTGTTATTTATGAAATAGGTTTAGACGAGTGTTTTTACGCATATAAAGGAGGACCCGCCTATTTAAATGGTGAGTGCATCCGGGTTTCAAATACCCAAACAGTCAAAAGTAGTCTTATTGCAACAGGTTTTCCTTATTCAAATTACTCACGTTTAGACGGTTTTATGAAGTCTGTTCAGTATTTTATGGAACACTCGCGAGGGTTACGCCGGCTTGGTTCAGCGGCTACTGACCTGGCTTACGTTGCATGTGGGCGCTTCGATTCGTTTTATGAATACAATCTAAAACCATGGGATGTTGCAGCTGGTGCTTTTATAATTCAGCAGGCAGGTGGTGATGTATGCGATTTTAACGGAGGAGATAATTACCTGTTTGGCCATGAGATAATTGCGACGAATAAAGCAACGTTTGATGAATTTAAAGCAATCATAAATAATATAATGTGTTAACATGCAAAAGATTGGCAATAATATAGCTTTGTTTTTTTTGTGGCTGTTTAGTTTGCAGCCGTTTTTTATGATTTACTTCTGGTCAGATTTTTTATACCATTTAATTCGTTTGTTTAATTATCGGCGATCAGTAATTAATGAGAATCTGGCATATGCTTTCCCTGATAAAACGAAAGAAGAGTTGCGTGAAATCCGCCTAAAGTTCTACCGGAACTTTTGTGATGTAATGGTTGAAACCATAAAAGTTCAATCGATGACTGAAAAGCAAATGCATCAACGCGTTAAATGGAAAAATAATGAGTATGTTGATCAACTTACACAAGAGGGTAAAGATGTGATTGCTGTAATGGGGCATTATTGTAATTGGGAATGGATTCCGTCTATAAATATGAATGTAGAGTGCCTTGGTTGTGCGACTTATCGCCCTTTGAAAAATAAAGTGTTTGATAAATACATGCTGAAGTTACGTGGTAAATGGGGTACGAAGAATTTTACAATGTCAGATACAATTCGTGAGCTGATAAAGCTTCGAAGAAAAAATGTCAGGTATATTATCGGACTTATCGCAGATCAATCGCCGGGAAAAAAGAGTTTGAACTACTGGACCAACTTTCTAAATCAAAGAACGTCGATTATTCTTGGTCCTGAAAAAATTGCAAAGTCAACCAAATCTCCGGTGGTGTATTTGGATATGCAGCGAATTAAGAGAGGGTATTACAACGTGACAGTAATACCGGTTGTTGAAGATCCGGTTAATACCGGTGAGTATGAAATTACAGAAAAGCACCTGCGCCTATTGGAAAATGCCATCATAGAAAAACCTGAAAACTGGTTGTGGTCCCATAAGCGTTGGAAGTATTCAGAACAACGGGAACTTAACTAATTAACCAAATTGAAATGTCGAAGACCGCAGTTGTAATATTAAACTGGAATGGAAGAGCATTGTTGGAGAAGTTTTTGCCAATAGTGGTTAATAATAGTGAGCATCCGAATGTGGATATTATTGTTGCCGATAATGCTTCGTCAGACGATAGTGTGGCTTTTATAAATGATAATTTTGATAATGTTGGCCTTATTCAGCTTGATGAGAATTATGGTTTTGCCGGAGGGTATAATCAAGCATTACAGCAGCTTAATGCCGATTATTTTATATTGCTCAACAGTGATGTTGCACCTGAATCCGGTTGGTTAGAGCCATTGATCTCGCAGATGGATGATGATGGAAACCTTGGGGCATGTATGCCTAAAATACGATCATATAATGAACCGGATAAGTTCGAATATGCAGGTGCGTCAGGAGGCTATATTGATTTGTTCGGTTATCCTTTTTGTCGTGGACGTATATTGGATAGTATTGAGACTGACAAAGGGCAGTATAATAAAGCACTGCCAGTATTTTGGGCGACCGGTGCTGCATTAATGATTCGATCAGATCTGTATTTGAAAAGTGGGGGTCTTGATGAGGCATTTTTTGCACATATGGAAGAGATTGATTTGTGCTGGCGATTAAAGAATATGGGTTATGAAATTAAGGTGGTTCCATCCTCAGAAGTACTGCACGTTGGGGGAGCCACTCTAAGTCAGCAAAATGCGCATAAAACATTTTTAAATTTCAGAAACAACTTAATGATGCTAGTTAAGAACCTGCCATCATTACGCTTGTTACCAATTTTATTCTTTAGGATGGTATTGGATGGAATTGCCGGTATTCACTTTCTTACAACAGGTGAATTCAGGCATTTTACAGCCGTTTTAAAGGCGCATTTTAGCTTTTATGGTAAATTGCCTTACGTGTGCCGTTTAAGGAAGAAGCAGGCCGGATTTAGGCTTAAAGATGGGCACAAGGAAATATACCCTCAAAGTATTATTTGGGCTTTTTATATAAAAGGATTAAGGAAATTTAGCGAACTAAAACACTATCATCTGGACTAAAGGTGTGATAATAACTCTTCCAGCTTATTGCTTCTGGAGCCTTTAATAAGGATGCATTTGTTTTTTAATGGATTGAGCATGATATCTTTTATCAGACTATCGTTATCGTGATAAAAAGTAGCGCCATAAGTGTTTATCGCTTCAAATTCGTTTCCAATTAAAAGTACTTTTTCAAAGGCTAATTGATTGATTGTATCAAGTAGTTTTTGGTGCTCGGCCTGACAGTCATTACCCATTTCTTTCATGCCGCCAAGTATCAAAACCTTATTATCGGCATCCATCTCTGAGAAATTTTTCAGAGCTACCTGCATGCTGGAAGGGTTAGCATTGTATGCATCCATAATAATCTTGTTATTGGCTGATTGGATGAATTGTGAACGGTTATTGGTTGGTGTGTAATTTTCAATTGCAGTATCAATATCTTCGGGATTTACTCCGAAGGTATGTCCTATACAAATGGCAGAAAGTATATTTTCCAGATTATAGGAGCCGATGAGTTTGGTTTGAAGGTTGTGGCTTTGTTTGTCTTCAGTTTGCCAATTGATGGCAATGAAAGGATCATTTTGGGTTGTTTGCCCAAAAACATAACCACTTTCTGTTCCGAATTCAACTCTGTTGTCAATGCCTTTTGCCATTCCCATCAGGTGAGTGTTGTCGTGGTTGATAAACAGCTTCCCGTTGTTGTTTTTCAAGTGTTGGTATAATTCGCCTTTAGCTGTTTTAACGCCTTCAAAAGAACCGAAACCTTCAAGGTGTGCTTTGCCAACATTGGTAATAATACCATAGTTGGGTTCTGCAATATTACAAAGCAGTTGAATTTCGCCAACATGATTGGCTCCCATTTCAACAATGCCTATTTCAATTGATTTATTCATGCTCAGTAAAGTAAGTGGCACGCCAATATGATTATTGAAGTTTCCTTCGGTAGCCTTTATTTTAAATTTCTGAGACATAACAGCAGCAACCAGTTCTTTGGTTGTAGTTTTTCCATTGGTTCCTGTAATAGCAAGAATAGGTATGTTTAAATAGCGTCTGTGATAAAGTGCTAAATCCTGCAGGCAGGTCAGTACATTATCAACAACAAACACCTTATCAACACCTCTTAAGGAATTATCATCAGCAACAGCATAAGCAGCCCCTTTTTCAAGAACTTCTTTAACATACTTGTTCCCATCGAAGTTGGCACCTTTCAGGGCAAAGAAGATGGTATTTTGATTATTACCACGACTATCGGTAGATGCACCTTTGCTTGATAAAAACGCGTTGTGTATGTCTGCTATTTGGCTCATAATAGTGAGTAATGAATGATTATTGTTTGAAAAACAAAAATAAAAAAAGAGGCTAACTTTTAAAGTTAGCCTCTTGATA
Organism: Bacteroidales bacterium; assembly: GCA_022361295.1. Lineage (GTDB taxonomy): Bacteria > Bacteroidota > Bacteroidia > Bacteroidales > Marinilabiliaceae > Carboxylicivirga. Next base: position 8,435 of record JAKSBD010000070.1, read on the forward strand.
ATATTCTGTGCTATAAGAATTATTTCTTACCCTTTATAGGACTTCCTACGCGTGTCATTGCACAACGGAAACCTAAGTCATCGCGACTTTCTCTTTCATCAAGGTAACGACGAGCTCCCGGAGCTAACCAATAAGCGCGGTCTCTCCAACCTCCACCTTTGTATACTCTGGAGCGGTCAGAAACTAAACTACCCAGGCTGCTGTTTGGAGCTCCTGAATACATATTGCTTGTTTTTGAATCGTTATCGTTCCAGTCAGTACCGGTTACTGCATTTGAAGTTGCATCACCATCTGCGTAGTTACGATTGTCTGATGTGCGATAGTTCTTTCTGTTTAAAATGTCCTTATCCTCTTCGTTTCTGTAACGAATGCGTCCAAGACTATCCTTTTCAACAATGTACCCCTCTTCGTCAAGTACCTTTTGCTTAAATACGTTACCACGGTACGGGCTAAATTCTTCAACATCTTCGAATGACAATGGACGATATACATCAGCAACCCATTCGTTTACGTTACCAGCCATACAGTATAATCCGTAATCATTAGGATAATATGAGTCAACAGCTACTGTGATGTCACCACCATCATTTAAGTTACCGGCCATACCCATCATGTCACCAGTACCTCTTACGAAGTTAGCCATCATTTTACCGCGCTCTTTTTTATCAGCGTTACGAGTAATGTGACCATCCCAAGGATAAATGCGTCGGTTTGTCATACGCTCGTCATAAGAATTACCTATCAGACCTAATGCAGCGTATTCCCATTCTGCTTCAGTCGGGAGGCGATAGCGAGGTAAAAGAATACCATCATCCCATCTTACGCGACGAGTATCGTTATTTGGATTTAGGTCTTCCATTGGGTTTTTACCCTGGATACCTTCATATTGGCCATATAAATAGGCTTCAGTGTTGAAGTTGTTTTCACCAATTTGGTTAACGTCAAATTCAAGGATACCTTCATCAACAAGAATTATCTCGTTTACACGGTCGGTACGCCACTTACAATAATCCTGTGCCTGAATATGGCTAACGCCAACCACCGGATACTCGGCATAAGCAGGGTGACGTAAATAGTTTTCAACCATTGGCTCATTATAAGCCATTGGACGACGCCACACTAAAGTATCGGGCAATGCTTTTCTGTAAACTTCAGGATAATCAACGTAAACACGCTGAATCCAGAATAAATATTCCAGGTAATCAATGTTTCTGACTTCAGTTTGATCCATGTAGAATGAAGGAACGGTTACACGTCTTGGTGAATTATTCCATTCATAAAGAACATCCTGCTCAACACGACCCATAATGAACGTACCACCTTCAATAAAGGTAAGTCCCGGTCCGGTTTCTTGCTCATAACCCGACTTGTACTGGAAGCCACCATTGTCTGGATTATTATATTCCCAACCTGTTGCAGAAGAAACAGCTTTGTTTCCACCTTTCTTACTACATGACGATAAGCCTACTAAGCTAAAAGCCAAAACAGCCAATATAACTGCGGTATTTAATCTCATAGCACTTTGATATTGTATTCTAATTATCAATTATTTACAAACTCAATAATTACACACTTTTAAGGTGTAACTGACTCCATTATACTGCAAAAATATAAAAAGGTTATAGCTAAGCTCCTTTTTCGAACTATTTTTTTAATAGCGAACTAAATGCTAACAATACAATTTTTCAAGATTCAGAACGTTAAAAATAGAAAATTCTTGTACAGTTATAACTATTTTTGTGCTTTTTGATGAACAAATGTGCTTGAACAAGGTATAAAGTGATGAGGATTGTTGTAATTAGTTTGTACTAAGTCAGGTTGTTAAAGAAAAATATGGTTAGATATTTATATATTTTATTATTAATGTGCTTTTGTCAAACAGAAGCACAAACCTTCACGGGTAAGGAGTTTTTTACGTGGTTAGGAACAGATGCATTCGAATATGAGCTTAGGCCATTTCAAATTGCAGAATCGACTGCAATTGATGAAGGAACTCTTTTGCCTGTTAAAGTAGTTCAGCATTCATTGCCTTATTATGTAGATATCGATGAATTGGATATTAATTATTCATTTGAAACAGCAGTCGTTAATGATGATTTTCAGCTTCATTTCCTGAATTCGTTAAAATCGACCGAATTTGAAATGATAACTAAACACCTTGTTTGTATAAGAGGTCAATATTATCTGCAATTAGAAATTATACCATTGGTTTTTGATGAATTTGAGAAAAGCTACCATGTGTTAAACGAATTAAATTACACAATAGGTATACCTGAAAAGAAACCAGCAGAGGCTCTAAAAAGCACAATGGCTGTTAAAAGTAATTCTGTATTGGCTAATGGGAAATGGGTAAAAATTAAAGTCGATGAATCGGGTGTCCATCGAATTCCATACTCGCAACTTTCATCATGGGGCTTTTCCAATCCTCAAAATGTGAATGTTTTTGGTAATGGTGGTAATATGTTGCCACGCTCAAATGCCGAGTTTCGTCATGAAGATCTAACGGAAAATGCGGTTATTCATGAGAATAATGCGATCTATTTTTATGCTCAGGGGTCTACCGCCTGGAGTTATAATGCTTCACGAGGGATGTTTGAACACCAGAAACATGATTATACTGATGCTGCTTATTATTTTTTATCAGATAATAATGGTGATGGAAAAAGAGTAGAGGAGAGTGATGAAATTGCTGACGCATTTACAATCGAAACGAATGAATTTGATAGTTATGTATTTCATGAGTTAGATAAACAGAATTTATTAAAGTCAGGTGTTGAGTGGTATGGATTAAGATTTGATCCGGATCAGACAAGAAGTTATACATTTGAATTTAGAAACCGCGTTCTTAGTAAGGATGTCAAGCTTTATACAAATCTTATTGCCCGTTCGGATGTTGATTCTTATTTCAGAACACATGTTGAAGGAGAAAAAATTCAGGATATACGGGTTCAGAAGATTGTATATTCTAACAATGTTGGGGCATTTGCTAATGAAGGTAAAGCATGGTCAAGTTTTAGTTCAACAGCTAATACTATTACCGTTGATCTGAAGTATGAATCCTTATCAAGTGGAGCCAGTGGTTGGCTTAATTTCCTGTGTCTTAATGCTAAATGCCAGTTAAAAGTTGATGAACAATTGTTGTTCAGAAATGCTGATGTGACTGGTGAAGGTAATACCACACGGTTCTATATCGATGGTATTAACTCAACTACCAGGCTTTGGGATATTACCAATCATACCAATCCGAAAAACATCGTCATTGAAGACTATTCAGGTCAACAAGGCTTTACTTATAATACAAATGAGTTAATCGAGTTCATTGCATTTGATATAAATGCAGATCTTCCACAGCCCGAATTTGAAGAGACATTAGTTAATCAGGATATACGAGGCATTTCTGTTCCTGAAATGCTGATAATTGCTCATCCTTTATTTGAAGGTGAAGCAAGACGATTAGCCGAAATTCATCAACAACATTCGGGGTTACATTGTGAAATTGTTTTTCCGTATGAGATTTATAATGAGTTCTCATCTGGTTCGCCTGACGTTAGTGCTATACGTGATTATGCACGTTATCTTTATAAAAAAGATGACAAATTCAAATATCTTTTGTTGTTTGGTGACGGATCATATGATAACCGTACTTATGATGAAGATAATACCAATAAAATATTGACATACCAGTCTTATAATTCGATCAACATCAGAGATTCATATGTATCGGATGATTATTATGGATTCTTAGACAATAACGAAGGAGCCAATATTTTGTATGGTGGACTGGATATTGGGATCGGTCGCTTCCCGGTCAATACTATTGAAGAAGCGAAGGTAATGGTGGATAAAGTTGAGAAATACTTAAATGAAAGCGCTGTTGGTGCCTGGAAAACAGAAATTACTTTTCTGGCTGATGACGGAGACAGTAATCTTCACATGGGGCAGGCTAATGATTTGTCAGAGCAGGTTTATGACGATTATCCAGCCTATAATCACAATAAAATATTCTTTGATGCCTACCCTAAGGTTACTACTTCATCAGGAGACAGATATCCTGAAGTAAATGAAGCCATAAAGAAAACGATTAGTGATGGGACATTGCTTTTTAATTATACAGGGCATGGAAGTGAACGGTATTTAGCCAGCGAAAATGTTCTGGATATAACGACCATTAAAAGCTTTACCAATATTGATAGGTTACCTGTTTTTGTTACGGCAACCTGTGAATTTAGCCGATACGACGATTATCATGATATTTCCGCAGGTGAATGGGTTCTTTTGTCTCCATTGGGTGGCGGGGTTGCTTTATTAACAACGACGCGTATCGCCTGGTCGAATGATAATTTCCAGATTAATAAAAGCTTCTTTAGAAATATTTTTGAGGAAGATGATCAGGGAAATAAAGTCAGGCTTGGTGAGGTTATTATGAATACAAAAAATGCGATTGGTAGTAGCGTCAATAAGTTAACCTTCACACTGTTGGGTGATCCTTCCCTGCAATTGGCTTATCCGCAGGGAGATATACAAACAAAGAGTATTAATGGGGAAGAAAATCCAGCAGGCAGAACTGAAATGAAAGCCTTGACACTGGCTGAAATAGAAGGCGAAATTAAAGACACTAATCCTACTAAGGCTGTTGTGACCATGCAAGTGTTTGATAAGCCAATAACCGTTAAGACCCTTGGGAATAAAGGAACGGTGCCATTTGAATACCAGG
>JAKSBD010000120.1 GCA_022361295.1 Bacteroidales bacterium
GGAAGCCTTTCGGGCCTCCGTGTAAATGATTAGGCCCATTATTCAAGGGTAAATTATAGGTTGTTTCATTCAGCTGAAATTGACCTTCTGCAATACGGTTCCCGACCCGGCCGATTAATGCGCCATGATAAGGTTCTGTGGCCTTTAAATATTCTTCGATGCTATTAAAACCAAGTACCACATCGGCTAAATTCCCATCTTTATCAGGCACATGTAAACTAACAATTCGCCCGCCGTAATTGGTCACAGTCATGTGCAGACTGCCATTTTTGAGCGTGTACAGGGCCGTTTCTTTTCCTTCAACCTTGCTTTTAAAGTTTTCTGGATTTAAATCTGAAGCAGATACCGGGTTCCAGGCCATTGTATTTGAAGCAAAGACGCCTGTCAGAATTAGTGAAACAAATAATGTTTTTATAATATTCATGTGTTTATTTTTTTTTATCAGGCCTGTTAATTAATCCAGAAGGCCAACTTTCTTATGAATTTTTCGTAGTTCCTCAGCTGAAATCTTCAGGACTTTCCGGTCGTAAGTGATCAGACCGTTAATTTCCCCCTCTACATCTGTGGTTTGGGTATAGACACCTGCACTGATGCCTTTCTTTCTAAGCTCGCTGAGGATTTTACAGCTTTCAACATAGCGCTGTATATATTCCTCTTCGGTTTCAGGCAATCCGCCATAACCCCAGTTTTTCTTTTTGGTATCCCAAAGATGGTCCTGAACAGCCCAGCCATGACCGCCAAACTCACCAACCACTTTTACATAGTCGTGGTAAATGGCAACATCCAGCGGATAATCCGGATTCGGATATTTATGCTGATCGGCAATATCGCCCACTTCAAAAAAGTTTCCTCCACTGGCGATATTGAGTAAACGGGAGGGGTCATAGTCTTTTGTCCAGTTTCCGATCTTCATGGTCTGATGTTGTCCCCAGCGCTCGTTAAAGGTGGTCCATACAACGACGGAAGGATTATTATACAAGATATCTACCATGGTTTTCAATTCGTTCATGAATTGTTCGTGTGCCCAGTGTGGCCAGTCAGCTTCTATCTGGTGTTCATCAGACAAGGATTCAAGACGTTTCCACTTTGGCCATTCACCACCTTTAATGCCTCCGGATGGCTGATCCTGCCAAATGACAAAACCCATTCTATCAGCATGGTAGTAATAGCGTCGCGGTTCTATTTTTTTATGCTTACGAATCATGTTGAAACCGGCTTTCTTCAAAAAATCCATCTCCCATACAATAGCTTCATCCGAAGGCGGTAAGAGGAAGCTTCCTGGCCACCAGCCCTGATCTAGCGGCCCCCATTGAAACTGTTTTTTACCATTCAGAGTAAAGTGCCAGTTACCGTCTTTATCACAAGCTTTGCCGATCGTACGGAATCCGACATAGGATTTTACGGCATCTATAACCTGTCCGTTTTCATCTGTCAGTTCAATATTCAGGTCGTACAAGTAAGGAGTTTTGGGTGACCACAGCCTGACATTTTTAACGCTCAGCACCGTGTTTTTCGAACATCCTTTCTTAGTGGTAACTGCTTTCCCATTATCCATCACCGTCACCTTCAATGACAAATTCGTTTTTTCACCCCCTGTTTGTGCTTTCACTTCTAATTTACCGTGCATATCGGCTAGTATCTTTAGTGATTGTATATAGTTATCAGGCACATTTTCAATCCACACGGGAGCCCAAATACCTGATGACGGAGAATACCAAATGCCTTTCCCGTCACGTTTTTGTTTGCCACGTAGCTGGTATAAATCCGGATCGTCGGTGCCATCAATCACTCTTAGCTTTACTTCATTTTCCCCATCCTTCAACAATTTTGTGACATCAAACGAAAACGGCAAATTACCTCCAATGTGTGAACCGGCCAGTTTGCCATTCACCCAAACCCTGCATTTATAATCTACACCCTCGAAGTTAAGGATCTGACGTTCTCCTTTTTTCAGACTTAAGCTAAACTTACGTCGGTACCAGATTACTTCATCGGAACTGATGTGCCTTCCTACACCAGACAGTGGCGTTTCAATGGCATAGGGCACCAAAATGCTGTTTAGCCATTCTTTGGGCTTCTCAGCTCTATTGGATGAGATGGCGTATTCCCATAATCCGTTAAGATTTTGCCATTGTTCACGTTTCATTTGCGGACGAGGGTATTTCCGCCAGGCATTTTCAGGCCTTACACTTTCGGCCCATTGGCTCATGATTTTGTTACCTACCGGCTTCCATGATTGGGCATAATTGATCTGACAGATTGCCAGATATAATAAAACCAGAATGGAAATAGTTTTTATATTCATTTCTTAAAGTATTTAATATGCAGACTATTTTTTAATGAAGCGTTATGATTGCATTTGGCTTGACTCCTGACCCCTTAAATTCAGGATATAATAACCGCTATTCAAATTCTGATCCAGCAATGAAAAGCGCTGCTTGGTCTCAATTGTCTGCTTTTTAATCAGACGCCCGCCCGTATCGTATATCTCAACAAGATCATAGTTTATACCGGAGGTATTGTCTACAAACAAACGATCTGAAACAGGCTGGGGATAAAGTCTGATAATGCCAGACTTATCCTGACTGATCATTGTAGGTAAATCAACTATCATATTTTCATTCAGATAATAATCCAACACCCCGGCTCCATAGGTTTCAAAACGCACACAATGTTTGTTTTCAAGGTAACTTACCCTGGTCCATTTTACATTTGTTGGCACAATACCTTCACTCATACGGTACCATCTGTCATGCGCTTTAACATATACCCAGGCGCCCATTCCTTCGGCCACACCAAATATAAATTCTTCATTGGGTGTGAAATCAAAATCCATAAATTTCCATATACTATCCAGCCCTTGACCAAGACTTGTAAAGTTGCGGCCTCCGTCTTCTGAGTACATCATATTGCCCATGGTATTGGACTCTTTGTGGCTTCGAATCAAACGAAAACTACCGTCGGGCAGGTTAAAACCATCAAAAATCCGATTAAGCGTTATTTTATTGTTGAGCAAAAACCATTTGTCCTCACTCTTTCTGTCCAGCTTCCATAAATGCGTTGAATAAGGTACGACATATAATATTTCTGTTTCGGGATCATAAGCCGACCCATCCATCCGAAATCCTTTGCCTGTGATTTTGGTTTTTCCGGTTGTGTGAGGAATGAGTTGTCGCCAGGTGCCTTCCACCTTCCCATTAGCATAAACGCCCTGCTCAGCAAGTTGTTCCTCAGCTGAAAGTACTTTTAGCGATGAAATGGCATTTAAAATATATTGACTGGCCTCCAGAGCTTTTACATATCCAACATGATCTACGCGCGCCGGTCCCTTTAATTTATCAAAATCAATGATTGTATCCTTAAAATCAAGGTCTATCGAGGGGCGCTCGTGCTTTTCACTAAGTCTAAACGCCCGGTAAATATCCTTTTCTGAGTTCCCACAGGCAAACAGTCCGCACATCAGACCAGCGAACAAGCCAGTCATGAATTTGTGTTTCATTTTAGGCATTCTTTGATTTACTGCGCAAGTTAATTACTGATGACATTAGAGGATTGTAACCATAGTACAAATCATATGAGATATCATTCATTTCTCAGTTTGAGAAAGCTGTGTTATACACTTCGCTAAATAATTCAGAACTGAGCGTCAGTTATTTTATCATTTTTGCCTCATACAATTAATTCAAGTAAAGATGAAGAAAATTCAACACCTGCTGATTGCAATAACCGCCTTGCTTTTTGGCGTCAAAACAAATGGTCAAGACTGGAAAGACATCACAGTTTTGCAAAAAAACAGATTAAAGGCTTCGAGCCTTATTGTTCCGGCTTCTTCCATTGAGAATGCTTTAAAAGGCAATACAGAAACCTCACCATATTACCTTAGTTTGAATGGACAATGGAACTTTAAATACTCGGAAAGCCCTGACAAAAGACCGGCCGACTTCTATAAGACAGATTTCGATGCGGGCAACTGGGCACAGATTAATGTGCCGGGCAACTGGGAACTCCAAGGCTTCGGCATGCCAATGTACCTGAATCACCCCTTTGACTTCTCAACTCGTAAAACCCCCAAACCGCCTGTACTCGATTTCATTCCGGAAGATTCAAATCCGGTTGGTTCCTATCTCAGAACTTTTACGATTCCTGAGGACTGGAGTGGCAAAGATGTGATTCTCCATTTTGGTGCCGTTAAATCAGCTATGTATGTTTGGATAAACGGTGAGGAAGTCGGTTACAGTCAGGGATCAAAAACACCGGCTGAATTTAATATCACTCCTTATCTGAAAAAAGGTGAAAATAGTCTGGCCGTGGAAGTATATCGATGGAGTGACGGTTCCTTTTTTGAATGCCAGGACTTTTGGCGCATAAGTGGTATCCAGCGGGATGTCTTTCTACTTGCAAAATCAAAAACAAGAATCCGCGATTATAAAGTGGATGCTTCTCTGACCGACAATTACACAAAAGGCTTATTCGGACTGATGCTGCAAGTTAATGCTGCACAAAAAGGTCTTAAAGCTGAGATTAATTTATATGATGGACAGAATATCGTCCTTACAACCAATGTGGAAATCAATTCTAAAACCAAAGCCGGTCAACTATCTGGCTTTGAATTACCACAGGTAAAAAGCTGGACGGCTGAAACACCTTATCTCTATCGCCTGATTGTTTCATTGAAAAACAAAAATGATGAAGTATTGGAGACTTTCGGCACGAATGTAGGCTTCCGGACTGTGGAAATAAAAAACAGTCAGTTACTGGTGAACGGACAGCCTGTTTTGATTAAAGGAGTTAATCGCCATGAACATGATCCGAAAAAAGGACACTATGTATCAAAGGAGTTGATGGAACATGATATCCGCCTTATGAAAGCGTATAACATTAACACCGTGCGTACCTGCCACTATCCAAGTGATCCTTACTGGTATGAGCTGTGTGATAAATACGGCCTATACGTGATTAACGAAGCCAACATTGAATCGCATGGTTTGGGTGCCGCACTACAGCGCCCTTACGATTACCACATCGCTGATGATCCGGCTTGGGAAAAGGCACACCTCGATCGCATTGAACGGATGTATGAACGCGACAAAAACCACCCTTCGGTCATCATTTGGTCAATGGGTAATGAGGCCGGTGACGGCATTAACTTTGTGAATGGCTATGAATGGCTAAAAAGCCGTGATTCGCGTCCGGTACAGTTTGAACAAGCGGATAACAAACGGCATACAGACATAGTGTGTCCGATGTACTGGTCACCGGATGAAATAGAAAATTATGCACGTCAGACTGATATTTATCGCCCGCTAATCCAGTGTGAATATGCACATGCCATGGGTAACAGTGTGGGCAATCTACAGGATTACTGGGATGTCATTGAAGCATACCCAAATCTGCAGGGCGGTTGCATCTGGGACTGGGTTGATCAGGGCATACTTGTGAAAGATAAAGATGGGAATGACTATTTTGCCTATGGTGGTGACCTGGAAGAACCAGGAACTCGCAACGATAATAATTTTTGCCTGAATGGTTTGATAGCACCTGATCGCAAACCCAATCCACACCTTTACGAGGTGAAGAAAGTATACCAAAACATTTCGGTAATAAAAGGTCATCAGCCAGGCGAATTCTTTGTTAAAAACAAGTTCTTCTTCAGAGACCTGAGTAAATATAAACTAACTGCTACACTTTTAACCGATGGTGAAATATCGGGCACACAGCACTTTGAGCAACTGAATATAGCACCGCAATCTGCAAAAGCAATACAGCTGAATTTGCCCGAAACGGATGGAAAGGATTTATATGTTACCTTCTCATTTACATTAAAAGAAGACGAAACACTTTTAAGCAAAGGGCATGAAGTAGCAAAGGAGCAGATTCAGCTGGCTACTTCTCCTGTAAAACGAAGCATTCAGGCAATTGGCAAACTAAAAGTGAAAGAAAATAATAAGGGCTGGATGATTAACTCAGAGCACATAAGCCTGTTTTTTAGTAAGAATACCGGAACTTTCTCAGATTTAAAGGTGAATGACAAAGTCTATATCCAGGAAGGCCCTATGCCTGATTTCTGGCGTGTACCGGTAGATAATGACTATGGTGCCGGCATGGTGAAGAAAAAAGGCTTCTGGAAAGAAGAGGGTGCAAAGGCGCAAGTGACCGCTATAGATTATCTTAATGAAAAAGGACTTGTCACTTTCAAAGTAACTAAGAGACTTGATAAGGCCTTTGGTGATTTTATCAGTACTTATCGCATCAATGGAGAAGGTAAAATACAGGTAGATAATTACATCCGCTTTGATCCGAACCGAAAAACCGAGTTGATGCCGCGTGTGGGATCTCAAATGCGACTAAATAAAGAATTAAGCCAAACGAAGTGGTATGGACGCGGCCCGCATGAAAACTATGTAGATCGTCATACAAGCGCGTTTATGGGCATCTATGCTTCTACGGTAGATGATATGTATTACCCATACATTCGTCCACAGTCTAACGGCTACCGTACAAATGTAAAATGGATGCGACTATCGGATGGCAATAATGGACTGAATATTACAGCAATTAATCAATTTTGTATACAGGCGCAGTATTACGAACATGACGATTATGGCAATGCAGAGAAAAAACAGACCCGTCACCAGTTCGACATGAAAAAACGTGACTACATTGTACTGAACATTGATTACGGCATGATGGGCATCGGTGGTGATACAAGCTGGGGCGCCACGCCACATCTGATTTATCAACTCATGCGCAGAGAATACAGCTGGAGTTACATTATTGAACCTTATTAAGCGGATACTATATGAAACACTTTAATCTGTTTGCAATTGTCGCCTTGTTTCTAATAGTTTCTGAGACTCAAAGCCAGACTCAGAAAACGAACTTAAATGATGGATGGTTCTTTAGACTCGGGGATGATCAACATTATAGTGAATCGGAGTATGACCACTCATCGTGGCGAAAACTCGATTTACCCCATGACTGGTCAATTGAAGGGGAGTATAACAAAAACCACCCCATGGGACCAACCTGTGGTTACCTGCCTGCCGGTACCGGTTTTTATCGTAAAACAATCGCAGTGCCAACCGAATGGAAAGGGCAACATGTACGAATTGCCTTTGATGGCGTGTTTATGAATAGTACAGTCTGGGCCAATGGCAAGGAATTAGGAACACGCCCATATGGATGGATTTCTTTCGCCTATGATATCAGTGATCTGGTCTTAAATTCAGACTCTATTACCTTTTCTGTTCGAGTGGATAATCAACTGCAACCAGCGGCGAGATGGTATACCGGGAGTGGAATATATGCGGATACATGGATCGAAGTCATGCATCCGGTTCATATTGTACGAGATGGAGGCATATACCTTCGCAGTGTGGGCAACAAGGTGAGTATTGACACCGAAATTGCGAACCCGTCAGGAGAAAGTGCAAAACTAAAACTAAAAACAAGCATTGTGGATGCCACAGGTAAAGTGGTGAATGAAAGAAGTCAGTCTGCCCGTATTTCAAAAGATGGAAATCTGAATCTGCAAACGGAACTTTTTGTGGATAACCCGAAGCTGTGGTCAACGGACTCTCCCTACCTGTACAGCGTAAAAAGCGAATTGTGGAAAGGTAAAAAATTACTGGATACCCTTACAACGCCGCTTGGTATTCGGGATGTACGATGGGAACCTGAAACAGGCATGTGGCTGAACGGAAAGAACATCAAGTTACGTGGTGTCTGTAATCATCAGGATGCGGGTGCACTGGGGGCCGCAGTACCTGATAAAATCTTACGATTCCGCATTCAACAACTTAAAGACATGGGTTGCAATGCCATCCGTACAGCCCACAACCCGCAGACTCCTAAATTCTATGAGGTCTGTGATGAACTGGGTATGCTGGTAATGGATGAAATCTTTGACGGCTGGAAGAAGAAAGCACGCAACGATTACGGGGCACATCACTTTAATGAATGGTGGCAAAAGGATTTAACTGACTGGATTAAACGCGACCGCAACCACCCTTGTATCGTCATCTATAGCGTGGGTAATGAAACTCATGGACCTGTAGCTGAGGAACTGGTATCACTTTGTCACAAGCTTGATCCAACACGTCCTGTGACTTCCGGTCATTCCGGATCAGAACATATGGATGTTTTCGGCGTGAATGGTGCCAGTGAAAAACAAGGCTACATAGATAATATTAAGAAAGACCGGCCTTTTATTGGCACGGAAAATACACACACCTGGCAGGTGCGTGGCTATTATCGTACCAAAACATGGTATCGTGATGGCACTTCCAAACCTGGAGTGGTGCTTTGCCCTGACCTGACTGATCGCGAGGTATTTCAGCATGACTGGATAACCGATTCTTTGCGGGCAAAATCCAAAATGGTGTTTAACTCCAGCTACGACAATGCCTATGTACGATTAAATTCCAGGGGAAATATTGAACAGTTAAGAGAAACGTCGCACTATGCCGGTTCATTTCGCTGGACGGGCTATGATTACATTGGCGAAGCCAGTTATGCGCATGGCGGATGGCCATTTAAAGCCTTTATGGGCGGGGCCATCGATCTGGCTAACTTTGAAAAAGATCTTTACTACCTGTATCAGAGCCAATGGACAGATACGCCGATGTTGCATATTCTTCCCCATTGGACACATCCCTTAATTACGCCAGGTACTGAAATCCCGGTCTGGGTCTATTCCAACTGCGACGAAGTGGAACTTTTTGTCAATGGCCAATCACTGGGGCGTCAAAAACCCGGCACAACAAGACATAACATGCAGTGCGAATGGCTGGTTCCCTGGAAGGCGGGATGTATTAAGGCTGTGGCTTACAAGAATGGTAAGACAACACTCGAAAAAGAAATCAAGAGTGCCGGCAGTCCATTTAAAAACATGTTAAGCATTGACGGACAGCCTCTTAATAAGAAAGGAAAAGACATTGTACAGGTTCGAGTATCTAGCCTGGATTCACTTGGAAACTTCTATCCATACGGTGAAAACAGAAGCTGGTTCAAGCTGATTGGACCGGCTAAAATCAAGGCCTTGGATAATGGAAGTCCCATCGATGTGGAGCCTCATTATAATGTGAACAACCGCATCGCCTTTTATGGTCTCACGCGGGCTTACATCGAATCAAGCGACACTGAAGGCGACATACACTTGCTGGTCAGTGCAATCATGGGTGAAAAGAAACTACTGACATCAGACAAGGTATCCATCGATACAAAACTATTAAACCTGCGCGGCGATGCCATTGCACCGAAAATAGAGATATTTTATACACTTGACGGGTCTTTACCTTCTGTTAACTCCCTGGTATACAAGGAAAGTTTTTCAGTGGAGCCGGGCACAACGGTTAAAGCACTTATTGTGATGAATGGAGAGCCGGTTCAGACTATCACTGAGCGATTTGCGGCTGACGAAGGATTTGTCTGGAATACCTCGGTTGGGAATAAGGTGAACGCCGGAGGAGATCAGGCAGAAAATACACTATCGAAAGGTGCTTCAGTATCAAATAATGGAAAAGGCTATAATGGTTCCGGCTTCCTCGATTTTGGAAAATACGAAAATGGATACGTAGAATGGTACCGTGAAAATGATGGCGGCTCCGGCACTGAAATTCTGAATATCAGGTACAGCTGCCAGGCTGGTAACAACACAGGCAGAACGATTCGTCTGGTCGTTAACGGAAAAACAATTGAACCTGCTTTACTTTTACCAAATACTGGCTCCTGGGGACATGACTGGGCTACTATTTCAGTAACCATCCCGGTGAAAAGAGGTGCCAATTCTATACGGCTGGTCAACGCAGGCTCCGGGGGTGCATACATTGATGAAATATCTTTTGGTAAACAGACTAATCATAAAAAATGAGAATAATAATAATTCTATGTACTCTGATCCTGTGCTTTACTCAGCTTCATTCACAAAGTGCACCCTGCGGACAGGTTTTTAATGACAATTTTGATTCGGACGGCGCCCTCCCGGTAGAATGGACTGAATATAACACCAGCGGACAAGTGAGCATCAGCGGTAGCAGATTGCAGTTTGATTATACGGATGCCATTCCTTCCGCCTATCGCAACTTCATAGCAGTAGATGAAAACTATACTTATACGTTTGAAGTAGAGAGTACACGCAACTGGGTAAAGGCTAAAATGCACCTCGTATCAAGCTCAGGAAAGTACCTGACAAGTCTGGTGTTTGGCAATAACGAACAGAAAAACATCCAATACGCCACGGGTCTGGATCTGTTTGGCAATCCTGATAATTATAGTGATAATCTTATTACAGGGAACTATGACAAGAATGTAAGTTATAAGGTGACCCTTATGGTGGATTTCACGGATAGGACTATCGATTTTTACCTTAATGACGTACTAAAAGCAGACAAAATCCCTTTTATCGGGAATGCTGAAGATTTTGCAAAGATTGACATCAAACAGCTTGAAATGTATAGTGGTGAAGGCTGCTTTTTCTTTGATAACCTGCTTGTTTCAAAGGGTACTGTAAACCGTATTGACTTAAGCAGCAAAATCAGCACAGCTCAAAGCATACTGGAAGAGGCAAGTATAGGCACAGATTACGGTCAGTATTCTCAGGCAAATGCGGATGCGCTGGAAGATGAAATAAATGCGGCTACTTCTGTTTATGAAGATTGCAGTGCTACTCAAGTAGAAGTTGATCTGGCTAACAACAATTTAACTTCGGCCATCAAAGCTTTTCAGGATGCGATGATTTCTGATCCGGTATTAATAATCTATTCGGAATACAATTTTAGCGGGAGTATGCTGGAGCTGGAATGTGGGCATTACAATGGCACACTGGGTGATTTCAATGATGAAACTGTTTCATTTACACTGGACAAGGGTTACATGGTTACATTTGCTCAAAACATTAACGGAACAGGTATGAGCAAGGTGTACATAGCTTCGGAAGAAAACCTGCAAATCAACCTTCCGGAGTACCTTCAAAAATCGGTTTCTTTTATCCGCGTTGGCCCTTGGCGTGATGCCAAAAGAAAAGGGATTGGTGCCAAAGGCGCTGATGTAATTGAGGCTTTAAATTGCGACTGGTACTGTAATTGGAGTAATAATGGTGAATCGTCAGGAGAACTTGAATTTGTGCCCAACCAGTGGGGTGGCGGCACTCTCAACGGGGCTCTGGGGTTGGGACAAAGAATGGATATCACGCATCACATGGCTTTTAACGAACCGGACAATGATGATCAATCAAACATGACGGTTGATAAAGCCATTGAAAAATATGAATTGTTGCTGGCTTCTGGTTTACGACTTGGTTCACCGGCCAATACGGATGGAGCTAAAGGTGCGTCCTGGCGTAACGAATTCATGACTAAAGCGGAAGCAGCCGGGTATCGCGTTGACTACATGGTGGTACACTATTATAAAAAAAGTACACCTGTGGGTTTATACAACTGGCTAAAAGCAATTTATAACAAATGGAAGCGCCCGATTTGGATTAAGGAGTTTAATTACGGTGCACCCTGGGTAAATAATGCGCCAGTCACTAACCAGGCTGCGAGTGACGGGCTGAATGGCTACATTAACATGCTGGACACCTGTTCATTTGTAGAACGCTACGCGGTGTTCACCTGGCAACCGGATAATCCGGTTTATTCGCTTATGAGCGTGCGCACCCCCGTTGCATTAAGTACTTCGGGTATCATGTATAAGAATCACGTCTCCCCTGTGGCTTATATTCAGGAAGACTATGAACAGGGACCACAGGTTGGAACAGCCATAGAAAGGAACAACAAAGAGCAACTTACAATCTATCCTAACCCGGTTGTTAATGGCACGATATACATTAATTATGCAGATAAGGAACTCAATGAACAATGCACACTGAGCATATATGATCTGCAAGGAAATGAGGTCATGACATATATAAATGCACCTCAGAAAGTCAACATTGAGAAGCTTTCCAAAGGGATTTATTTTTTTAAGATTGGATCCGGGAATAGTGTTTCTGTGAAAAAAATAATCATCAAGTAATATGAAGCCAGTCATCATACTATTCATAGCCCTGATCGGCATTTCCTGTATTAAGGCACAGGACGAGAAACCAAATATCATTTTTCTTTTAGCCGATGACCAACGTGACAACACCTTTGGAGCCATGGGGCA
>JAKSBD010000379.1 GCA_022361295.1 Bacteroidales bacterium
CCTTCGGTATGTACTGCTTTACTTTGAGGGATAAATCCGTCCAAAATGTTGCCATCTTCTCCCTGAAGGCGAAAGAAAACGCGCAGGTTTTCCTTTAATTCTTCTTTCGGATACACCTCTGCTGATAGTTCAATAAAAGTGTTATAATCGCTTATCCACACCTCTCCATACCCATCGCCGGCATTAAATCCGGTTTTCACTACTTCTAATGCCTTTTGTTTGACAAAGGCAAAACTCTCATTGGTTTGAATAGAAGCTTTTAATTCTTTACTTACTTTGGGCTTTGGAGCACATCCTAATAACAGGACGGCTATTCCCAAAATGAAAATACTAGTTCGCATTGTTATATAATTTTGTTGATGATTTCATTTCAAAATCCAGGGTTGCACCTTTAACCAGGTCCTTAAAAGGTACTTCACAATTCACTTCTTGTCCATTTAATTGAACCGATTTAACCAGCAGGTTCTCAGGTGAGTTATTCCTAACCCTTATTATGATGTTCTTGCCAGGGTAATAATCCTGATTTAATTGAATATCAATCTTATTGAAAGCCGGGCTACCCGTTTGCATAGTTGGATTTTCATTGGTCAGGCCAGCTACATCAAACAAACCGATTGATGCCATTACATACCACGCCCCCAATTGCCCCTGGTCTTCATCCTGACCATAGCCATAACCGTGAATAGGATCAGTACCGTAAAACTCATTCATAATTTTTCGGGTCCAGTATTGTGTTTTTTCTTCCTGGCCCGAAAAATTGTATAACCAGGGAATATGAAGGCTTGGCTGATTACCATGGTTGTATAATGTCTCCACACCTGAAAAAGCATCAATCTCCTTACCTCCGCCAAAGCCCATTTTTTGCGATGACAGGAAAATAGAATCTAAACGGTGATTAAACTCATCGGCCCCTATTTTATCAACCAGTTTATGCGGATGATGTGGCACATAAAAGCTGTATTGCCAGGCATTGCCTTCCTGAAATCCCCTCCACCCTTGCAATGGATTAAAATTTGGAATGAATTGACCGGCACTGTCAATGGGGTGAATAAAGCCATTTTTCTCATTAAAAAGCGATTCCCAGGCTTGAGAAAGCTGATTTAATTCCTTGTATTCAGCCTTTTTATTTAAAGCCCTGGCAAATTGAGCCACCGCATGTGCCCCAAAGGAATATTCAAGAGTGTGCGAAGCCGAAAACTGGTATTGTTCAGGTATATTGCTTGTTGGCACATCCGAATGGTAAAGAAAACCATTTTGAACAAATTGCTTAACATCTAACTTTCCGGCGCCATAAGGTCGGTTCTTCCAACCTAACTCATTTTTAATGGCTGCTTCAAAAGCCAATTCAACATCATAATTGCGAATGCCACAGTTATAAGCAGCTGCAATGATTAAACCTACATAGTTGGTCCCCACACCCGACACATATCGGCTATTGGCTAAGCCATCGCCTAACCAACCGGCATCTTTATAGACCAGTAAATGCGATTGCACATAATCGTTATAATAATCCGGCCATACCAAAGCCCATAGCTGAGTCAGGTTCCAGAAAGCCCCCCACACTGCATCAGTATTGTAAAAGGAAAACTCCGGATATCCATTCATATCAAGAGGAATTTGGCCAATGCTACCGTCGTTTTTGGGGTAAGCCCCATTGACATCACTTGCCAGTCCCCTGCCTAACAAAGCATGGTATAACCCCGTGTAAAATTTAGTTCTGTCATCAACAGAACCACCTTCTACTTTAATCTTATTTAGTTCATTAGTCCATATCTCCTGTGCCGATTCCTTTGCCTCATCGAATGACATTGATTCTGCCACACGATTCTGACGGGCATTATCAACTGAGGTATAGGAAATACCAACCTGCACCTCAATCTGCTCGGGTTCAAAGGTTTCAAAGGACACATAAGCTCCGGCACCTAATCCTGAAACAGCAACTTTACCCGGCATAATCGAATCCTTGATAAACATGCCGAAGTCTTTAATCGTACGGTTCAAAGCAGCAGAGAAATAGATATCGATCCATGCCCCTTTTTGATATTTCTTTACATACTCAGGCTCGGTTCTCACCCAGCCTTCAATGGTATAATCATCTACTTTGGTGACATGAGCATCCACTACCTTTCCACTCTCGCCCTGTCTTCGTCCGATATCAAAAACAATATTTGCATCTGCATTTTTGGGAAACGAATACCGATGGAACGCAACCCTTTTTGAAGCTGTCAATTCAGCCTTGATATTGTAATCATCCAATATCACACTATAGTAACCGGGTTTAGCTTCTTCGTTCTCCTTCGAAAAGCGCGAACGATAGCCCTCATCAGGGTTCTCCAGTTTACCCGGCGTTGTTATCAGTGTACCGCAGGTAGGCATCAATGAAATACCGCCAATCTGAAACTCATGGGTATTAACAAAACCTTCAATAGAAGTATGTCGATCATCGTAACCAACCGCTTCCCAGCCCCATTTATTGCCATAATGCCCGTTGGTTGAAGGAGCTGGTTTAGCCATTCCAAAGGGCAATGAGGCCGGGGTATAGAAAAACCATCGACTATGTGCAGTACCGATGTTGGGATTAACGTAATCAAGCGGATTCGTCTGCTTTTGACAACTTAGCACTAGCATTGTTAACAGTAGAATTACTCCACTCTTACCATAGCTTGTTAATATGTTTGAACATTTATTTGAATGCATCTTTATATTATTATTTATTTGGCTCTGCTATTGAAACTTATTCTATTACTCTAAAAACAGACTCTAAACGTAAATCATCAGAGGCGGCTCCAACCATCACTTTAAACTCACCAGGTTCAACCACACGCTTCATCTCTTTATTCCAGAGCGCCAGATCATCCGGTAATAAGGTGAATGTTACTTCTTTTTCTTCGCCAGGCTGAAGTTCCACACGCTTGAAGCCTCTTAGTTGAATGGCCGGTGTGGCAACTGAGCTAAACACATCAGTAATGTATAATTGTACGATTTCTGTTCCTGCGACCTCAGAAGTATTTTTAACTTTTGCCTTAATTAACTGCTCTTCATTGGTTCCAATGCTCTGCTTTTGAATGTCCAGATCAGCATAGGCAAACTCACTATAGCTTAAGCCATGGCCAAAGGCAAACAATGGCTCGCGCGTTCCGTCAACATAAGAGGCAGTAGCAGATTTTTTTTGATTATAATATAAAGGCACCTGTCCTGTCGTTTTAGGAACTGTTATTGGTAGTTTACCGGACGGATTAACTTTTCCTGTTAATATTTCCACGGTGGCCTGCCCGCTCAGTTCGCCTGCATACCATGTTTCCAGGACAGCTTCAAGCTTTTCAAGTTCCTCAGTTATTGCCAAAGGACGACCATTCTGTAGCACCAGAATAATAGGAGTTCCTGTAGTTGCCACTTCATTTAGCAGGCGTTTACTGTTATCGTTTAACTCAAGTCTTAGTTTATCTTTTCCTTCTCCACTATCATCTTCTGTTTCGCCCAGAACAAGAATAGCTACATCTGCTTTTTTAGCAGCTATCACAGCCTTTTCGAACATGGTGCTCTTTTTATCAATATCAGGCTTAATTTCCCACTTTAGCTGCAGTCCGGCATAGTCTTCAAATTCAGCAAACTCCAGTTTAACAGCATACTTTTTCCCTTTCTCCAGTCGCATTTTATGGTGTGCCCATTGATTAATGGTGCTTCTGTCCCAGTTATCAATAATCACCTCTCCGTCAATTGTTAATCGTGCAATATCATCGGCTATCATTCCAAAGTTGTAGATCCCTGAAATTTCAGGAGTAATATAGCCGGTCCAGCGAATAGAAAAATTATCACTGTTAACACCCGCCTCAGGGCTCAGATTGTGCCAGTACTTCACAAGACTGGTCTCAACCTGAGAGAATACCGGATTACCAGAGCATTCTGTATTATTGAAATATTCAGCCAGCAAGCCCCGTTCGCCCGATTCAGTCATTAAGAACTTATCACTTATCTGTTCAAGGTTGAATGCTGGTATATTAAGATCAACGAATTCAACATCATAGTTAGTATCTTTAAATGCATCTGCAATAGAAACGCCTTCTACATTTTTAGGTGAATAACCACCCAGGTGCACTTTACCCGCCATTTCGCCAATAAGGGCTATCTTTTTTACCTTATCTCCCAAAGGCAGAATATCGTTTTTGTTATGTAATAAAGTGATGGATTTTCTGGCCGACTCCAATGCGATTTCCTGATGTTCCTTACTATGATAGCGTTCTGCTTTAAGACTCTCATTGGTATACGGTTTTTCAAATAAACCCAGTCGGAACTTCACGTACAACACACTTGCCACGGCCCTGTCAACGTCATCCATTGTTAAGGTTTTATCATTAACCGCGTCTATGATTGCCTTTTGAAAAACATCGTGTTTATAATCATAGAACTGCATATCCAAACCTGCTCTTATGGAATTAGCTATAGCTTCTTTAGGTGTTTCGGCTGTTCCGTGAGAATTGGTTTGCTTGGCAATGGCTCCCAAATCGGATAATACCATGCCTTTAAAACCCCACTCGCCCCTAAGCAGATCATTAAGTAACCAGGGATCAGCAGCAGCCGGAATACCATCCCACTCATGATAGGCAGCCATTGCCCCCAGGGCTTCGGCTTCTACAAAAGCTTTTTCAAACACATACAAGAAATTACTCCGGGCCTCACGCTCACCAATATAAACCGGTGCAGTATTTTTACCTGCTTCCGGAATACTATGAACACCATAATGTTTTGGCTCGGCTATTACAGCATCGTC
>JAKSBD010000502.1 GCA_022361295.1 Bacteroidales bacterium
ATTATTTGGCGCGGTTTTTTATCGTTATCACTTGCTGGTCAGTAATAATATTGTGTTCCACAAATCTGTACAAATAATTGACACTTTATTTTCAATATTAAACTTGTTGTGTTACTAAAAAAGCTAATTTAGTACTGACTAATCGGAGTATTCCACCTCTGCAAGTCTGATGTGCAGTATGAATTATAGCAGGTGGGCAAAGAGCAGTGTAATGACTTTTTGATTTTAAAAAAACAACAAAAGATGGCTGATAAACTGGATTTAAACATATTAGACAAGCTTGTTCTTCTTGCATTAGACGATGAAAAAGGAACTTTTGTATCTGATTCGATGGTATTTGGATATTGTTTAGCGGGAGCAGTCATATTCGAGCTGTCTATAAGGGATAGGATTAAAATTGTTGATGGCAAAATCAGAATTGTAAAGGAAAAAAGACTGAATGATGAGGTTTTGGATTATTGCCTGGATATTATATCCGACTCAAAGAAAGATAGAAAAATTAACCATTGGATTGAAATATTGGGGAATAAGGAAGGTTCGATAAGAAAAATAGTATTAGACAAATTAATTTCATTAAAAATACTGCAGGAAAGAGAGGATAAAGTCTTGTGGATTTTTAAGACAAAGAAATTCCCAACGAAGAATGAACTGCCTGAAAATTTAATTAGAAAGCGGCTGAACGATATTATTAAGAGTCGGGCAAAAGCAGAATTAGACGAAATAATGATCATAAGCCTTGTTGACTCTTGCGGATTAAACAATGAGGTATACGGTAAAGCACTTGCTAAAGAGAAAGCAAAAAAAATAAAAAGTATCATTAAAGAATATCAGTTTGCCGATAATACAGGTAAAGTAATTAAAGAACTACACGATACAATTCTTGCTGTACTCATTCTGATAATATCTACCACCACTATTACAACCACCACTGTAAATTGAATTAAATAGGTGTTGTAGTGAAGCGGATGCACGATGTAAATGCGGTAACGTAGCTTTGTGCTGTAAAACAGTGCTAACATTTATATAAGCTTATTACAGAAGTAAATGTATTAAGTCCACTGCTGCCGCGCAAAGGTTCAAAAAGAGTGTTTGGATAATTGTTATTACTATACGGGAATCAAACGTGCCGAAGGCACAGCTTAGTTTAGCCCCAGGTAACGCCTGGGGAAATATTGCGTTCTGTACATCAGCGTCCTGTAGGGACAAATTAATGAATTAACATATTCATGAATCAACAATTGCACTGCTGCCACTTAAAGGGACTAAATGCTATTACCTCCGGTAAAGTCGGTGGCATTCAACACTAAACACCATCATCCCTGCAAGGGGTGAACTTTGTTCGTATAAAGAGTATAATTGACAAATCTTATCACTAAATTGATATTTCAATCGATTACCTTTAATTGATTGTGCTGAAATGGATATTAAGTATACACTAAAGCTTTATAATGTCATATGAAACGACCATTAATTTTATTAAGCATAAAGTACACACATGAGGATGATTAAAAAAGTTAATGAGAGTTCCTGAATGTGCAGAAATTTTTGGCACATTTTATAAAGACAAAAATTTTGAACAGATGAAAAAGTACTTCGTAATACTTCTGCTCATAACGACAACTTATTATTGTTTAGGACAAGATTCGGACGATGATTTCAAAGAATTGAAAGAGCGGAAAAAATGGAGTCTGGCTATTTCGCCATATGCCTGGTTGGCCGGAAATGCAACTGATGTTGGAGGAGAAAAACTACGACAAAGTTTTAACGATTTATCGTCACTAACGAATTTTGGTTTTCAAATGGCAACTAATGCCCGTTACAAGCGTTTTACAGCAACAGTAGACTGGACTTATGCTCATTTAGCATCAAGCATCGACAACAGTGCGCTTACTGTTGATGCAAATGTTTACCAATGGATAGTAGATAATAAACTGGGCTATATCGTTTACGACAATATCAAATACAATGAGGATAATGTAATTGCCGGATGGAGTATTGAAGCAAATATTGGCGGTAAATACTGGTTAAACGATATTGATGTGGACTATACACTATTGATATTTGAAAACTTTCCAATCAATGGCAATATAAAAGAGAAACAAGACTGGTGGGACCTTATGCTTGGTTTAAAATCTAAGTTCATCCTCAGTAAGTCGGTATTACTTTCTGTAAGTGGAGATGTGGGAGGTTTCGGTATTGGTAATTCTTCCGATTTTACCTGGGACTTTACTTATGCAAACACATTCAAAGTATCAAATCTGGTGCTTGTTTCTGCCGGTTACCGCTCGTTTCGATACAAAAGAACTGAAGGAAGCGGTGAGAATGAAGTTAAAACAAAAGTTCATGCTTACGGGCCTTTTATAGGCGTGTCGTTTGTTTTGTAGATATATGATTTATAATATTATAACCTGAGGTCGACATTAAATTTCGATCTCAGGTTAATACATTTGGTATAAGAGGGGAGAAGGAAAATCAGAAGAACACCCGGACATGATGTGCAGCATTGATAAATGCAGCTGTAAAAAAATGGATGATGGCGCAGTAAAGCAGTTCCATAATAAATAGACCATTGATTAAAATAAAAATGCATATTTTAGTCATTGAAATAATCTTACACATCCCGGATAACTATGACCAAAAACACAATTAAGAATTGGAGTTTAATTCTTCTAATGCTTGTTGCTACAGCAGCATGTAGCGATAAGAAAAAACAGCAGGACAAGACCACCGTTGATATTAACTACACAAAAGAACAAGCCAAAGAGGTTAGTTTTATAACAAGTGGTGATATTCATTACGACGAAAGTATTAAAGTTATTTTTAATAAACCGGTTATTGAGGATAACGAAGTTGGCAGTATTGCTAAAGGTGCTTTTAGCTTTTCGCCTGCAGTTAAGGGACAGGCCAAATGGGAAAGTACAAGCGTCTTATTATTTACACCAGAAGTTGATCTGGATCTAAGAACAGCTTACCAGGGAACCTTACATCTCGAGTCTATCTCTGAACAGTTTAAAACCGCCAAGCTCGATGAACTGGATTTTGGTTTTAAGGTGTTGGGGCGTGATATAAGTGTTTTTAATGGGGCATTGGAATTAAAAGACCATAATAGTCCTAAAAAATTAGTTTACCGCGGTAGTATTATCTTCTCAGAAAAAACCAGCCTCGAAGTCCTTCAGGAATCGGCAAAAATAAAAGGAGGGAAATGCACACTGACATGGAGCCAGGTGGATGACCGGAATTTTCAATTTACCAGTAGTGAAATAACACGAACAGATAAAAACCAGACCTTTAAAATAGAAATTAAGAAAGAAGGCCTGGAGCTTGAGTACGACTATACCGAAACATTTGTTGTCTCACCATTGAAAAAGATGGAAGTCAATAAATTAAGGGTCGATGAAGATGGGCGCAGTCCAAGGGTAAGGATCGTTTTTTCGGATGACCTGAGCATGGAGCAAAATATAGAAGGTCTTATATCTGTTTCACCGGCCATTGACTTCAAGGTTAAGAAACTTGGAAAGACTGCCATTATTGATGGTAATTTCAAGTTTGGTTCAGCCTACACCGTCACAATCAGTAAGGGCATTAGCAGTCGATGGGGTACTAAAACCGAATTGCAGGTGACTAAAGATTTCAGTTTTTCAGATATCCCGCCACAATTGGAATTTGCCTCTAACGGTATTGTTCTGCCTACCTCCAATAAAAAGAAAATACAATTTTACACCACTAACCTAAAGCGGGTTCACCTCCAGGTTAAAAAGGTGTTTACGGATCGCATTGGTGATTTTGCCCGATCGCAACAACTCAATAGTTCGCGAAAACGTAATACTGACTTCAGTAATAACTACGAAAGCAATATTGGGGTCATTATTAAGAACCAAACCATTGAGATTGGTGCAACGCAGAATGAGTGGTTACTCAATGAATTTGATTTATCCGGTTTATTTGAAAAGTATAACGATGGTTTATTCCTGATCCGCATCAACTTTACTCCTGAAGATATGATGAAGGAAACAGAAGAGGACATTCTTCATTATGTACGGGAGGAAGGACAGATTTACAAACCGGTTTTCTTAAGCGATTTAGGAATGACGCTGAAACGTACCAGCGATGGAACCAATGTTTTTGTCACCGATATAGTCAGTGGAAATGCATTGTCCGGTGTTCGCGTTTCATTGCTTGACTGGCAAGGTGATGTGGAGGCCAGTACCACAACCAATAATCAGGGCCTAGCCAGCTTTGGAAGTCGTAATTACTATAACTATGTTATTGCCGAGCACAATGATCAGCTGACACTGCTGAGTAAAAATGAAATGCGGTGGAGCAATTCAGGCTTTGATATTGGTGGAGTGCAGGATAACAGGGGCAATACCAGGGGCTTTATCTATCTGGAGAGAGGAGTGTATCGTCCCGGAGATTCCATTCACGTGGCTTTTATAGCCAGGAATAGCAACTCAAGCTTTCCGCGTAACCATCCAGCTGAAATTACAGTTCGTAACCCGCAATACAATACCATATTTGAGCATACAGAGGTTAACTCCATCGATGGTCTGTTTGTTTTTAAGTTTGCAACTGATGATAATGCGCCAACCGGAACCTATAACATTAACATTCATGCCGGCGGTTCATACTTTAACAAGGAGTTGAAGATTGAAACGGTGGTAGCTGAGCAACTTAAAGTACAGGTAAAACCTCGTAAAAGACAATTTGTATGGACGGACAAGGTCATTGATTTTGATATTAATGCCAGGTATCTGTTCGGTGCGCCGGCTGCCAGGCTAAAGGCTGAGGCATCCATTGAGGTGCTGCCCTTTGATATGACATTCCCCAAATACCACGATTTCACTTTTACGCGCGAAGATGCGGACTTTAAAGCCAGCACCCACAATGTGCTTAAAACAGAATTAGACGGGCAAGGTCATCACAGTGCTTCATGGTTTGTGCCATCGTTGGGTAAAGTACCATCATCCTTAAAACTAAAGATTGCTGCCAAAGTACTGGACAAAGGCGGGCAGCCCAACGAAGGGTGGAACTATACCAGCATGCATGTTTACCCCAATTATGTAGGCATCAAAGATCCGAGTGGTTATGGTTACTATAAAACCAACCAGGATGTGAAGTTCCCGGTCGTTTTACTGGACCCCAAAGGAAAGGCTATCAGTGGCCGAACCTTGCAATATAAAATCTACCGTAACGATAAACGCTGGTGGTATCAATACGATAATCGCAGCAACTATCGCCTGAAGTATAAGGAAGATAACCAAACTTACCTCGAAACCGAAGGCAGTATTAAGTCGACAGATGGGGTTGCCACTATAAGCTTCGAGCCATCTGAAGATGGCGAATACCTGATTGAAGTGAGTGATGGTGGTAATGGTCATTCGGCTTCCATTTTCTTTAGTGCATATCAGTATGGCAGTTCGGGCGGCAGCGATCGTAATGAAGGTACTTTGGCCATCAGGGCCGATAAGGACAAATACAGCCCTGATGAGACTGCAAAAATCAAATTGCCCAATCCTAAGCGAGGTAATGTGTTGGTAACCATCGAGCAAGGCAATCAAATGTTGGATTGGTTCTGGGTGGATCCATCTAAAACAGATGCTGATGAATTGATTATTGACATTCCGCTTGACAAGAGTATGCTGCCAAACGTGTATGCCACCGTATCTGTATTACAGCCGCATGATCAAACCATCAACGACCGTCCGATACGAATGTTTGGTATTATTCCGATTTATGTGGAGGATGAAAATACAAAAATCAAATACCAGATCAGAACAGCTGATAACCTGGTTCCCAATGAGGATTTCACCATTGATATCAGCACTGAAAACGAGCAGCAATCTCAACTCACCATCGCTGTGGTTGATGAAGGTTTATTGAGTTTAACACAATTCAGAACACCACGTCCATGGCGTGCATTTTATAAGAAAATCGGCTTGTTTGTCGATAGCTATGATATCTTCTCACAGGTTATCAGTGCTAACAAAGGCGATGTGTTCCAGACTTTCTCTA
>JAKSBD010000692.1 GCA_022361295.1 Bacteroidales bacterium
TCATCGTAATCAACCAATCCGGTATCTTCTTTAACATGATAGCAAACGGGGTTGTAGGGTACGCCTGAGAAGTTAACTGGCGAGCCATGTGTTAGGTGACCACCGTGTGCCAAGTCAAGACCCATAAATGTATCACCTGGCTTTAATACTGCAAAAAATACAGCGGCATTAGCCTGAGCACCAGAGTGAGGCTGTACGTTAGCATACTCAGCACCAAATAACTCGCAAGCACGATCAATGGCCAATTGCTCCGTTTGGTCAACTACCTGACAACCGCCATAATAGCGTTTACCCGGATAACCCTCAGCATATTTGTTAGTTAAACATGAACCCTGAGCTTCCATTACCTGCTCACTTACAAAGTTCTCTGAAGCGATTAGCTCAATACCTTCTTTCTGGCGAGCATATTCCTTCTCAATTAGGTCGAAAATTACAGTATCGCGTTTCATCTTATGTAATATGATTTAAGATGTGAGTATTAACGCACCATTATTATTGATAGTGCATTAAATACAAACTGATTATGATTATTTATTAATGTATTTTTTAATAACGAGAACCACCGTTGCGGTCTTTTAATGCGAAGATTGGGTAATTTGTTAATCTTCAATTCGTTTTATTTTTATGCGGAGGAACACAAATTTACATCAACCATCCGATAATAAAAAACATTGCAGTTTATAACTTTTCCTGAAATGCCAAAATGATATAATACAGACTTGATATTATTCATGTTTTGTATAGTACCTGGTTCCATGTTATCAGTTCCAGGTTTCAGGTTTGTTCTGTGAATTTTGTGGTTTTCAAATTCATGTTAAGGTTATTGTCTTTTTCTGTGTACATCTGTGTATTCAGTGGTTTCAATAATTAGGAGTTTATTCAGAGTATTCTGTAGCTTTATTAATTAATGGGGCTGTTCAGTGTAATTCTGTGTATTCAGCGATTAACTCATCAACAGTTCGACGATAGAGCAATTCAACAAATCTGCAAAAAGCAATGCGTCCAATGTCTAATCAAATTGTCATATGGTTATACTAACTAATTATGACATGAAAAAACTATTATTATCCCTGACATTACTTTTTACTATTGCATTTGCCAATTCGCAGGAGCAGGAAGTTGAGCACGACTATCGAGGAAGCTTTATAATTAACTGGGCACCGTTATCGGCTTTTGATGCATACTCCCGTTTTCGTGTGGGGGCCGAAGTAGGCGTATCGCAACGCACCAGTGTGGGTCTCGATGTTGGTTTTAATCTGTCGAATTATGAACGTGGAACCTATAGCAGGGGATGGGACGATCGCGATTACAGCGTCTTTGAGATACGTCCGGAATTTAAGTTCTTTTTCAATGATAAATACAGGGCTCGCTGGTATAATGCTGTTGAGTTTTATTATATCTACCTGGAAGAAGAGCTGGAAGATGACTACTATTACCAGGATAGAGGAGAGGTGCGAATTGATTTTGATGAGGCAACTTATACAAAAGCTAAATTTGGTGCACATTATAAATTTGGTGTCAGCCTGAGAATGGGCTCTCGAATGGTATTTGATCCATACGTAGGTGTTGGTGTACGATTAATTGAGCGAGAGTATGTCGATGTACAGGGAGCTGTAATTGACCCGGATAATGGCACCGATTGGGATGACTGGCTGTGGACAGATAGCCGGCGTTACGAAGGTAACTTTTGGGGAGTTAACTTTTCAGGAGGATTTCGCTTAGGTATTTATTTAGCGAAGTAGGTTTAGAAGTTTAGCTTTTCAACTATTAAACTTTTCCGACAGTTTGACGATTCAACGATTAATCAATTCGACAGTTAATCGTTCGACAATCAACATCTGCTCGTTCCGCTGCAAGGAAGTTTCTGCAAACTATAGAATAGCAGTTGCAGCGGGTTGATTGACGTTATTGTTTACCTGGGGTGCCGCTTCGCTTTACCCCAGGCTGTTATATGCCGGGCCTACAGCCCGCTATTTACAGCTTGGTTAAATTATACAGTTTACAAGTTTAGTGTTTCAACTTATAAACTCTTAAACAGTTAATCAGTTAGACAATTAGACAATTAGTCGATTAGACGATCAAACAATTCGACAGCTTCCTCTACTCCTCAACTTAAAACATTAATCGTCTGAATAATGGATTAACACACGGCGATAAACGGAGAAAATCTTTGATTTGGAAACAAAGCCAAGGTACTTCCCGTCTCTTACAACCGGGAGGTTCCATGCGCTTGTTTCTTCGAA
>JAKSBD010000068.1 GCA_022361295.1 Bacteroidales bacterium
ACTCCTCAACTTAAAACATTAATCGTCTGAATAATGGATTAACACACGGCGATAAACGGAGAAAATCTTTGATTTGGAAACAAAGCCAAGGTACTTCCCGTCTCTTACAACCGGGAGGTTCCATGCGCTTGTTTCTTCGAACTTACGCATTACTTTATCCATGTTTTCGTCAATTTCAATCATTGCCGGAGGCAGAGACATTAACTCCTGTACAGTGGTCTCGTTATACAAATCATGGTTAAACATTATTTCACGGATATCATCCAGCAGAAGGATACCGCGCAATTCGTTTCTGTGGTTAACCACTGGAAAGATATTGCGTTTAGAGGCTGAAATCACCTTTACCAATTCACCTAATGTCATTTCTGGATAAACGCTTTTAAAGTCTGTTTCAAGAACTTTTTCAAGGCGCATGAGGGTTAAAACCGCTTTGTCTTTATGGTGAGTAATCAATTCGCCCTTTTGTGCCAATCGTTTTGTATATAACGAGTGGGGCTCAAAATACATAATGGTTAAATAAGCGATGGTAGATGTTATCATTAGTGGAATAAACAATCCATATCCATTGGTAATTTCCGCAATCAAAAAGATAGCTGTTAGTGGTGCGTGCATCACACCTGCCATCATACCTGCCATTCCTACTAATGTAAAGTGCGATGAAGGTACTTCTGAAAAGCCAAACATATTAATCAGTTTAGCAAATAAATAACCGGTTACACCACCCATAAAAAGTGTAGGGGCAAAGATACCGCCAATACCACCACTGCCGGTCGTTGCAGCTGTTGCAAATACCTTAAAGATGATAAGCAAAACAAGGAATGCAATCAGTGCCCATGCGTTCTCGTGCCACCCGTAAAAGAAACTCTCGCCCATAACCGATTGGCTGTCGCCGTTAAGCAAGGCAATAATGGTTTGATAACCTTCACCATAAAGCGGGGGAAATAAAAAGATCAGCAAGCTTAATGATAATCCACCTACAATCCACTTTGAGAATGGACTTTTCATCTTACCGAATTGTTTTTCGGTATGCATAATACCACGAGTGAAGTAGAGCGATATAAAACCGGCTATAATACCCAGCAATACGTAATACGGTATGTTATTTAATAAGAAGGGGGCTTCGAGGGTAAATGCAAATTCGGCACCTTTACCCAGAAAAAAATAGGCAATGGTTGATGCTGTGATAGCTGAAATTAACAGTGGAATAATAGATGCCATGGTCAAATCAAGCATCATCACTTCCAGCGTAAAAACCAAACCTGCTATGGGGGCTTTAAAGATACCTGCGATGGCTCCTGCCGCTCCACAACCCATCAGAAGAATAATGGTCTTGTAATTCATTCTGAATAAACGGCCCAGTGTTGAGCCAATTGATGCACCCGTAAGTACAATAGGGGCCTCGGCTCCGACCGAACCTCCAAATCCGATGGTAAAGGTACTTGTGATAATGGATGAATAGTTGTTGTGGCTCTTTATGTGTCCGCCTCGTTTTGAAATGGCATATAATATTTTGCTAACGCCATGTCCCAAACTGTCTTTGATGAAGAACTTAATAATCAGTATGGTAATTAAAATACCAATCATCGGATAAGCCAGGTAGAGGTAGTTGCGATTCTCTAAATTAAAATTCTCAGTGAGCATGTGGTGAGTAAAGTGCACTGTATTTTTTAAAATCACAGCTGCCAGTCCGCTAAAAACGCCAACCAGTAAACTAAGTATTAAAATAAAATGCTTCTGGCTGATGTTCTTTACCCTCCAAATGAGAATTTTCCCGATGATTCTATTAAGCTTGCTCATAATGGCGCAAAAGTAATACAATTTAAGCTAGATGACTTTCTGTGAAATTGATTTTTAACGATTGTTAATAGAAAGCTTCTTTTTGCTTTGCAATTGTTAGTAAACCTGAAAAAAAACAGGGCAATAAAAAAGAGGAAGCAATCACTTCCTCTTTTCATTATAAAGCATAATTAAGATTTAAATCTTTGGTTCAATTTCAGCCCAGTTTTCTTTTCGGGCAATTCGGCTAACCTGCATCTCACTAACGCAGAACATTTTTGCTATCAGGTTTTGTTTAACACCTTTTTCAAGCATGCCTTTAATAACCGCTACGTCATCCTTCGATAGCTTTGAACTGGTTACTACTTTACCTGCTTTTTTACGAGCTTCCTGCAGTACTTTGTGCATGCGCTTGTAGCTTTCGGCTTTAGTAACCCATTGCAGGTTGGTGTAATAGTTGTTTTGCTTGTTCCAGTCAAGGTGAATTACCACATCCTGATCATCTGCCGTTTTATCAACAAAGTATTCAGCGGTAAGCTTGTGTACCAGAAACGATTTCTTCTGGCCTTTAACGCGCAAGCTCACATTGTAAAAGCCTTTGATATTTCCCAGCTTAACAATACGGCCATTTACTTTATCGTAACAATAGCTTTTGATACGACCGTAATTGCTTATTTCGTATTTCTTATCTGTAAACGTGAGCTCTTTCCACTGTTCATCATCAATTTTTCTAAGCTTACGTTCATTCATGTTTGGTTTCATTGCACTTTAGGTTAAAGGTTGAAAATTACATTAATGCTACCCAATACATTTCTTTGTTAATACTTTTCCTGTGAGGTATGTAGAGAATCTACTAACTGCTAAAAAGTAAAAGCAAAAGTATGAAAAAGGAATTTGCTATTCAATAATATTCAGACTTTTAGTGTAGTTAAAAAACGTTAAGTACGCTATAACTAACGATTAGCGGACGATAGCAGGTTCAATTATTAGTATTACTTAATGGCATTTTAATATCTTTGCAGGCAAATTATTATTACAATGTCGTTAGGTATAGATGATAAAGAACTTGAGAAATTTATTTTGGTAGGCGATCGTATATTGCTAAAACCAAAAGTGCCACAGAGCAAAACAAAATCAGGTTTGTACCTGCCTCCGAGTGTTCAGGAAAAGGAGAAAGTACACAGTGGCTATATTGTAAAGGTTGGGCCTGGCTACCCGATACCATCTTCGGCTGAAAGTGATGAATCGTGGAAAAAGAAAGATGAGGCAGTTAAGTACGTACCTTTGCAACCCAAAGAGGGTGATTTAGCCATTTATTTGCAAAGTGGTGGTTACGAAATTGAATATAAAAAAGAGAAATATGTTATTGTTTCACAATCGGCTGTACTGATGGTGATCAGAGATGAGGGATTATTTGAATAAGGGCTAAGACATAGAGGATTATAATGGGAGATAGAATAGTTTTAAACAAAGCCAATTATTGGAAAGAAAGCGAAGGACCGATCTGGGCTTTGGCACCAATGGAAGATGTTACCGATACAGTATTTCGTGAGGTAGTGATGCGTCTTTCAAGTCCGGGTAATTTACATTTGCTGTTTAGCGAGTTTTTATCGACCGATGGATTCTGCCATCCGGTGGGTAAGGATAAAGTGGTACATCGTTTTCATATTAATGAAAGTGAACTGGAGCTTGTAAAGCGGGATAACGTTAAGCTGGTAGCTCAGATTTGGGGAACAGATCCTGAAAAGTTTTACAAGACTGCTCAATATATAGCCAATGAAACAGTGTTTGATGGCATCGATATTAACATGGGCTGCCCAATGAAGAATATTATTAAGAAAGGTGCCTGTTCAGCATTGATTAATACTCCGGAGCTGGCTCGTGAAATAATAACTGCTGTGCATGAAGCAAGTGACCTGCCTTTGAGTGTTAAAACACGTGTGGGATTCAAATCTGTGGTTACTGAATCGTGGATATCTAATCTGTTGCATTCAGAAGCTGATGCTGTTATTGTGCATGGCCGTATTCAAAAAATGATGTCGGAGGGGGAAGCTGATTGGAATGAAATTGGTAAATCGGTTGAGTTAAGGAATCAGATAAATCCTGATATCAAGTTACTGGGTAACGGTGATGTGATGTCCATTGAAGAGTCATTGGATAAAGTAATGGAGTATGGTGTTGATGGTGTGATGACCGGTCGTGGCATATTCCATAATCCATGGTTTTATAATCCTGCCTATTCCCCTTCGATGGAAGAAAGGGTGGAGGCATTAAGGATGCACTCTAAATTATATTCCGAAACATGGAAAGGTATCAAGCCATGGGCTATTTTAAAGCGATTCTTTAAAATCTATACCAATAGTTTTCCGGGAGCAGTGCAGCTGCGTGCTCAACTAATGGAAACCAATGGATTTGATGAGGTGGAAAGGATATTAAACGATTTTTTGCTGGAACAAGAGCAACGACGCCTCGCTAAAGAGAGTGAATAAACAGTGTTTTGAAGCTTATCAGCAGAATGGTTGAATTGTGAGATTGTGTTTAGGATTTAGTGCTTAGTGCTTGGTGCTCCGGACTTCGGACTTCAGAGTCCTGACCTTAAGCCCTCACTACTCGGAAAACATTTTTAACTGATTACGATAGGCGGTAAATGCATTGGCGCGAGAGATAAACCCAAGGTATTTACCCTTATCGATAACAGCAATATTAAAGCGACTGGATTTACGGAACATCTCTACTAAATCCTCCATGGTATCATCAGGACTGATGTAGTATTCGGGCATATACATCAGGTCTTTTACAAGCGTCGATTCGTACAGGTCGGGTTTAAAGATAATTTTACGAATGTCATCCATCTTAATCATCCCGTGTAACTGACCTTCACTATCAACAACCGGAAAGAGGTTGCGGTGAGCTTCTGATATAACTTCAACCAAATCACCAAGCGTTGCATCTGGTTTAATCTTTGCAAAATCTGTTTCAATCAGGTTCTTTACTTCCATCATGGTTAAGACAGCGTGGTCTTTATCATGTGTAATTAATTCGCGGCGCTTAGCCAACTGATGGGTATAAACAGAGTGTGTGGCAAATGTTTTAGTAGTAGCGAATGAAGCTGTAGCTGTAATCATTAAGGGTAAAAACATTTCGTAACCGCCCGATAAGTCCGCAATTAAGAAAATTCCGGTTAAAGGAGCCTGCAAAACACCGGCTATTAAACCCGCCATGCCAATTAAAGCAAAATTAGGCACATGTAATTGATGTATGCCCAACTTATTAATAATTGAAGCGAACAGAAGTCCGGTATTGGCACCCATAAACAATGTAGGAGCAAAGATACCACCAACACCACCGCTACCAAAGGTTAACGAGGCTGCTACCACTTTAAGCAATATTATTATGCTCAGAATAGAAGCCATGGCGGCAAAATTATCGGTTAATGAAGCAAAAACAGAACCGTCAAATACATGGCTGGTGTCACCGGCAAGTGCCTGGTTAATAAATTCATAACCTTCACCATATAACGAAGGGAAAAAGAATAAGAGCGAACCTAGTAATAAACTACCGATCAACAAGCGCATGCGACTCTTCTTAAATTTCTCAAACCATTGTTCAATTAAGATATAAACACGGGTGAAATATGTGGCTACAAATCCAGCTAAAATACCTAATACAATGTAATAGGCTAAGTCGATCATTTCATAGGTAGTGGTAACCTCAAAAGGGTAAACCACTTCCTGACCCATAAAGAGGTAGGATGTGACAACGGCTGAGATAGAAGCCATTAAAATAGGTACCAGAGATGCTAGTGTTAAGTCAAGCATTATCACCTCCAGAGCAAATACGATAGCAGCAATGGGGGCTTTGAAAATGGCCGCCATAGCTCCTGCACATGCACAACCCAACAGCAGTTTTATCTGTCGGTAGTTTAAACGAAACAATTGACCAATATTACTGCCAATAGCTGCTCCGGTTGAAACGGTAGGTCCCTCAAGTCCGACACTTCCACCAAATCCGACCGTCAGAGCACTTGTTATAATTGATGAAAACATATTATGCCGGTTCATCTGCCCCTGATTTTTAGAAATAGCATAGAGTACATTGGGTATACCATGCCTTACAGGACGCTTAATAACATACTTAATGAATAAAACTGATAAAAATATACCAATTGAAGGAGTAATAAGGTATAAATAGCCTTTGCCACTTTGTGTGTAATGGTGAACCAGATCACTGATAAAATGAACAGAATTTTTAATAACAACTGCAGCCAGACCAGCTCCAATACCGACCAAAATACTCAGAATCATCATAAACTGGCGATTACTGACATGTCTTAAACGCCATACTAAAAACTGTCGGAAGAGTGATTTTCGATTCATGGATTTTGATTGTAACAGCAAGGTAACAAAAAAACTAGATTTAGTCTCTAATGCGCTAAACTATGTATTGTTGATACAACTATAAATGAGCAATGTCATTTTAAAGCTAAAGTATTCATTTGTATATTTTTTGATGTTTGCATAAACTATTTGCTGGTCATTGTGTTTAAATTTATAATTCAGAAATTCAACAAATGAGCCGCATATTATCACTATTGATACTAATCACATACTCTGGTATTGTATCTGCACAAAAGGGCAGTATAAACGGATTGGTGAAAGATGCCTATACGAATGAGCCTATTCCTTTTGTTAATATTGTTGTTTTTGAAACAACAACCGGAACCATATCCGATTCGCTGGGGCGATTTGAACTTCGTGATCTTTCACCTGGGTTTGTTCGCCTTCAATTGTCCTCTATTGGCTATAAACCGTTGATAACAGAGGAGGTGAATGTTTCGCAGGTGCGTAAAAATTATATTGAAGTGGAATTGGAGAGTACATCAGAGGCACTGGATGAAGTGCAAATTACAGCATCTCCTTTTGCCGTTAAAGCAGAGGCGCCCGTTTCGTTGAGGCGCATTGGGATTGATCAGATAGAAAAAAGTGCAGGTGCTAATCGTGATATATCTAAAGTACTGCAGTCTTTCCCAGGAGTTGGAAGCTCCAGCTCTTTTCGAAATGATTTATTTGTCCGTGGTGGTGGACCTTCAGAGAATCGATTTTTTATTGACGGTATAGAGATACCTAATATCAATCATTTCGCCACACAAGGAGCTTCCGGTGGACCGGTTGGTATTCTGAACGTTGATTTTATTCGCGAAGTAGATTTTTACTCTAGTGCATTTCCGGTTTCAAAAGGTAATGCCTTAAGTTCGGTATTTGAATTTAAGCAGATTGATGTGCGAGATGATACTCCCCACTTTAAAGGAACGGTTGGGGCATCAGAAGTTTCCCTGACTACAACTGCTCCTTTGAGTGATAAAACGGGGATGATTGCTTCAGTCCGACGATCGTACCTTCAGTTTTTATTTGATGCTTTGGGCTTACCGTTTTTGCCAACCTTTACCGATTTTCAGTTTAAAACACGAACCCGCATTGATGCTAAAAATGAAATTACTTTTCTTGGTGTTGGGGCCATTGATAAATTTAAACTGAACAAAAATGCTGAACCTACAGAGGAGAACCTGTATGTGCTCGATTATTTACCCGTGAATAACCAATGGAATTATACTATTGGTGCTGCATATAAACATTTCTTCGGACGTAGTTATATTTCAACCTTTCTTAGTCGCAATCACTTATATAACGAAGCTTACAAGTACCAGGATAATGTTGAAACTCCTGAGAATTTACTCACAGATTATTCATCTGATGAGATAGAAAATAAATTCAGAGTAGAATATACTGCCCGACCCAATGATTTCACAATTAACGTTGGTTTTGGAACTCAGTATGTACAGTATCTTAACGATACTTATTTCAAGGTTTTTGAGGATAATAAGCCATCTGAGATTAACTATTCGTCAGAACTGGATTTTGTAAAATGGTCTGTTTTTGGCTCTGTTTCGCATCCGTTTTTCAACAATCGCCTAACCTTATCGGCGGGAATACGGATGGATGCCAATAGTTATTCTGCACAAATGAATAACTTGTTTGACCAGTTCAGTCCAAGGGTTTCTGCATCATATATGCTATTGCCTGATGTATATTTTAATATGAATGTGGGACGTTATTACCAAAATCCGGCATACACAACAATGGGTTATCGAAATAATGATGGTGAGCTGGTTAATAAATCCAACGGTTTAAAATATATGCAATCAGATCATCTGGTGGGTGGTTTGGAATTCAGGCCAAACAATCACACCCGAATTACTCTTGAAGGTTTTTATAAGGTATATGATGATTATCCTTTCTCGGTTAAGGATTCTATCTCAATGGCCAGTAAAGGAGGTGATTTTGGGATATTTGGAGATGAAGAAGTTACCCCTGATTCGAAGGGGAAAGCATACGGTGGCGAGCTGTTAGTGCGTACACGCACAACTAAAGGCCTGAATTTGATTGCGGCCTACACATATGTAAGAAGTGAATTTACCAACTGGGAAGATGCCTATATAGCTTCATCATGGGATAGTCGACACCTGTTTACCTTTACCGGTAATCAAAGTTTAGGTAAAAACTGGGATCTGGGTGTTAAGTGGCGTTTTGTAGGTGGCTTGCCATACACACCATACGATGAAGAAAAGTCGTCGCTGGTGTTAGCATGGGATGCTCAAAACAGGCAGTATCTTGATTATTCACAGTTTAATGCCAAACGGTTAGACAATTTTCATCAATTGGATTTACGCATTGATAAATCATGGTATTTGAAGAAAATGACACTCGGTTTTTATATAGATATTCAAAACCTGTACAACTCGAAATCTGATCAGGCACCTGAATTAATACAGGAACTGGATGATAATAACAGGCCAATTATTATCAACCCAGGAGCTCCCATAGAAGAGCAACGCTATAAATTAAAAGAGATCAATACAACTTCGGGTACTATATTACCAACTATTGGGCTAATGGTAGAGTTTTAGTCAATCATTCAGTTTATCATATCTTCGATCTTACTTATCTTCGCATAAAAGCATTTATCATGGATATAGTATTAATTGGTTCGGGAAATGTAGCAAGTCATCTGGCAAAAAAGCTTTATGCGGCAAAACATTCAGTTATTCAGGTTTTTAGCAGAAGCATTGAAAATGCCCGGTCGCTGGCCGAAGTAATTAATGCAGAAGCGATATGTAATCTGGAACAGATAAATGTAAAGGCCGATTTATACATTTTATCTGTTAAAGACGATGTGTTGTCTGGTGTGGCTGAGGCAATGCCTGATGTAAAAGGTATTGTTGTGCACACGGCTGGCAGTATCTCAATAGACGTGCTGGACCGTTTCTCAAACTATGGTGTCTTTTATCCGTTTCAGACTTTCACAAAAGAAACGGACGTTGATTTTTCAAATATCCCAATACTGGTTGAGAGTAATGATGATACTATCAAATGCACTCTGATGAATTTGGGTCGGGAATTAAGCAATCATGTTATTCAGGCCAGTTCAATGCAAAGAGGCAATTTACATATTGCAGCAGTTTATGCCTGTAACTTTGCCAATCATATGTACCGGTTGGCTGAAGATGTGCTTGATAAAAGCAACTTATCATTTGAGTTATTACACCCTCTGATTATGGAAACTGCATCAAAAGTTCAAAAGGCTTCTCCTTCAGCGACTCAAACAGGTCCGGCATCACGAAAAGATTATAAGATAATTGATAAGCATTTGAAATCACTTGATTCAGGATCTGAATTGCAAGAGATCTATAAAGTGCTTACTGATAGTATTATTAAACGCGTTAAATAAGTCTTTTAAAGATTGACAGCCAGTATATCAGCAATGTGCATTGTTTTTATGGCTACATTCTGCTCGTTAATATAGCTTTGGATATTCATCAGGCATGAAGCTTCACTTGAAACGATGTATTCGGCGCCTGTTGATAGCGCATTTTCAACTTTTTGTTCCGTCATAGCCGTTGAAATAGGCGCATATTTAATCATAAATGTGCCACCAAAACCGCAACACTCATCTCTTTTGGGCATCTCAATCAGCTCTATATCACTAACATTCTTTAACAATTGACGCGGTTCATCTTTTAAACCATATTCACGAAGGGCCGAGCAGGCATCATGGTACGTTATTTTATGTGGAAACACTGCACCAAAATCGGTCTTCGACAGCTGATTGACCAGAAAATCTGATAATTCAAATATATTCTCCTTCAATCGTTGGGCATCTTTGGTACCAACTAATTGACTATAGTGATTTTTAATATAGGCTGCACATGAGGCTGAAGGCGTTACAATGGGGCGATCGTGCGGAAAATCGCTTACAAACTTTTCTGCCAGTTTGCCCGAATACTTAACATCTCCACCATTAAACAAGGGCTGGCCACAACAGGTTTGATTAGGATTGTAATGGACTTCGCAACCGGCACTTTCTAATAATTTAATGGTGTTCCAGGCTGTGCTGGGATAAAGCTGATCAATGAAGCATGGCACAAATAAGTCGACAATCATTCGGGAGTGTTTTTCAAAATTCAAG
This sequence comes from Bacteroidales bacterium, assembly GCA_022361295.1. Classification (GTDB taxonomy): domain Bacteria; phylum Bacteroidota; class Bacteroidia; order Bacteroidales; family Marinilabiliaceae; genus Carboxylicivirga. The sequence goes on from JAKSBD010000068.1 coordinate 10,300, forward strand.
GGTAAAATTACTCACTTAATGGATGTTAACAAAAGGCAATTAATTGTAATTATTACACTTTGGCATAAATAATGGGTTTAAGGAACTGAAAATTAATCGAATATTAACCGCACCTTTTTGTAACCGTAAGCGTTTTTTTTCGTTGTATGCGGTAGGGTGGAAAAATAGGAATGATGAAAAGGTACTTAGAACAATTGATAGAAGATCTGAGAGAAGCAAGAGCAAAATCAACTCATAATCTATCTTTATTTTTTAAAGTTCCTGAAATGCATGATTTTGATTTGTATCATAATGATGAACATGCAGGAATTAAGGTTGGTGATTTGATTGGGATGGAGAAGCTTTTCTTTCCGAATGTCGATTATTTGACTGACTCAGAGGCAGAAAAAGTTGTTGATGAATTTTATGAAGTGTTTAAGGCATATGGCTTAAATCCTATTTTTGAAGTTTGTGTAACAGCCAAAGTCAAATATGGTCACTTTCGTCACGCCTTAAATCATCAGGTTTTTCCAGTCAACAATCAGGTAGTTGATGTTGAAATGTGTGATTACTTACCGCAATATTGCCCAATGTTCGAATTGTGTATGAATTATAATTCGCAACGCGTTTGCTGCATGCAAAGAAAAAGAGCGTAGAAAATATAAAGTTTGTTTTAGGTTATTATTCATCCCTTTCGGTAAAGATCGAAAGGGATTTTTTTATGAATGAAATAATAAGCTGGGTAATAAATAAGGGAATTTATTGTTTAATATTTTCCAGACTTATTATTTTCGCATAAGCAGATTTTCTGCATAACCTAATTTAACTTTAAACTGTATGAGAAAGATTCAGATTGCTTTAGCAATTGTTTTCACTATTCTTTGGGGTGAACAATCAGCTTTCACTCAAGTGAGCGAGCAAACCATAAAGGATCATGTTTACTATCTGGCCTCAGAGGAATTAAACGGACGAATAGCCGGAACGAATGAGGGACGACTGGCGGCAGAGTTTATTGCCAAACAATTTCATACGGCTGGCTTAAGCGTTTTCTCTGATTCAAGCCAGTATTATCAGGATTTTACAAGAAGTCGAAAGTTTGGTAGTCCTTCAACCCTGGTGTTAGGGAACGATACCATTGGGGTAACACATATAAATAAAACAAGTCACTTTACAGAGAATGGATCTTTTAAGTTTGTGAAGCCGCAAGAGCTGGATGAAAATCTTAAAAAAGATTCCAGCGTTTTTGTGCTGTTCAATATTGAATCATTTGATGAAGGTGTTCAAAAAATTAAGACACATTACGCGGCAAATGACGGAGTAAATGGTTACATGTTATTAATGCCCGATAAAAAGCGACAAAAAAGTTTTCGTATAAATTTAAAGAGCCTGAAGAAAGCTGATGATGCCTATGAGGTTTATGTTTTGACGAACTATTTGCATTATGCTCATGATAAGAAGGCTTGCGACGATTACCTGAAGGAACTTGAACATATGAACGTTCTGGTGGCAAATGAAAAACGTTTTGGAAAGCTGAAGGAGTCAAATGATACTGTAGAGGAAGTATACAATTTTTCTGAAAAACAAGATTCGATTGCAGTAACGACATATCGTAATGTAATTGCTAAAATAGAAGGAACGCAACCTCAAATGCCTGCTATTGTATTTTGTGCGCATTACGACCATGTTGATTCAACTTACTCGCGCAAAACGAAAGGGGAGAAATTACGAAATTACTACCCTGGAGCTGATGATAATGCATCGGGAACAGTAGCCGTAGTTGAGATAGCGAAGCGTTTAAAGGAAGCCGGTTATAAGCCTGAACAAACCATCTATTTCTGCTTGTTTGATGCTGAAGAGAAGGGATTGTACGGCTCCAGGCATTTCGCTAAAACAATAGAGCAGGATGTGGAACTGGTTGTTAATATGGATATGATTGGTCGTAACAAACGAGATCGTAAGCGTTGTAAAAATATCATTTTTGCAAA
>JAKSBD010000067.1 GCA_022361295.1 Bacteroidales bacterium
AAACAACAGTGGGATGAAAATACTGATACTTGCACCAGAACTAGAAGGATTACCTCATATTTCAAGATATTCTGATAAGTTGAGATCATATTTATTGGAATTTGCCGAAGAAGGTGAAGAAGCTGATTTATTCACCTTCGGAGATAAACCTGATAACGACAGATGCACATTCGATCGCCATCAATTGGAAGATTATCAGAAAGCAGTTGAAATTATTAATTCAAGGTATGATGCCTGTATTTTGCAACATCATCCTGATGCTTACGGTGGAAGAAATGGTGACTATATCTTAGCCCTGGCTTCGCAAATTCAAGTTCCTCTTTTGTCAGTCTTTCATGCTGTTAGCAGTGAACCCAAAGAAAGGGAAAAGGCGATTGTCAGTTATTTGGCTGGTAAATCTGAAAAGGTAATGGTCTTTAGTCGCCTGGCAATTGAGTTTTTGGAACATTATTATAAGGTAAACAGGGATAATATTCACAGAACCGACTATGGAGTCTCTGTTTTTGATTCAATTTCATCAGATAAGTTAAGGCAGATACTTGGTGTTGATTACCAAAAGTATATCCTGTCATGTGGGCCTATGTGTGCTGCCAGTGGTTTTGAAACCATCATAAATGCATTATCGGCTCTTCAAAAAAGCTATGAAGGAACGGGCCTGGTGATTGTAGATACCAGTGGCAATAACCGGATAAATGCCGAGTATAAAAAAGTATTAAAGCGCTTAGCAATGCAAAGAGGCGTTGCGCATTACGTCAGTTTTATTGACTATAAATACATTGAGGGTGAATTGGAGTACGTAATGAATGCTGTTGACGCATATGTAGCTTCAGAGCTTCAGGAACGTGTTCTGGAGGATTCTTTCTTATCAACTGCTGTATCAAGTGGGGCTGCTGTTATTTCGAGTCCTACCTGGTTTGCTAAAGAGTTACTGGAAGATCGGAAAGGCAGCTTTTTTGCGTTTCGCTCTGTTAGTGAACTGACATCAGAGCTTTTAAATATGATGAGGAACCGGAATGAAGCAAAGGTGTATCGCGAGAATGCTTCTTTATACGGTGCTCAGAACTCCTGGGTTGTTGGCATTAAAAAAATCAAAGAAATAATAACAGGTATTCCGGTCAAAGCAAAAGAAAAACAGTTGGTTTCGTCGTTTGCTCCTGAAGTTTTACCGGCTGTTAATTTTAGTCAACTCCTCGCACTGAAGAATAATAATGGGTTTGTTAATGATTCAAAATTTGGCATCCCGGATTACTCTTCAGGGTATTCGCTATTATCTAATGCCATGACTCTTCAGGTATTATTGAAAGCCAATGGATTGAAATATGATAACAAAAATATTCAGTTAATCAGGCAGGGTATAGGCTTTATAAAGCTTTTCAGGAGTGATTCGGGTACATGGGCATCGTCGCTTAATTATCGTTTTGAACCGTGTGAAACAATAACAGAATATGATTTCGGCTATGCCGTTTGGGCATTGGGTGCCGTATATTCGGCCGTTAATGATAATGGTATTAAGGATATTGCCTATGAAATGATTCTGCAATTGCTGGCTGAAGTTAATTTCGTCAACACGAAATCAAAAGCAGCAGCATTAATCGGAATTGTTGAGCTTCTCAAAAGTGAGCATAGTAATCAGGAACTAATTGAATTAATGAAGAAGTGGACCGGGCAGATATCTGATTTATTTCCTTCAGACACTTTGCAGGTTTGGCAATGGCATGAGGAGTTGGTTTCTGAGCAGGTTGGTCTTATTCCACTGGCCCTATTAAGCGCCTGCGAACTGTTGAATAACGAAGAACTGTTATCTGTTGCAAAGAGGAGTGTCCGTTTTATTGAGCGTTATGTTTTTGTCGATTCGAGGTATAACCCTAAGATAATTGGTAAGCAAAAGGGAAGAGATGATAGTGAAATATCAACTATTTCATATGTCACTGAGGCTTTTTATATGACGGAGCTATATGCTAAAATGTTTGAAATGACCAGGATTGAGAAGTATTTAAACCTGGCTAATTCGGTGCATTACTGGTACCTGGGTGATAATTCTATTGGAAGAAGTCTGTTTGATATTGCTTCAGGCGGATGCTATTATTCATATAGTGGACGAAGTGTAAATCCTTTAATCACTACTTCAAGTACATCGGCTTATTGGCTGTCGCACTTTACCATTCATGATTTATATTTTGAAAAGATACTATCAACCTGAGTTCGACCTCAGGTTGTCAGAATAACAAACAAAAAAAAGCCCGGATGTAAATCCGGGCTTTTTAATACCATTATATAATGGTCTAGTTTCTTTTCTCTTTGATACGAGCTTTTTTACCAGTAAGACCGCGTAAGTAAAATAACTTAGCACGACGAACTTTACCCTGACGTAATAACTCAACTTTTTCAATAAATGGTGAGTTAAAAGGGAAGATACGCTCAACACCAACGTTGTTAGAGATTTTTCTAACAGTAAAACGTTTGTTGTTTCCCTGTCCTTTAATTTGGATAACAACGCCTTTAAATACCTGAATACGTTCTTTGTTACCCTCTTTAATCTTGTACGATACTGCGATGTTATCACCAGGACCGAACTCAGGCATTTCAACTCCACCATCAAAAGCGGCTTCGGCTACTTTAATTAAATCCATTTTTGGAATTTTTTATTGGATTAAACTTTATTCACGCAACATTACCTGACTCCCTTGTTCAATAAGAGGTTACGCAAACCGGCTGCAAAATTAGTAATAATAACATTAAAAAGAAAAACTTTTTATCTTATTTGAGTGATCTAATTGCTTTTTTCTTCCTTTTCCTCATTTGTATTGGAGCAATTCGTTCCGTTTTTAGTAAAGAATCCAATTATGATGTTTTTGATTGACAGCGCAATGGGGGTTAACCAGCTGTTCACCAAAAAAGGTACAAATCGCATAGGGTTTAAGAAAGAAACCAATTCAATATAACGTAGTTCCAGCTTTTTTTCAGATAGCTTAATCTGGAAATAAAGCTTCATTTTTTCGTTTTCAAAATCTTCAAAAGATTTTATGTGACTATAGGAGTTTCTACTTAAATTCATCGTATTCAGTGTATTTAGGGAAAAATAATTGGATAAAAGATTGAATAACCGGTTTTTGAATAAGTGATTTTCTTAGTGCTAAAAACAATAATGCTAAAAGCAGGTAAAAACCAGCAACAATAAAAAAACCAATGCCTTTACCATCGAATAGGTGATTAAGCCAGAATGCTGCTGCCAGAGACACAAAAAGTAATACAAAGAATAGAAGGTAGAATAAACCAATTTTCAGAATCATCCCTGAAAAGAAGCGGGAAAGGTTTTCTGCGGCATGAAGTTTTGCTAAATCCAGACGAGCATTAACATACTCTTCAAAATCATCTTTAACTTCATTAATTTCTTCATTTAGTTTTTCTTTCATGATGTGTGTTAAGAAAATACCCCGAAAATAAATTTCCGGGATATCAGGTTATAAAAGTTCGTTAAGCCCAAAATTAATTGGCCCCATGAGTAGGTTCAAGGTTTTGCTTGTATTCTTTAATAAGGTTTTCGATCTTCTTTTCTAAATCATTCATCTTAACCTTCATTTCTTCCTTAAGCTCTCCACCTTTAACTTTTACTTTTTCTCTAAGCTGTTGCAATTCAGCTTCCATTTCTTTGAGTTTTCCTTTTACTTGCTCACGTGTTTCGCTACCTTTTTGAGGAGCATATAGTAACGCAATTGAGGCCCCCAGAGCTGCTCCGGTCAACAAACCTCCTAAAAATAATCCAGTATACTTCATGGCCTTATAATTTACGGTTATTAAAGCTAATAAGGTACAAAAGCTTCATTGATATGTCAATTTATTTAGTGGAGCAAATCATCTCGTTAATGGAAAAAATACCATAGATTGTCACTACAAAATAACATACACTATCTATCTGTTATCAGATATTTTGATAAAGTTATAACTTTACAGACACTATAAGCATGAATAAAATAAAATATTACATCATCAGAGTTAATATTTTTAAAGTGCTTTATTATTACAGATTATATAAAACCAAGCAGTTTAAACGGGGTGAGGATGGAATTAAATAATGTTGTTTCGAACGATGAAAGAAAAGAAGTACAACAGGTGTACAGACAGCTTTTAAAAGCTAGTATGCCACTAATGAATGAAGGTGATATTGATTTGATTCGAAAGGCATTAAGCCTGGCAACTTTAAGTGATGGTGTAGTAGCTCGCAATGAGGCAGGAGAGATAAAGATTAAAGAGTCTTTAGAGGTGGCCCTGGTTGTTGTTAATGAGTTAGGATTGAGCAGGGTTGCAGTAATAGGAGCTTTGTTGTATGATTCGGTACTGGAAGGTGCTGTTAGCGAAGATCAGGTTGAAAAGGACTTTGGAAAGCAGGTTGCTATTATTACCAGAGGCCTGGTTAAGGTTGGAGAATTATACAGTAGAAACACCTCCATTAGAAATGAGAACTTCAGAAAGTTACTGCTCACCTTTGCTGAAGATATTCGTGTTGTATTGTTGATTATTGCCAACAGGCTTCGCACCATGCGTAATCTGGCATTGTACAGTAATGAAGATCAGGAGCGAATCAGCAGTGAGGTTGGATATTTATATGCCCCAATGGCGCATCGTTTAGGCTTATACAATATCAAGTCCGAAATGGAAGACCTGGTTATGAAATTTACCAACCGGGAGATGTATTCATTTATTGCTCGCAAGTTAAATGAAACGAAACGGGCTCGCGATAAATATATTAAAGAGTTTATTGAACCGTTGGAAAATCAGTTGGGTAAACAAGGGTTGAAATTTGAGATAAAGGGACGAACGAAAACAATACATTCCATATATAATAAAATAAAAAAGCAGAATACCGAGTTTGAGAATGTATACGATTTGTTTGCCATTCGGGTTATTCTTGATAGTGAATTGGAAAAAGAGAAGGCCGAGTGCTGGCAGGTTTACTCAGTGGTAACAGATAAATATCAACCCAACCCAAGTCGTTTGCGTGATTGGATTTCAGTTCCAAAATCGAATGGCTATGAATCTTTACACACGACCGTTCTTGGTCCTGAGCAAAAATGGGTTGAAGTTCAGATTCGTACAGAACGCATGAATGAAGTAGCCGAAAAAGGCCTTGCTGCACACTGGAAATATAAAGGTCATAAAGGTGAAAAGGGGATGGATGAATGGCTGGCTAATGTGCGTGAAATACTTGAAAATCCGGAGCTTAATGCTGTCGATTTTATTGATGACTTTAAGCTGGATTTATATGATGAAGAGGTATTTGTATTTACACCCAAAGGCGACCTGCGCCGTCTAAAAAAGGGTGCAACAGTCCTTGATTTTGCTTTTGAAATTCACTCTGAAGTAGGAAAGAAATGTTTAGGCGGCCGTGTCAACAATAAGAATGTTTCCATAAAGTATGTATTAAAGAATGGAGACCATGTTGATATTCAGACGTCCGGTAACCAGGAGCCTAAAAAGGACTGGTTAAATATTGTTGTTACTTCAAAAGCAAAGTCTAAACTTAAGCAGGCTTTAAGAGATATTGAATACAAAGAAGCTGAAATTGGACGTGAGATGCTTGTGAGGAGGTTAAAGAATTGGAAATATGAACTAAATGACCAGTTACTTAATCAATTAGTTAAGTTCTTTGCTTACAAAACCGTGCAGGACTTTATGCGTGCTATTGCCATTGATAAGATCGATTTTGCGCGTATAAAGGATTATATTGTTCGGTCGGAGAAAAAGGATGAAGAGGCTGTTGAAGCTGAAAAGGAAAGGAGTGCGGAAAACTTTGTTGCAGGGACAGATGAATTGCCGGATGATGATGTGTTGATGATTGACAAAAGTCTGACCAATGTTGAATATAAACTGGCAAAGTGCTGTAATCCGATTTTTGGCGATGAAATATTTGGCTTTGTTGCATCCATGGGTGGCATTAAAATTCACCGTAAAAACTGCCCTAATGCAACAGATATGCACACCAAGTTTGGCTATCGGATTGTAAAAGCACAATGGACAACAGGGGCAGATACAAGTTACCAGGCTACATTGAAAGTGACAGGACTTGATGACATAGGAATTGTTACCAATATCTCGCAGGTTATTTCCAGAGAAATGAAAGTGAAAATCAGATCGATTTCTATTGATTCTAATGAGGGCACCTTCGAAGGGAATGTGACAGTTTTTGTGGATAATACCAATAGTTTGTCGACTTTAATTAAGAAAATTAAAAATATAAAAGGGGTGTATTCTGTATCAAGGATTGGGGCTTAAATAAATAGGGCAATTGGGTTGATTTTTTCTCGTTTTTGAGTTAACTTTTTTTGAAAACGTGTCTGACTTCTAAACTTTACAGCTATGGCAGAAAAAATCATCACTTTAGTCGTATTATCCTTCGAAAAAGCTCATATTCTTAAGTCAATGCTCGAAGCTGAGGGGGTTGAGTGCTTTCTTGAAAATACTAATTTGATTCAGGGAGCTATTTCAACAGGTGTTAAGGTGAGAATATCGGAGGAGCATCTGGAAAGTGCTATGAATGTACTTGAAAGCATGATGCAGGAAGAGTTAGAGCCTATTGAAATCGAAAATATCCCTCCCAGAATATTGCTGCCGGTAGATTTTTCTGAGTATTCGCGTAAGGCAGCTGAGTTCGCCATGGATATTGCTCAGCAACTTGAAGCTGAGTTAACTGTTTTTCATACCTATTTCAATCCGATAATCAGCACCATGCCATTCTCTGATACCTTCGCTTATGAAGTAAATACCGAAGAAATGGTAATGGAACTAGAGGAGAAAGCTAAAGAAGGAATGGAAGAGATGAAATCCTATCTCAATAAGAAGAATGAACAGCTAACAAAGCCGGTTTCACTAAAAATGGAGATGGTTAAAGGGATTGCTGAAGATGAAATTGTTAAATACAGCAAGGTGTATCGTCCGCTGGTAATTATTATGGGAACTCGTGGATCTGACAGAAAAGCCAGTGATCTTATAGGTAGTGTTACAGCAGAAGTTATGGAGGCAGCGAGGGTGCCTGTTATGGCGATACCCGAAAACTTCCGGTATGATGGCCTGGGAGGTATGAAAAACCTTCTTTATGCCACCGATTTTCAAGAAGCTGATTTTCGTTCGCTGGAGAAACTTGAGAAGCTGATTCGACCATTGGATATTAATGTAACCTGCGGTCATGTCAGCTCTAAAGAACATTCTCAGTGGGATGAAGTCAGAATGGCTGGTTTAAAGGAACATATCAAAAAGAACTATAATGAGGAGTTGGTAAAATGTGATTTAATTGAACATGAAGATTTATTTGTGGGAATCGAAAGCTATGTCAGAGAAAATCATATTGATATTCTTTCTTTTACCAGAAGAAAAAGGAATTTGATCAGTCGTATTATCAATCCTAATCTGGCGAAAAAAATGTTGTTCCATTCAACTACACCATTGTTAGTTTTTAATGATTAATTTCTTACTTTTAGGCGAACAATAGCCTCAATAAGTGAAAAGTATTTATAAAACATATATTAGAGCCGGTTTTTGTTTAACCGGCTTTCTGTTTTATATACAAGCCACAGCTCAATACGTAGTGAGTGGTGAAATACTGGATGTTAATAATATTTATAATGATGTGATAGTTGAACTGTCAGGCAATAACAGCACACAAGCGCTACAATTATCTCCAACCGGGCATTTCAGAACTTCATTAAATTGGAATAAGACCTATTACTTTAAGTTTAGGAAAACAGGTTACGTATCTAAAGTTATCGAGTTTTCAACTGTGTTACCTTCCGGTAAACAACCATCGGCTATTGAACCATATCATATGCCCGTTCGCTTGTTTAAGGTGTTTGAAGGTGTTGATACTGTGTTTTTTAAAAATCCCATAGCTAAAATTCGTTATGATGAAAGTTTAGGGGATTTTGAGCATGATATAGATTATTCATTGAAAGTGAAATACCGGATTGACCAGATGAGGGAAAAGGGACAGTCCTCCATGAATAAAACAAAAAAATCGGTTGCAGTAAAAAGTGATAAAATAAAGAAAAAGCCGGTTAAAGCCGTGAAAAGAGAAGAGAAACAGCAAACGGTTGGAAGCCTGGATCCATCTGATAACAATGAATTAGTTATTGATTATAACGAAATGGTTGATGTACCTGCTTTAGAAACCAAATATGAGGAAGGAGAAACAATTGAGGAATTTAAACTTAAAAACAGGACAATTAAAAGACATGTTTTTGTGTTAGATGAAAAGCGTCGGGTTTTTCTTTCAGTTAAGCACAATTGGGGAGGGCATTACTTCTTTATTGATGAAGCTGAGATTGGCTACCGATGTATTTCTAAAGATATGTATGAATTTTTTCTATCGAATTACAGAAATAAAATAAAAGATAATAAATGAAGCAATTAAGAGGATTTGCCAGTGATAATAATGCAAGCGTTCATCCTGAAATATTAAAAGCAATAGCTGAGGCGAATGTGGGTCATGCTGTTGGATATGGTGATGATCAAAATACTGAGCAAGCTCAACAGATATTTAAACAATGCTTTGGACAGCAAACAGAGACTTTTTTTGTGTACAATGGCACCGGGGCCAATGTGATTGCTATTCAGGCTTTAACGCAGTCGTTTAATGCAGTGGTTTGTGCTAATACCGCACATATTAATGTTGATGAATGCGGTGCGCCTGAGAAACTCTCGGGATGTAAGCTTTTACCGGTTGAAACCAATAATGGGAAGATAACAGTCGAGCAAATTGCTAAATACATGCATGGTTTTGGTTTTGAGCATCATGCACAACCGAAAATGGTTTCCATAACGCAGGCAACCGAATTGGGAACTATTTATTCCATTGATGAGATTAAAGCGATAGCTGAATATGTTCATAGTCTTGGTTTATACCTGCATATGGATGGAGCACGAATAGCCAATGCAGCTGCAGCTTTAGGTTGTTCCCTGGCTGATATTTCCATTAATGCAGGTGTTGATGTATTATCGTTTGGAGGAACAAAGAACGGATTAATGTTTGGTGAAGCTATTGTTTTTGCTGATCCTAAACTGGCTGAAAGTGTGAAGTATATCCGAAAACAATCAACGCAATTACATTCTAAAATGCGTTTTATTTCGGCTCAGTTTGCACGTTTGTTGCAAAACAATCTTTGGCTGGATAATGCGGGTCATGCTAATAAAATGGCTAAGTTATTAGGAGAAAAAGTGTCGGCTGTTGAAGGAGTCGAATTAACGCAAAGAGTTGATTCTAATGGTGTTTTTGCAATTATACCTAAAGAGATAATTGAACCGCTGCAACAAGAATTTTTCTTTTATGTTTGGGATGAACATCGTTCAGAAGTACGATGGATGACTTCGTTTGATACCACAGAAGAAGATATAGAACAGTTTGTGACCACATTGAAAAAACTACTAAAATAGATTGACGAAACTATCTGACATAGAACTTAAGAAGATAAAGACAGCGATACTAATTCCACTTTTTTTCCTTGTAGTGACCTTCACTTTAAAGTTAATAGAGACTTTAGAAGGGTTCAGCTTTGTTGAATGGGGCATCAAACCAATGTCTGTAGCAGGTTTGTCAGGAATTCTGTTGTCGCCGTTAATACATTCCGATTGGGAGCATTTTTTTGCCAATGCAGTGCCTTTGTTTGTTTTAGGCACTTCATTGTTTTATTTCTATCGCGGAATATCCATTAAAGTCTTTGTCTTTATCTATCTGCTAACGGGCCTGTGGGTTTGGCTGGGAGCCCGCGATGCCTGGCACATTGGTGCCAGTGGTGTTATTTATGGATTAGCTGCTTTTCTTATTGTTGGTGGTTTCATTCGTAACTATATTCCTTTGATGGCGATTTCCTTAATGGTCATTTTTCTGTATGGCGGAATGATTTGGGGTATTTTTCCTTTAAAATGGGACGTGCCTTATTCATGGGAATCACATTTGTGGGGCACGGTAGCTGGTGGTGTATTAGCGATTATTTATCGGAATAAAGGTCCTCAAAAACCGGTGAAAGAATGGCCTGATGAGGAATATGATTATCCATTTTGGGAAATTGGCAGAGATGACAGTGATAATGACAGGTAATTCAAATGAGGCTATTTGTTGCTATAGATTGTGAAGCTGTTAAAGATGTGTTGGTTCTGGCGCAAAAAGAATTTTCGTCACTGAAGGCACGATTGACTCAAAGTTTCCATTTAACTCTTTTGTTTATAGGAGAGGCAGATGCTAATGAATGTGAGTTGATTAAGGAAAAATTAGAAGCAGTGCAATTCAGGCCATTTAAACTGCAATTGAGCCAATTGGGAACCTTCACTTCATATTCCCAAAGAGTAATATGGTGTGGTGTTAATGAATCAAAACCATTGATTAAACTTCAGCAACGGATTAATAAGGCGATTAATGGCGAAAATACGGTAATAAAATATTCGCCACATATAACACTGGCCAGGATAAAGAAATACCGGCGAGGATTGAAGGCTAATGAAAAACAGATGATGGATGAAGGATTGAAGAAGGAAGTGGTTGGCTGTATTTTTCAGGTGAATCATTTTGTACTTTATGAAAGTACAACTTCGCCTAAAGGAGCAATATACAAGGTTATTAAAAAATACTCCTGATGAATTTGGAGAGATGTTACAGACAGGCGGGGGGCGATTTGTTTCCATATTGATTACGTTTATTAAACTTTCTAAAGCAAAAGTGGTAAAAGACAAATAGCAAGAAAAAACTATTCAATGTTCCAATAATCTTTCTCTACTAACCACGGTTCCCGTTCAAAGAATCGATATATTGGCCGTTGGTAGATAAAATAAGGTTGTTTGTAGAAAAGAAAATCCAATAATTGAAAATGCGGTATTTTTGTAATATGATAAAATGGGCACGACTTAAGCGTAAAGAGATATTAGTGCATGCCTCCTGGTGGATTGGCTTCGGACTTCTATTGTCTTATTTTCCCCTTATTATAATGGATACTGCAGATGCCATTGTTTTTGTTATTAGAACATTAGTAGCCAGTATAATCATATTTTACATCAATGCTTATTGGCTCTTGCCAAGATTTATAGGGCGCGGTCAGTATTTGAAATACCTACTGGGTATACTGATAACCATTTTTCTTACCGGGATTATTTTTCATTTTTCTAATGGACGCCGGGGCGGTGGTCCGGCACCTTTTACTCAACTTGATAAAGAATGGGAGGAAGTGATTGAGAATGATCGTTTTCTAAGTGAAAACAAAGACTTGATCTACCAGCCCTTCAGACCAAAAATAAAAGATAGGCGTTTCATTGGTAGGAGTATGATGGGGGTACCATCTTTTATAGCAATGCTATTTATCAGTACGCTGTTTTGGATTTACAGTGATTCGCGTCAACGCAAGCAGCACGAGCTAAGTTTAGTTAATCAGAACCTGGTTAACGAGATGAAGTTTTTGAAGTCGCAGATGAACCCGCATTTCTTGTTTAATGCACTTAATAATATCTATAGCTTATCTATGCTGCATTCAATTAAAACGCCTGAAATGGTATTGAAATTATCTGCCATGTTGCGCTATGTGTTATATGAATCGGAGGATGTGAAGGTTAAGTTGGGAAAGGAAGTGGATTATATCAAAAACTTCATTGAGTTTCAGCGTATAAAGATAGAGGGCATTCCTAATATACACGTAGACATTGACCGGGCTGATCGTATGAAAATGATCGAACCCATGTTGTTGATTCCATTTGTTGAAAACAGCTTTAAACACAGTAAAATTGAGGATACTGATAATGGTTGGATTTCAATGACATTAACCACTTCTGATAAAGAAATAAATTTTGAAGTATCCAATAGTGTTCCCAGGCAGAAGTTAGCAGCTGATAAAAATAGTGGTATTGGGGTTGAGAATGTCAGACGTCGTTTACAATACTTATATCCGGGGAAACACAGTGTGGATATTGAAGTGGATGAAAAAGAGTATAAGTTAATTTTAAAAGTAGTAACAGAATAAAGCTAAGATGGATGCCGGCATCCTGTTATACAAACTACAGGATTATAGTTGCTTTTGGATCGTTTATTCTGACAAATGAATACAAACCTGAAACAGATGAAAGTTAAGTGCATAATTGTAGATGATGAGTTTCCTGCACGTGAGTTGTTGCAAAGTTTCATAGCTAAGTTTGCTCATTTAGAGCTGGTTGGTAGTTTTAAGTCGCCTCTTGAGGCGATGAGTATTATACAGAACGAAGAAGTTGATTTGATGTTTCTGGATATTCAAATGCCTGATATAACAGGGATTGATTTTTTAAAGACCCTTACGAAGAAGCCATTGGTTGTTTTTACAACTGCTTATGAAGAGTATGCTGTTGAAAGTTATAAGTTGGATGTTTTGGATTACCTGGTGAAGCCTTTTTCATTTGAACGATTTATGCATACAATAAATAAGGTAGGAGACAGGCTGTCATATAAAAACGTGGTAAGCGATTTTCAAACACTTCCGCCGAAGGTTGAAACCAAAAACTTTATGATGGTGAAAGCCGACCATAAAATATACCGCGTGAAGTTTAAAGATATATTATACATTGAGGGATTACGTGAGTATGTAACGTTCTTTTGTGCCAATGAAAAGATAGTATCACTGGAGTCATTACGTAACCTTGAGCAACAACTCGAAAGTCATGGGTTTATGCGGGTGCATAAATCATACATTGTAAATATTGAGCGAATAGTTGCCTTTTATGGTAATCAGTTAAAGCTCGATAATGTTGAAAAATACATTCCTATTGGCAAATCTTTTAAGGAGGTGGTTAACAAGCGGCTTGTTAATAGTTAAATAGTCGGTCAAATATCCTGTTATACTTTCTCTAATTTTTCTATTTTTGCGCCTTGATTTTTGGCCTGTAATTTGTTTCAGGCATTTAAAATATAAAATAGACAAATATGAGTAACCCAGTTAACAACACCCTTGAAGTTAAAAGTGATTTAGAAATTGCCCAGGCTGCAAAGATGCAGCATATTTCAAAAATTGCCGCCAAACTAAATATTTCCGATGAGGATTTAGAACTGTATGGTAAATACAAAGCCAAACTGCCGCTGGAGTTAATCGATGCGAAAAAGGTAGATAGCAACAATCTTATTTTGGTTACAGCCTTGACGCCAACACCAGCCGGCGAAGGAAAAACAACCATTTCTATTGGACTTACAGAAGGTTTAAATAAAATTGGTAAGCAAGCTACTGCAGTTCTTCGCGAGCCATCATTGGGACCTGTTTTTGGTATTAAAGGTGGAGCTGCCGGAGGTGGTAATGCACAGGTAGTGCCAATGGAAGATATCAATCTTCACTTTACAGGCGATTTTTCGGCTATTGAGAAGGCAAATAACTTGTTAGCTGCATTAATTGATAATAACATTCAGAGTAAAACACGTAGTCTGGATATTGACCCGCGTACAGTAATATGGAAGCGTGTGATTGATATGAACGACCGGACATTACGTGATATTGTTGTTGGATTAGGAGGTACGCCAAATGGTATTCCTCGTCAGGACGGTTTTAATATTACTGCGGCCTCTGAAATAATGGCTATTCTTTGTATGTCCAATGATATTGCTGATTTAAAACGTCGTTTAGGTAATATTTTTGTTGGTTTCACATATGGTAAGAAAGCAATTTATGCACGTGACTTAAATGCGCAGGGAGCCATGGCTTTATTATTAAAAGACGCTGTGAAACCAAACCTTGTTCAAACACTGGAAGGTAACCCGGCCATTATTCATGGTGGACCTTTTGCTAATATTGCGCAGGGAACCAATACTATCCTGGCAACAAAGATGGGCTTGTCATTATCTGATTATGTGGTGACAGAAGCAGGATTTGGTGCTGATTTAGGAGCTGAGAAGTTCTTGAACATCAAATGTGTGGCCGGAGGATTAAAACCGAAAGCAATGGTGATTGTAGCCACAATTCGAGCTCTACGTCACCATGGAGGAGCTTCAAAAGATGAATTGAATACACCAAATACAGATCGGGTAAAAACCGGTTTTGCTAACTTGCAGAAGCATATTGAAAATGCACAAAAATTCGGTTTAAACCCGGTGGTTTCAATCAATAACTTTATTTCAGATACTGAAGAAGAAGTTGAGTTAGTGAAAGCCATGTGTGCCGAGTTAGGAGTAAAAGCTGTTCCTACTCAGTCATGGGCTATGGGTGGTGAAGGTTCAATGGCCTTGGCTCAGGCTGTTGTAGAAGAGGTTGAGAGTGAAAAGAACCAATTTAAACCACTATACGACCACAACCTAGGTGTTAAAGACAAAATTAAGACTATTGCCCGTGAGATTTATGGTGCTGATGGTGTTGATTTTTCGAAACAGGCATTGGCAGATATTAAAAAGATAGAAGGTTTAGAGTTGGATAAACTGCCAATTTGTATGGCAAAAACTCAAAAGTCCTTCTCAGATAATGAAAAGCTGATTGGTCGTCCTGAAGGATTTACTGTAACGGTTCGCGAGTTTGAAATTGCAGCGGGTGCCGGCTTTATTATTCCTATTTTAGGTAAAATGATGCGTATGCCTGGTTTACCGTCTGTTCCGGCTTCAGAGGGAATGGATATTGATGAAAATGGCGTTATAACAGGGTTGTCTTAATAACAGGAGACAGTTCTTAATAGTATAATAAAAAAAACCTCGCATTTGCGAGGTTTTTTTATCTTCCAACTTCCGTCTTTCGACGAATAGCAGTATTACTTATCAGCTGGTAACTCTCTTAATTTAAGGTGATCACCTGCATCCTTAACAATGGTTTTGTAATATTCGTTTGGATAACCAGGGAATTTTGCATGTTTTGGATTCCCGTGCTCATTACGTAAGAATTTACCATCAACTTCCTCGTGCAGGTTACCATCGTTGTATTTAACAAGTAAAAACTCACCAAGTTTACGCCATTTTTCAGTTACTAATTCCGCCTGGTTTACAGAGAAATCAGTCAGGAACTGACGCGCTAAATCAGGGTTTTGATCATATAATGCTTTAGCTGACTGATCAATTGCAGTTGTAAATGACGTTAAGTTATCTTCCAATTCAGTTTGTAGCTTTTTAATGTCTTCAATCATGAAGCTGTAGCGACCATATGCACGGTTACTTACGGTGGTAAATACCCAGAAAGCAGAACTGTCAGAATAAGTTAATAAATCGCCATTACCCTGAGCCAGGCAGTTAGGAACGGCTGTCATACCAGCATACATTGGCATGTATACGCTTGAAGCAGCGTCATCAACACCAAACCAAAGAATACCTCCAATATGAGCTGGTAACCAGCTACGCATTTGAGCAACAAATGAGAAACCTGTTTGCTGGGTAGCAATTGCTCGCTCGTTGAAATATTTTTCACCATCTACTTCCCATGTCAGTGGGCGGAAACGGTAAGGTTTGCTGTATGGACCAGCACCGGCATCTTTAGTCATATCAAGAGCTGTGCCTTCGTAGTGGTCGCGCATGATATTCATGACATCGCGGTGCGAAATCTTACGGTCAGGCTTGATGAATAAAGGCATTCTTTCAGTTGAATTACCCAAAGCATACTCTTCATATTTACCCATGTCAGCAGGATTCATAATATTGAAGGCACTCCATACACGTGCATCACAAAAACGAACAGCACCAAAGTCAAGTGGAGCATATGCATCTGCAAAACTGAAATCTTTGTTTTTACCATTGAAATAACCTTTTTCGCGGGCAAATGAAATTACATCTTCAGAGTAAAGGCAGTTCTCACTGTCTTTTAATGGGAAAGTAGTGATTCTGGCCTGGTTGGCATGCGCAGATACATAACCGTCAGGAATTTTAACCGCTACCCATACAGCACCTTTATTACCTTCGCCTTTACCAATCATTTCCATTATCCATACCTCATTGGCATCAGCAATAGAAAATGATTCACCTGAGCTGTAGTAACCATATTTTTCAACTAAATCAGTCATTACCTTAATGGCTTCTCTTGCTGTTTTAGCGCGTTGAAGCGTAATATAAATTAAACTACCATAGTCAATAAGACCTTCATTGTTTCTAAGCTCAGAACGACCACCAAATGTAGTTTCGGCAATTGTTAACTGGTGCTCATTCATATTACCGATTACGGTATATGTTTGAGCTACCTGCTCAATCTCACCTAAGTATTTCCCGGTATCCCATTCATGTACTTTTAACATGGTGCCGGCTTCGTACGTAGCTGCTGGCCAAAAATATAGTTCGCCATACAGGTCGTGAGAATCTGCAGCATAAGATATCAAAGTAGAGCCATCAACGGAGGCATTTTTTGTAACCAATACGTTGGTACAAGCATTAGCAGGAGCAAAATGAAATAACATTGCTGCAACCCCAACTAAAGCCATTATTTTCTTCATCATATCAAATAATATTAAGTGAAAATGTTTGTTCTGACACAAATATATAAAATCCCAACTATTAGAATGTGAGTTTTGACAGGTTTAGCACGGCTTATTTTGAGATGTCATTAACGAACTAACGTTAATAACATATTGGTGTAATAGCTTGCGTTTTACTTTCATTTTTACTTATTTGCATAAGGTATATCGGGGAAAAATGGAGATAAAGGATGAACTGATTCAGGCACTGGACTATTCTGAGAGCATTGTTGTTCTGACAGATGAACGTGGAAATGTTCGTTATGTGAACAATAGCTTTGTGAAAAAATATGGCTATTCAAAAGAGGAAGTGCATGGTCAAAATCCCCGATTATTTAAAAGTGACTACCACGACGAGATATACTATCAAAACCTCTGGGCGACCATTAGAAGTGGCGAAACCTGGAGAGGTATTTTTAAAAACCGTACAAAGAAAGGGACTTACATTTGGGAAAAAGCGGTTATCAGTCCGGTTGTAATAGGTGATAAACTCACTGGTTATATTGCTGTAAAAGAAGATATAACGAGGCAGAGAGAGTTGGAAAGCCAACTGGATCGGGATAATCATTTTCTTGATGAACTTTTTGATAACTCTCCAATTGGAATTGCTATTATACAGCCACAGTATAACAATGATAATGAGATCAGCGACTTTATTGTTATTAGGGCCAATCCTTCGGCAGGTAATGTAATTGGCAAGTTGGGCTTAGTAGGCTTAAAGGTTTCAGAAATTCTTCCTAAAAATGATCTTATTAATAAAAGGCTGCGCTTAATATCTAAGCGTAAATCATCCTTTGAAGCACACTTTAAAGAACAGGGAAAGTATGTGAAATACCGGACATTTCCTTTTGGTAAGGATAATATTTGCCTTTTCTTTTATGATGTGTCACCATACAGGCAAACCATCGAAGCACTTGGTGCCAGTGAAGAAAGGTATTTTTCGTTGGTTGAAGATGCGCCTGCACTCATCAGTCGATTCGATAAAGATGGATTATTAATCTATGCCAATGATCAGTATTGTAAGACATTTGAGGTTGACAAGGACGAGTTGGTGGGTAAGTGCATCTATGACTGGTATCCCGATGAAGAAAAGGAGAGGGCTAAGCGCACAATTGAATCACTAACGGCAGATAACCCGATAAGCGTAGTAGAGCATCAGTTACTGTTAAAAAATGGCAAAGTTAAGTGGATGCGGTGGTTGGACCGGGCCTTGGTTGATGTATCAGGAAATATATTTGAATATCAGTCAGTAGGAATGGACCTGACGCCTCTTAAACAGACAGAAATAGAGCTGATTCAGCACCGTAACAAGCTTGATGCGGTAGTAAATAGCACAGTTGCAGGTATTGGAGTGGTTTCGCCTAAAGGACAATTTGTACTTGTTAATGAACGTCTGCAGAAGCTTCTGGGCTTTGCGTCAAAGGAAGCTATGTATCAATACAACCATTTAGAGGTAACGCATCCGCTTTGGCAACATGAGGCAGAAATGTATTTTAATAAGTTGCTGGTTGGCGAGATTGATGATTACAATATTGAATGTCAGTTTATCCGAAATGACAAAGCAACTTTTTGGGGAGATTTACATGTTTCACCAATAAGAGATGTGAATGGACAGGTGATGGAGATTATTGGTATTGTTACTGATATTACCAGCAAAAAAGAGATTGAATTTCAACTAAAGGAGCGGGAGAAAAAGCTAAAGGAACTTAATGCCACAAAGGACAAGCTGTTTTCTATTATAGCACATGATATTAAAAATCCGTTTAATAGTATTCTGGGCTTTGCCAGCTTATTGAAAAATAATCTTGAGTTCTATACACAGGAAGAAATCAAATATTATGTGGATCAGATTGCCATTAGCAGTGAAAATGTTTATAAGTTGTTGGATGACTTGCTGATATGGGCCAAAAGTCAGTTGGGACAGATGAAAGTTAAGCCACAATACTTTAAACCCTGGCAATTGGTTAATGAGGCTATTGAGAATTATGGTATTCTGGCAAAAAACAAACAGATCTACCTTGAGAATGATATCATGCAGCAAACAGTCGTTTATGCCGATTTGGATATGATCAAATTCGTTATACGTAATTTACTGCACAATGGTATCAAATTTACCAATCCCAATGGAGAAGTGAGGTGTTCATCTTATGATACTGATCAGTTTAATGTCATTTCTATTCAGGATACAGGTATAGGTATCAGACCTGAGAAGCTGAAAGTTCTTTTTGATATTAACAGCTATATCAGCACTACCGGTACGGCCGAAGAAAAAGGAACAGGGCTGGGGCTGCATTTATCGAAAGATATGATTGAGAAGAACAGCGGCAGAATTGAAGTTGACAGCGAAGAGGGCAAGGGGACAGAGTTCAGGATAATTCTTCCAAAAGAACGAAAAGAAAAAAGCACCGATTAACCGGTGCTTTTTTTATATCTAGAAGTTATTAATTACTTTTCGAATTTCAACTAATCGTGTCATTAGTCCTTCCAGTAAATCTAAATGAAGCATATTGGCTCCATCCGATTTGGCATTAGCAGGATCAAAATGCGTTTCAATGAACAAACCATCTGCGCCAACGGCAATACCTGCGCGGGCAACAGTTTCAATTAGTTCTGGTTTACCCCCTGTTACGCCGCTGGATTGATTAGGTTGCTGCAATGAGTGTGTTATATCTAAAACAACTGGTACATCAAACTGCTTCATGGCTGGAATACCGCGATAATCAACTATCATATCCTGGTAGCCAAACATGGTTCCCCTATCGGTTAATACCACTTCATTGTTACCCATATCACGCACTTTTTTAACGGCAAACTGCATGGCTTCGGGACTTAAGAACTGACCTTTTTTGATATTTACTACTTTACCGGTTTGAGCGGCGGCCACCAGTAAATCAGTCTGACGACATAGAAAAGCAGGAATTTGCAATACATCTACGTATTCAGCTGCCATGGCTGCTTCATTTGCTGCATGAATATCAGTTACAGTAGGAACATCAAAGGTTTCACTCACCTTACGCAGGATCTTTAAAGCTTTTTCGTCGCCGATACCACTAAATGAATCGATACGTGAACGGTTAGCTTTACGGTACGAACCTTTAAATATGTATGGAATTTCCAGTTTATTAGTGATTTCAACAACGCGCTCGGCAATTCGTAAAGCCATGTCTTCGCCTTCGATGGCACAAGGACCGGCCAATAAAAAGAAATTACCACTATCTGTATGCTTTATTTTAGGTATTTTATTAATATCCATGTTTATAATTTAGTTCGAAGTCCGGAAATCCGAAGTCCGTTGTTATTTAGATTTACAAAAATAGCAATCAATCTTGATACTTGGGTCTATGTATTGGAAGAAATCGTTCGAAGTCATTAAGTCCGAAGTCCGCAGCAAATAGTCCGAGAGTTATCGTTTTAGCCATGTTCACGAACTTATCAGGCAATCTTAAGTCTTAAGTCTTCGATCTGATGTCTATTTTCTTTTAATCCTTAAACCTGTCTTTCCAGAGAAATTTCATTCGCTCATCTACCTTACTTTCCAGTGGGTTGTTTTGCGGATGGTAAATGCGTTGATCCTGCAATTCATCAGGCATATAATCCTGTATGACAAAATTATTGGGGTAGCTGTGTGCATACATGTATTCCTTACCGTAATTCAATTCTTTCATCAGCTTTGTTGGCGCATTGCGCAAGTGTAACGGAACCGGCAGGTTACCAGTTTGTTTCACCATTACCTGTGCATCTTTAATGGCCTGGTAGGCCGAATTACTTTTGGGACTTGTGGCTAAATAGATGGTTACCTGAGACAAAATTATCCGCGCTTCGGGCCAGCCAACCATTTTTATGGCTTCAAAGCAATTGGTTGCCAGTAACAAGGCATTGGGGTTGGCCAGTCCAATATCTTCAGAGGCTGAAATGATTAAGCGGCGTGCAATGAACTTGGGATCTTCTCCGCCTTCAACCATGCGGGCCAGCCAATATACAGCAGCATCAGGATCACTACCACGTATTGATTTGATAAAGGCTGAGATGATGTCGTAGTGCATCTCTCC
>JAKSBD010000365.1 GCA_022361295.1 Bacteroidales bacterium
CGGCAACAGGAACTCACACTACAGAATTGAGAGGTAGACTACATAGGAATGGTCACATTTATTGTGATGTAAAGAAAACAAACTTCCCGATTTTTAATTTTTTATCAGATTATTCATTTCCATCTTCCTTTGACGGAGATATTGATTGTCTTGGTAATGTTATTTTGAAAAAAAATGCTACAGATTATGCTCTATTCAAAAGAGTTCCAACAAGATTAGAAGGAGAAATTAAAGCTAAGGGTAAAATACAAGTTTGGGCAACAGAACGTGACCAAGATTGGCTTTTTGGAGGTAAGCATATAATATCTCAAATTGTTAGTGAATATACATTCAAGGATAGCATTTATGAAAATGAATTCTTTGATAATAAAAAGAAATTGGAAGATTTAATAAACAACTTTAAGGAAGAAATAACAGGCCGCTAGCACGCTGCCATAGCGTATTCGGGGCTATTGGCATTTTGGAAAGTCCATAGTCTAGGCTACCAGCGCCAAATCACTGATTTGCCTTTAAAAATGAAGTACAGAATTAAAAACACCAAGACAACAATACGAATTATAGCGATTTATCAAATAATAGGTGGAATACATGGAATAGGGTTAATTTGCTGGTTACTGTTACGAACAGGGCAAATTAATGGGCCATTGTTCTTTATATTCGCCCTTGCACTCTTTCTTTATGGACTATCAATACGTTCAGGCAACCTGTTATTGAAAAAAGACAGTTTAAAAAGCGGACTTATATTTTCGTCAATATTACAAGGGCTACAAATCATAGCAATTGGAATTGGCGGCTATACTTATGAATTCTTTTCAGGCGCAAAAGCTACAATAGGAATTGAATTTACAAATGGAATTGGTTTTGACTTGAATGGGGCGCTTTCAACATTTAATTTTCACATTCAAGCATCAAACCCTGATTACTTCATCAAGGTTAACGTGTTAGCAATTATTATTTTATCAATTTTAATTGATATTTACGAAAAGCAATACAATAGGAAAGAACCTGTTAAAGAAATAGTATTATCAGATTCCACTGTAACCAATGAAAACGAATCCCAGATTAAGAAATAATAACAGCTGCCCAATCAATTAGGCTGGCCCCGCTCGTGCGCGAATCCTTTCGCGTTCCAAACACCATTTCCATATCTCAATACCACATTGACTATTTATCAAAAACTATTAATTTAGTAACCACTAATCAAAATAACCCTCTGAAACCAATGAAAACAGGATTACTCTTATTACTATTTTTCTTTTCCACGAATGTGGCATATGAATACAATATACCGGTTAAAACCACAGATAGAAGCTCCATTAATAACATAGAACTAACAGAGATTGGTGAATTTGGATTACTCAGAAAAGAACGGCCAGGAATACCGGCACACTTTCATACCGGAATAGACATTAAGAGACCCAACAGGAATTATCATTCAGAATCCATATATCCCATCAGTGAAGGGATTGTCATCAGCAAGCGTCAGGACGGACCATATGCTCAGCTGATAATTGAACATGAAAATGAACACAAATTCTGGACTGTTTATGAACACATTGCAGGCATAGAGGTCAACTTATATGATTATGTAAGTCCTGAAACTCCTATCGCCAGATTTATGAATGAAAACGAACTTAACAGGTATGGATGGCAATTTGATCATTTTCATTTCGAAATATTAAAAGTGCAGCCAATTAAACTAAAGCGCGATCATTCAAAACCTGAGAGATTATTCGCCTCTTACACCTTAGCCTGCTATACCATAGATGATTTAAACAAGTATTTTTATAACCCGCTGGAATTTCTTGATAAACGCCTCAATTAATTCTTCGGTACACACCTATGATGAATAAAATATCAGGTGACATAAACCATAGGTACAAAAAAAAATATTTTGCACATCAATAAGTTCAATTAAATCAGCCTCAATCATATGATACAATTAAAACTTAGTCTTGCTGTTGTAATAAGTTACTTGTTCATCCAAATATACCCTTATAGCGTAAAGGATAGTTATGATTATGCCGAAGTGGTTTTTATTGGAAAGGTTGTAACAGAAAAGGAGGATTCTGAAGTATATTGGGGTGATTCAGAAGGTACAATCTACAACTTTAGGATAAAAGAAGCTTTAAAAGGCCTTCATTCATCAAGAGTAGGTGGTCTAATTACATACATTAGTTTTCCCAGGTCATGGGATTATAGCTTCGACAAGGACTCAACTTATCTTATTTATGCTCGGCAGGGTGATTCTGATTTCATATGGATTCCTGAGGGCATCAGAATAGCTCAGGGAGTAGAAATTGAATCGGAGAAACAAAAAATTCTGGCAATTAAAAACCGTGATTCAGAAAACCACTTTTTTACTCCAAGACAATTCCAAAAGCATGTTTTTACTAAAGTATCAATTACGTATATGGTTGCTGGCTTCGCTCTCGGATTCATAATTTGTGCAGCAATATTCTGGAGGAGACTATTTCTTAAGAAACATACCAAATGAATCAGGAACTAAAATATTATTTTAGTATTCACTAATCAAAATTAGCCACCCCGCCATGCCAGGTTTAATGTGAGAGTAGCAAAAGGCCGTAGACCAAAAACCCTAAATCCATAAAGTATGAGAATACTACTGCTATTTATTGCAATCTGCTTTTTTAGTGATGTATCATTGTGTCAACAACC
>JAKSBD010000066.1 GCA_022361295.1 Bacteroidales bacterium
TAGTAAGCCCACGCGAAAGGATTCGCGCGGTAGCGGGGGCTTTGCCCTGGGCTATGATTAGGCAGACCTTCAGCCTGCTATTTACAGCTATCTTATAGCTTCCTGTTCTACTGAAATTATTAGCGCTACTCAATTATTGATGAAACCGGGGGTATAGCAAGCTCTACCACAACAGTTTCTTTTCACCATCAAGTCCGGCACGATAAAAGCTATTGTTTTCAATAATCAGCAACTCGCCTTTTTCTCCTCTTTTAATGGAGGTATCGGCAGCCAGGATACGATGATCAAACAGCACCTCCACCCGCTCCATAGATGTATGCCCCACCACAATATGGTCCACATTGAAATGATGCAGTATGGAATCGATACTGGCATTCGTTAATGTGGTGTCTCTGAAATAGCCACGGTACCAGATGGGGCCGCTCGAACGGGCCAGTAATGCCAGTTCTTTATCAGCGCGAATGCTGTCCTTGTTATTATCGATAATACCTGTGGCAAAGGTTTGGTTAATACCTTTAATGGTTTGTCCGCTGTTTACCATATCCATGGACAGGCCTGCGTGATTAAAGGCTATATTATTAATACGCAGTACTACAGGGCATGCTCTCAGCCATTGTCCCATTAAGGTATTTTTTCCAAACAGCTGGTCATAAGAGATTCCTGTTTTCTCTTCCACATCATTATACTTTTCATTGATGTAGCGTAAATCAGCGTTAAGCACCATAATATCATGATTACCCAACAGGTAGTGCACTCCACCACCTTTTTGACTGGCCTGATCGGCCAACTTCAAGATGTGCCAGAGTGTTTCAGTTACTTTATCACCCCTGTCAAAGGCATCGCCAATAATAACCAGGTGACCATCATTGTAGTTCCAGTTGCCATTCGAATCAATAATGCTACTGGCTTTCAATAGTCTTATAAACAAATCATACTGACCGTGAATATCACTCAAAACAGCCAGGTTAGAAACATTGGAATACGTATCACGCTGATTCAACACTAAAGCATGAAGCTGCTCTATGTTGAATTGATAATTCACCTCTCCGTGCATTTGAATATCATCAGCTATCCCAATGTCTTTAGTATATAATGCGTCGTTACTAATCCATTTTATCGTAGCCTGTTCATCATCTAAGAAAACATAGGGGCCATCTGATATACCCTGATCGCTTAGCAGCTCCACCTCATTAACTGTAGTGAAGAAACGTGGTAAGTACTTAATGGCGATGATGATTGCCAGTGCCACAAGTGCAATAATGATGATACTCTTTTTTCCTAATCTGCTCATATCTTTATTTTAAAGGCGAAATATAACTGTTATTTTTTTTACTTGATTTAAAATTACCGCTGAGACGCTGAGGCGCAAAGGAATTAAAAGAGTGTTGAAGTAATGTTTTGTTGAAGAGTTGAGTAAAGAAATTATACTACTTACTCTCACCTCACCTCATTCCTCTCCTCAAGGAGAGTATGTGTGAACGATCGAACAGCTCATCAAACAGTATATGATTTGAATTGCCAAGCTACTCAACTCCTTCTCCTGCGAGGAGAAGGTTGGGATGAGGTGGATGTTTAGCAAAGTTAAAAACTTTAATAAGTAAACTTTCAACTTATCAACTTCTAAACCGTCGAATTGCTTAACCGTCGAATTGTTGAAGATTGACATGTTTAAGAGCTTACGAGATCGTTTCGTTAAACTATTCAACTTCTAAACAATTAAACTCCTCTGCGCCTTTGCGCCTCAGCGGTGCTTTTTTAAGCTACATAAAAATGCCGAAGAAGAGGGTCACACACCTGCATCTCCGGCATATTGATCCGGTTTATACACTAAATTACACAACTAAACCTTTAAGCCCTATTCGCCTGCAACATATGCTGCATAACCCGGATTTTGCTGATTGCGTATGTTAGGATTGGCTTCCATTTCGTTCATAGGAATCGGATACACCACCTGCGGCTGCGTATAGTCTATATGCGCCACATCACTACTAACATTACCTTCCGGTTCACGGTCAAAAGGAATGGCACGGCGGAAGTGGTCCCAGAATGTATGTCCTTCCAGCACTAACTCTTTACGTCGTTCTTTTAATATATCGGCTATCAGCAAATCTGTTGTTGCAGGAGCCGTATATGCCATGTTTGTGCGCGCCTCGTACACATTATTCATATATTCTTCAGCCTTGCCAAGGTCTGTTCCCTGCTCAGCATAGGCCTCGGCTAGTGTTAAATAAATTTCCGGCAAACGTACCATGTAAATATTATGAACTGCATGAGCCCCTTCACCAATGTATTTACGAATACCTGTATCATCGCCTAATTCGCTGTTACAGATTAAGTACTGACGTGCATCACCATCCACCTCATTCAATACTGCACGCAAATACACGTTACCACCATAACCGGCATAACCTACATCTTCGGCAATCTCACCATCATCAGGATTGCCGGGCTCATCAATGGTTGGATTACGTACCAGGCTGTTCAGTGAGTTGGACCCCAGGTTATCGGTCGATGAATACCCCAGTTCCCAAAGATTTTCACTATTAAGCGGAATGTAATACTTAGTTGTGAAGTCGTCATAACTCAACATACTGTTTCCTCCAAGTGCCTGCTCACCTACAGCAATGGCATTATCCCACTCGCCCAGATACAGATAAACGCGAGCAAGTAAAGCATTAGCCGTGCGACCTGAAATAAAGTACGTACCGTTACTAAAACCGTCCAGGTTAACGGTTGCTCCCTGCAAGTCAGTTACTATTTGCTGATAACAGGTTTGAGCATCACTCCTGGCCGGAGGTGTTTCAACAGCTTCATCATTATCCTCTTTTGATATCATCAACGGAACGCCCCACTTGTACTTATCATCGTAATTGTCACCACCAGGTATTGAAAAAGTTGGCGGATAAGCAAACAGACGCATCAGGTCAAAGTAAGCCAGGCCACGAAGCGCCAATGCTTGTCCCTTAACCGCTGCAATTTCATCCGCATCGGCATCAATTAA
Organism: Bacteroidales bacterium; assembly: GCA_022361295.1. Lineage (GTDB taxonomy): Bacteria > Bacteroidota > Bacteroidia > Bacteroidales > Marinilabiliaceae > Carboxylicivirga. Next base: position 3,002 of record JAKSBD010000066.1, read on the forward strand.
CTCAATATAATGAAGAATGTTGTTACAAAGCATCACAACACTATAGATCTGGTCCCAGGCATTATTGGCATAGGCATCAAGGGTTGATGATTCGCGATAGCCGTTTTCTTCCTGAAAGCGGTTACCGGTATCTTCCACATAAAAGTCAGGACCTTTAGAACCTTCGAAGGCATACATTAAGCGACCATAATAATCCGAGCTGCTCAATGAATTATAAACGCCGACCAGTGCGATATTGGCTCCCTCAATATCTTCAAAAAGAGTTTCGGTGGGAACGGATGTATAAGGTGTTTTGTCTAGCACATCATCACAAGCCACAAACAAGCTAAGTAATAGTGCAAATATTAATATTTTCTGTTTCATCGTTTTGCTGTTTTAGAAGTTAAGCTTAACACCAAAGGTATAGGTGGAGGCTGTTGGGTATTGGTCTGGGTTACGATAACCACTCAATGAGATTTCAGGGTCAAAACCATCCAGTTCGGTGGCTACCCACAAGTTTTCGGCCTGGGCAAATACACTGGCACTGCGTAGTTTAAGTTTTTCAGTAATGGATGAAGGTATCGTATACTGAATCTTAATATTCTTAAGCTTCAGGTAATCGCCTTTGTATAAATAACGCGATGAACGATAGCGGTTCCAGGTACCGGACGAGTTAACGCGAATAGGCTCTTTACCGGTTCTGTTATCAGGTGTCCAGCGGTCAAGCTGGCTGCGCTCGATACCCCTGTAATCGCGGTAACCATCATTTTTAGTGGCTGTACGACCGGTATAATCCATTACATGATGACCAAGGCCATAGGTAAACAGGAAGCTAAGATCAATGCCTTTCCAGGCAAAAGAACTGGAGATACCACCTGTTACTTTTGGAAGGGCTTTACCTAAAATACGACGTTCGGCCTCGTCAAAATCCTTAACAATTATCTCATTGCCATCTTCATCGCGGCCATACCACTGCTGCTCGCCTGTTTCCTGGTCAATACCGGCCCACTCGGGCATATACCAGGTATAATAGCTTTCTCCGTTACGTTTAATTTGCGTGCTGCTGATTATATCGTTCTCAAGACCTGAGAATTCATTCTTCAACGTTGCAGCATTCACGTTAATATTCCAGTTAAAGTCATTATTGCGGATAATATCGGCATTAACATCAACTTCTACACCCTCATTGCTAAGACTGGCTGCAGAATTGATCAGCTTAGAGGTAAAACCCGATGTGCTTGACAATGGAATATCCAACAGCAGGTTCTCAGTTGTTCGGTTGTAGTATTCAACATTGAAATTTAAGCGATTAAATAACCTTGACTCAAAGCCAATATTAAACACCTCGTTTTCTTCCCATGTCAACTCAGGCGTGTGGACATTATAAATGGCAGCACCCGGCTCTTCCACGTAATCCTGTCCTAATGAATATAAAGGCATCCATGCAAAATAATCGGTCGGAAGCGTACCATTGGTACCAAAACTGGCTTTTATCTTCAGGTTATCCAAAAACGACAGGTTTTCCATGAACGCTTCTTCTGAAATACGCCATGCACCCGATACAGACCAGAAATTACCCCTTCTGTAATCTTCTGCAAAACGCGAGGCCTTATCGCTCCTGAAGTTACCCGACAAATAGTATTTGCCATCGTATGAATAATTAACAGCCGATAAGAATGATGTCATACCATATTCAGAGCCTGAACCTTGTACGCTCTCAGGTTTAGCAGCAGCATTTAAGTATGGCGCCTTGTTAAATGGGAATTTAACACCTGTTGCACCTATATACTCATATTTCATATCTTCCACTTCCCCACCTACGTATCCACTTATAGAATGTACGTTGTTAAATGTTTTATTGAAGTTGGCCAGTGTGGTATTGCTTAATTTACGACGGCGTGCATCTCTTTCGTATAAATACCCCTGGTCTGCTTTACCATCACCAAAATCTTTATTATACCAGTTGCGACGACGTGCATGGGTATAATCGAGGTTAGTGCGGCTGTTAATATTTAACCATTCAGTAAGGTTAAGCTGCAACCATCCTGATGTTAATATTTTAGTTTGAGGGCGCAGGTATTCATTTGTTTCTGCCACAGCAACCGGGTTTTGGTTGTTGTTGACATTCTTTGGCAGTTTCAGGTTATACGATCCGTCTTCAAGGTACACAGGTGCCACCGGCGCAATGGCTAAAGCAGTGTATTGAGGCATGGCATATCCAAATGCTCCTGAGCGCGGACCGCTTTGATCACTGTAGGATACCATGTTGTTAATACCCCAGTGTATCAATGCTCCTGTTGGTTTTGATGAAATGTTAGTACGCATTGAATAGCGTTCTAATCCACTACCAATTAAAATACCTTCCTGGTTAAAATATTCCAGCGATGCATAATAGTTAAAGTGCTTGTTTCCGCCCTGGGTTGATACATTAAATTTCTGGAAAGGCGCAACACGCGTTACTTCGTCATACCAGTTGGTGTCGGCCAGCTTATCAAAGTCTTCTCCCGGATTACCCTCATCATCGAAGAAATTATCGTAATAATCTTCATTTTCAGGGCTCCATATTCTAAAGTGACTATTGAACTGTCGCTTAGCATAGTTTTGCCAATCGTAATAGTTGCGACCATTCACTTCATAACCTTCTTTATCGGCATAAAGATTCTGTATCTCACTGAAGAAATTATCATAGCCGGTTTTGCGTCTCACCTGGTAGTGCATTTCACCTTCAAGCCACAGTTCCATAAACTCGTCCTTGTTCACCAGGTCGGGCTTGCTGGCACTGAATATTTCAGACACCCCCATTTGCATATCAACACTGTATTGTGGTTTATCACTTTCGCGTCCCTGCTTGGTTGTAATAACGATTACACCATTGGCACCACGGGATCCGTAAAGCGATGCTGAAGCTGCATCTTTCAGTATCGTCATTGACTTTATATCAGACGGGTTAATAGAGTTAAGCGGGTTGGTTGCATATCCACTGCTACCCGACATGTTTGAAATATCCATGATTACCCCATCGATGACATAAAGAGGTGCATTGGATGCATTCATTGAACTGATACCACGGAGGCGAACACTGTTCATTGCTCCGGGCTGTCCCGTACCTGTTACAATGGTACCGGGTGAGTTCCCCCTTAACACATCCTGGAAAGATGCAACGGGACGTTCTTCTATTTTTTTAGCTCCCACAATAGCTGCAGATCCAGTATAGGCTTCTTTGGCAACTGTACCATAACCGGTAACAACTACCTCTTCCAGTCCAATTTGCTCTTCCAGCAGTGTTATATTTATTTGTGAACGGCCTGCCACCTGCACTTCCTGTGCATCAAAACCAATAAAGGTGAACATTAATACGGCATCACCATTGTCTAGCGCTATGGTGTAAGAGCCGTCAATACCGGTAATAACACCATTTTGCGGATTGGCTTTATCGTAAACATTAACACCGGGTAAGGCCTCACCTTTGGCATCAGTAACTTTTCCGGTTATTGTCTGTTGTTGCTGTTGCACGTTGGTATTATCTGTTGCCTTGGGCACCCTTGTCACCACCACATTGTTTTCAATGATAGTAAAGGTATAATTGGCCTCGTCAAGCAGGTTACTCAATACATGGTGCACATCTTCGTTTTCTGCACTGACCGAATATGTTCTATTCAGATCAATCTGGTCGTTTTTAAACAAAAAACCCAAATCGGTGGTCGCTTCTATCTCTTTAAAAATTTCGAGCAAAGTGGCATTTTTTACCGACAGCGTCAGCTTTTTATTCTGACCAAATCCTGCGGCCGAAACGGATAAGCCACAAACGATCATGAGTACAAACGTAATTTTCATAATACGTAGAATTTTCCCAATGCCTTGATGTTTCCACCAGGGCCTAGTTTGCTTTTTTTTCATAAATTTGTGTTGTTATAATTAAACGTTATGAAACTGTTGGAGCAGTTTCGTAAAATTTTAAGCAGTAGCCGCTTCCACCTGGCTGCTGCTTTTTTTATTGAATCATAATTTCAGTGTGGTCATTTATTTGGTTAATACTGTATTTAATTCCTGCCGAATAGGCAATTACATCCAATACTTTTTCAATGCTTGTACTTTTTTGAATCACACCGGTAAAACGTTCCTTTTCAAGCTGCTTACTTTTAAAGGTAATACTTACACCATACCAGTTTTCAAGGTCTTTGGCGATATCTTCCAGCGATTTGTCAACAAACTCAAACTTGCTTTCCTTCCAGCTTCCAACATAAGTGGTATCTATATGTGAGATGGTATATTGGCCATCAGCCTTAGAGTAGCTGATTTGCTGTCCGGGAATCAGTATTTCATTAAATTGCTTTTTGATATGACTCACCTGAATTTCTCCTTCTATCAAAGAAGCAATAATTACATTATCATCTTTAAAGCTTCTGACGTTAAACTTTGTTCCCAGATCTTCTATTTTAAGCGATTGAGTATTGATGATAAATTGTCGTTGTTCGTTATGAACAATATCAAACAGTGCTTCTCCATCAAGTTTTAGTTCTACACAATTATTATCCGCTTTTTGAATATCGATGGATGAATTGGCATTAAGCCAGATTTGTGATCCATCGCTTAATTCAATGGTATTAATACTTCCATTACCGGTTTCATAGTGACTTATTGTACTATAACTTGATTCTTGCATATTATTGAGCATCCACAATGAATAAGAAGAAGCAAATGCTATAAGTAGGATAGCTGCATACTTCAGTACTGATAAAATCCTTATCCCTTTGGAGCGTTGTTTTATATGTTGAGTCCTGAATGCTTTATACTTATCGCTAATCGTTTCATTTGGAAATACCTTATCGCTTTCGGATAAAGACCAAATAGTTTTCATGTGCTTATATTGGGCCAATAATTCGGGCGACGAATTAATTTGCTCCCATACTTCTTTTTCTCTTTGGGGTGTTAATTGATGGGTTATCAATTCCCAAATCATACTTTTATTCATAATGTTCTTCTTCTGAATACTAAGACAGGTAATGGATAATGTACCCTATATACTTTTAGAAAAAAAAGTTGAATTAGAATAAACCCAACAAAAAGCAAAGAGGCAGATAGTCTTTTAAATGGATGCGCAACGCTTTTAAAGCTCGGGTCATATTGGCTTCAACTGCTTTAAGCGAAATATTTAATTCAGTGGCAATTTCTTTGTTCTTCATTCCGTTGAAACGGCTTAGTTCAAATACTCTCCGACATTGTTCAGGCATTTGCTCCAAAGCCTCAAAAAGTAACTTTTCAATTTCAGTAAAAGTAACATCCGATATTTGCATCTGCTCTAATATATCTATGTCAACCTTCTGTTTTTGACGCTGGTAGTTATTATACTGATGCTTATTACTTTCTTTCTCAAGATAATTTAAGCATTTGTTTTTTAAGGTAGTATATAACCAGGATTTAACAGAGCCTGAAGACTGACCTGAGATGCTCTCTTTATTGAGCCATAAGGATAAAAAAGTTTCCTGAACAAGGTTTTCAGCTTCTGCCTTTTTATCGACATATTGAATGGCAAAAAAATACAAGGAATTGAAAAAAGCTGTATATACTTTTTCAAATGCACCTTCATCTCCCGATCGAATGAGTTTAACGTCGATATGTTGCTGTATGAGCTTTTTCAATAGCTTTCTTTTCTAGCAATAGTATTGGTTTGATAATTTTTTGAAAGGCATAAAATTAGTTAGCGTAATAGAAAAAGCAAACAATACATGATAAAACAAAGTATTAAGCATGACAAAATTCAGGCTAAATAAATGTTTGGTTAATGCAAATGTTGAAAGAATATTATAAATTTATTGGCAGAAGATTTACCTTTTAATAGTGCAGTTATGAAGAATACATCTGAACTCATAGATCGTGTGGTTAAGCTAATGAATGATAAACGTACTGTGTATATTCAGCGACAAACCAAAAAGGTTATAGCTATACCTGAAATTGATGATTTGATGGACTTTATGGACTCAGACGATGAAGATTATGAGTTGTTATATAGTGAAGTTGAGTCTAACCCTCATAATTATTATAAGGTAGAGCCATTAACCTCGCGCGAGCTGTATAACGTCATGATGGATTTTTCCAATGAACAGGAAAGAAGAGATAGTTTACCTTTAGTTAAAGCCTTACGCACCAACCGCCCCTTGGAAGCTTTCCCTAAAGAACTACATAAACGAGGATCAGAAATTGTCTTGGCCTGGCAACTATATTACAGCGATCGCCTGAAGCGTATTTTCAGAACCCGCCTTTGTAAAGAGCATATCCACTTTATTTCTGAACGATGTAGTTAAGCTTTCGAAAGGTATTTTAATGAAGGAAATGAAATTATTACAATTTTAAACGAAAGCATACGATAGTTTTTGGCTTTTAAATGTATATTTGTCCGCGTACAGTATAAAACCAAAAAATATCAAATATGAAAAAGTCGACAGGGAATGATGGGAAGAGCTTTTTGATTCCTATCATGATTATTGGTTTAATGTTCTTTGCAATAGGATTTGCATTGGGTATTAACAGTTATCTGATACCACTTCTTAATTCAGCACTTAAAATTTCATCAACAGAATCGTATCTTGTTCTGGCTGCTACCTTTTCTGCATTCCTTTTGTTTGGTTATCCGGCATCGCTGGTAATAGGAAAAATTGGTTACAAAAACACTATGGCGCTTTCGTTTCTTATGTTTGCCGTCGGATTTTACTTGTTTATTCCTTCAGCAAAGAACGAAAGTTTACCTTTATTTTTAGTGGCGTCTTTTATTAGCGGTATGGGAAATACCTTTTTGCAGGCATCTGTTAATCCGTATATTACCATACTAGGTCCTATTGAAAGTGCTGCAAAACGGATGAGTATAATGGGCATCGCCAATAAACTGGCATGGCCTATTGCTCCACTATTTTTAGCACTTGTTATCGGTAAAGAAGTTGAGCAGGTTCAATTGGTTGACATCAACCTGCCATTTATGATTATTATTGGCGTATTTATTTTATTAGGTGTCGTGGCATTACTCGCTCCACTTCCTGAAGTTAAAGCAACTGGTGAAGATGAAGACAGCGCTGAAGAATGTCCATATGCTGCCAATAAAAGTTCAGTATGGCAATTCCCGCATTTATTATTAGGAGTATTAGCCTTGTTCCTGTATGTTGGTGTTGAAACCATCTCATTGGGCACATTGGTTGATTATGCTACAAGCCTTGGTTTGGCCAATGCCGAGTATTATGCCTGGATAGCGCCGATTGGAATGGTAATCGGTTATATTTGTGGGGCAGCATTTATTCCTAAATACATCAGTCAGGATAAAGCATTACGCATTTGTGCCTACCTGGCCTTATTTGGTTCTGTAATGACAGTGGTCGTGCCGGCTGATTACTCAATTTACTTTATTGCATTTATGGCCTTAGGTTGTTCTCTAATGTGGCCTGCCTTGTGGCCTCTGGCTATGACAGACCTTGGTAAATTCACCAAAGCAGGTTCGTCATTAATGGTTATTGCCATTGTTGGCGGAGCACTTATTCCAACAGCCTTTGCCTCTTTAAAAGATGTGTTTGGTGCACAAAATGCATATGCAATCTGTATCCCATGTTTTCTGTATATCCTTTATTATGGTATAAAAGGACATAAAATAAGAAGCTAATTGTTTTAGTAGGTGTATGTGAGGGTGTTCATCAATGTGGTGAGCACCTTTTTTTATTTATAATAATTCATTAACCGAACAGCTTGCTGTTTATACGATGAACCAAACAAATTCAAATGGTTTAGAACATGGTATAACAGATAGATATTTTCCCTGTATTCATAACCGTCTTTTAAGGGATATGCTTCCTGATAACTTTTGTAAAACTCATTATTAAACCCGCCAAATAACTTTGTCATGGCAAGGTCAGCTTCCCGATGACCGTAATAAACCGCCGGATCAATTAAAACAGGTTCACCTTCTTCATCCACCATGTAATTGCCACCCCACAAGTCGCCATGCAACAAACATGGAGATTCTTCACTTCCTTTTAGTATTGAATCAATATTTCTCTCAATAACAGCAAAGGCTTTTTGAAAAGTCGAATCGCCATAACCATTTTTCTCTGCCAGTCTGTATTGATACAATAAACGATTACTGAAGTAAAAATCTGTCCAGTTGTCCATTCTATTATTGACCTGTGGTGTTGAGCCAATAAAGTTATCTTCATAAAAACCAAAGGAATGACTGGTGTACTGATGCATTTTCGCAAACTTAGACCCGAAATTACTGAAGAATCCTGCTTTCTTTTGCCCCGAAGCAATTTGCTCCAAAAGCAGATAATCATCACCCACTAAAATCACTTGCGGTATGCGTATGGCATTTGCTCTTGTAAGTTCTTTTAGGCCATTAGCTTCCATCCTGAACATGGCACCTCTAAAACCTTGTTTAAGAAAGTACGATCTGTTTTGATCGGTGCCAATAACAGATGTTTGCGCAATGCAGCCACCTCCCACCATATCCTGGTGAGTGATGGAGCATTGAAGTATTTCTTCTATTTTGGTAATAATATTATTTGCCATCTTGTTCAATATAATTGAGCAAGCCCTCACACGCATCTTCCAAAATATCTAGTACCAGCTCAAAACCGGCTGCTCCCCCATAATAAGGATCTGGAACCGATGTATTGGTATGCTGTGTACAGTAATCAGTCATTTTACTTATTTTACCTGTTTTATCATTGGGTGATAAGCTATACAGGTCCTCCATATTTTGATCATCCATACCGATGATATAATCAAAATACTTAAAATCATCCGGACTCTTAACCTGTCGGCTGATGCTTGTCAACCTGATATTTCGGTTAATGGCATGCCGTTGCATACGTTGATCGGCGGGTTCTCCGGCATGGTAGCCTGTAATACCTGCTGAATCAATTTCAAAGCTATTGCTCATTCCATTTTTATCAACCAAAGATTTCATGACAGCTTCAGCACTTGGGCTTCGACATATATTGCCAAGACATACAAAGAGTATTTTCGTTTTATCCATTACATTTTACTTTTATTAAATGTTGTAGGGAAGTTTCGAGAGTGACATATTGATTTTCAATATAACTTTAAACAACTTCATTACCTAATTTGGGATAAAATAAGTAAACAAACCAGAGTTGACGTTGTTTTTCTTACTAAAATATATTTCTTTAGCAGATTCTAGTAAAAAATTTTGTCCCATGAAAAATACAACAATCTTAACACTGGCGTTCATGTTCCTTTTGGGAACCAATGTAATTGCTCAGGAAGACTACAAAGATATTCATGCTAAACATGAATATACAATTGAAAAAAAATACGAGGTTCTTGATATTAATTATGATGAACTTCGCTTTAAAAAGCGTCCTAAAAATATTATCCTTTTCATTGGTGACGGAATGGGCGTAGCACAGGTTTTTGCCGGCATTACTGTTAATGGTGGTTTGAACATGGAACAAATGCCATTTATAGGTTTTAATAAAACCCAAAGTGCAGATAATTATGTTACTGATTCTGCAGCCGGAGGAACGGCTATTTCAACAGGTGTAAGAACTTATAACGGGGCTATTGGTGTGGATGTTAATGGTGAAAAATTAACTACCATTTTAGAATACGCAGAACGCAATAATAAGGCCACCGGACTGGTATCAACTTCTGCAATCACGCACGCTACACCTGCTTCATTTATTGCTCACCAACCCCAACGAAACATGTATGAACAAATTGCAGGTGACTTTTTAGAAACTGATATTGATGTTTTTATAGGTGGTGGTGCCGACTTCTTTACAAAACGTGTTGATGGACGTAACCTTGTTTTAGAACTAAACCAAAAGGGTTACCGCGTGGCGTATAACATCGACGAAGTAGAAGATGTAAATTCAGGGAAACTGGCTGTATTAACAGCTGTTGCGCATAACCCTGGTTACAGAGACAGAGGTGAGATGTTGACAAAATCAACTTCCAAAGCCATTGAGGTATTAAGTAACGCCGATAGTAAAGGTTTTTTCTTAATGGTTGAAGGCAGTCAAATAGACTGGGGAGGCCATCAGAATGATGCTTCGTACGTTACCGGTGAGGTATTAGATATGGACAGAGCATTGGCTGAAGCCTTGAAATTTGCAATGGAAGACAGACGCACCTTGGTTATTGTAACAGCCGACCACGAAACTGGAGGTATGACCATTAACGATGGTGATGTGGAAAAAGGGTATGTAAAAGCAGGATTTAATGTAGGTGATCATACAGCGGTAATGGTACCTGTATTTGCTTTTGGTGCAGGTGCTGAAGAGTTTATTGGAGTATATGATAATACCGAGATATTTGAAAAAATTTATAAGCTCTATAAATTCAAGGAAGAAGATAAGGATAGATAATCTTTCTGTTTTCTTACCAGAATAAAGAATTAAATAAAAACCTCAGCGTTCATATGAAAGCTGAGGTTTTTATTTATATCCTACCCGGATTAATACAATCATGGCTTACTAATTAATTTGCTGACAATTATATTGCTCTGATTGAAATCTATGTTGCACATTTCTGAACATTGATTTACCTTAAAACTTGTTCCGTTTTATACATTTGCAATAACGAAAATACAATAACCATGTTAAGAACATCATTACTTTTTATTGCTTTAGTAATTGGATTAACAGCCTGTAATAAATATCCAAATGTCCCAAAGCAATACCACCAACAATTAGATAAAGCCATTGCAACTGCAGGTGAAAATGAACAGGAAATAAAGAAGGCTATAGAATCTGCTCCGGCACATCAAAAAGAGGCAGTGGCCTTTTTGATTGCTTACATGCCTGAACGAGATCTAAAAGAATTAACAGCTGACTTTATTCTGGAAAATACCGACTATGCTTTTATGGCACGTGAACAGTTTAGCTGGACCCGGGCCCTTCCCGACTCTGTATTCTTTAATGATGTACTTCCATATGCCAGCTTAAACGAACGACGTGATAACTGGCGCAAAGATTTCTTCGAACGTTTTGCGAAGTATGTAAAGGATTGCGAAACAATAGAAGCTGCTATTGATTCTGTTAACAAAAATATTCGTGATGAACTATTGGTTGATTACAATACAAAACGTAAAAAACCCGATCAAAGCCCATATGAATCCATGGAACAAAACATGGCGTCATGTAGCGGTTTATCTATTTTATTAACAGATGCTTTCAGAGCCGTTGGTATTCCTTCACGCATTGGAGGCACCCCAAACTGGCACGACAAACGAGGTAATCACAACTGGAATGAAGTATGGATTGATGGTCAATGGTATTTTACTGAGTACTATCCAAGCGGATTAAACAAAAGCTGGTTTTTAGCTGATGCAGGAAAGGCAGTACCCGATAATCCGCAGCATGCCATTTATGCAAGTTCATGGAAACCTTCCGACACATATTTTCCTTTAGTTTGGGATCTGAATATTAAATATGTACACGCTGCAAATGTATCTGAACGCTATATCAAGCTTTATGAAGAAGCCGAAGCAGCTAAAAAAATTGCTGAAACACATGTTACTGTGCAAGTGATGATGTTTAAAGATGACGTTTGCTCATTCCAGGGCGATGACAGAGTAGCCGTTAATGTAGATGTATTTTGCGGGAAAGACCAGGTTGGTGGCGGCAAAACAGCTGGCCCTACCCAGGATATGAACGACGTACTGGAGTTTGTTTTGGAAAAAAACAAAGCTTACAACTTCAATTACACTGGTGAATCAGGCCAAATGAAGTCTATACAGCTCAATATTAAAAATGAACCACAGACTCTAAAACTCTACTACAAATAGATGGAGATAGAATAATAAACAAAGCCCCCAATCATTAACGATTATATGATTGGGGGCTTTGATGTATCTCGAGTATATTAATCCATTGCCTTTAAACTCAAATCAAGACTTTTAATATGGTGCGTTAATGCACCTACTGAAATATAATCAACGCCACACTCTGCATAATCGCGAAGGGTATCAATGGTAATTCCACCTGATGATTCAGTTTCGAATCGTCCATCAATAAAAGCAACTGCCTTTTTAGTGTCTTCAATTGAGAAATTATCAAGCATAATACGATGAATACCTCCCACACGCATCACTTCTTCCAGTTCATTCCAATCACGCACTTCCACTTCAATCTTCAGGTCTTTACCCTTTTCTTTCAGGTAAGTCTGTACCTGATGAACTGCTTTCTCTATACCTCCTGCAAAATCAATGTGATTGTCTTTTAGCATCACCATATCATACAATCCCATGCGATGGTTTACACCACCTCCTAAACGCACCGCTTCTTTTTCAAGATAACGCATACCTGGCGTTGTCTTACGGGTATCTAAAACACGCGTATTTGTTCCTTCAAGCTTTGCTACATATTCTGCAGTACGCGTTGCAATACCACTCATACGTTGCATTACGTTCAACACCAATCGTTCGGCTTGTAGCAGTGACCATACTTTTCCGCTTACATGCATTACTATATCACCAACCTTAACTGATGTTCCGTCTTTAATAAACACCTCCGTTTCGATGGAAGCATCAATCTCACTAAAGATTTTTAGAGCTACATCAACTCCGGCCAAAACACCATCCTCCTTTACCAGGAGGTACATTTTGCCCTGAGCAGATTCAGGAATACATGATAATGAAGAGTGATCACCATCGCCAATGTCTTCACGTATAGTGATATCTATAAATTGATCGATTAACTGCTTAATCATTGTCTTTCTATTCTTATCTGATGAATATAAATTTTACCACTTCTTTTCTTGGTTAAAAAAGTAAAGCGAAAACGGCCATTAGAGGCATGATAATTGGCAATAGCATAAGAAGCATTGTCCTTTTTTCCCTGGTGAATTAGTTGAAACTCAGTTACAGAATGCTGATTAAAAAAGTTCTTAATAACCATTTCAGCCTGCTTACGACTATAAATAGCTGTTTTTTCAGGCAAAATTATCTCAATCTGTTCATTGAATGATTGTGATAATTTCTCTGCATCAGCTTTTTTTACAGACATAATGGTTCCGTCGGGTAAGGCTGCCATTTTTTGAGCATCCACCTGAAACAATATAAAAGCAAGTATTAGAACTAATAAGTATTTGAATTTATTCATCATATAATGTTTGTCAGCCTAATATCTACAAATATTAAGCCCTAATAGTATTTCCTAACAAATAAATATTCCCTCTTACCCTTATTCCTTCATACATTCTACGTGATTTCAATAATCACTCATTACTTTTACGACAAAAATAGAGGTTTAGCGTAATTTTACGACACTTTTACTGTATTATTTAATTATTGATAAACAAAAGAGGTATACGTATGAAAGTTGTTTTGGTTGTGATTGGAAAAACTGACGAGTCTTATCTTAAATCGGGTATTGAAATTTTTGAGAAAAGATTAAAACATTATCTACCCTACGAAATGAAGGTGATTCCCGACTTAAAAAAAACGAAAAACTTATCGACTAAGCAGCAAAAAACAATGGAAGGTGAGCTTATTCTTCAAGCATTTCAGCCTGGCGACCATGTTGTTTTACTTGATGAAAAAGGAAAAGAGTTTACCTCTGTTGATTTTGCCAAATTAATTGAAAAACGTATGGTTGCAGGACTTAAGCGTTTGGTATTTGTTATTGGCGGACCTTATGGTTTTTCTGATGAAGTGTACGCTAAAGCCAATAGTAAAATCAGCTTATCAAAAATGACCTTTTCACATCAGATGATTCGATTAATTTTTGTTGAGCAATTATACAGAGCCAATACGATTTTAAAGAATGAACCTTATCACCATGAATAATTGAACATGATGTTTTTTTTTATCTTTAGTGAATAAAACAGTATTATATGCCTCGCCAACAGCCTAAACTATATTCTTTATTAATAATAGCAGTTGCCTTATTTGTCCTTGGAAAGACGATTGAGCATCACTTTGATCATGAATATACACATGATGCAGATACGTACTCCATTCAACAAACCATCAAAGACAAACAAAACAATCTCATTCTCCATATTAATAACCTGAATGATACGTCTATCTGGAATAAGAATGCTATTTGGTCTACAATGGACTCACTGGCCGACGAAAGTATTCACTATTACCTTTATAAAGATTCGGCGCTGGTAGCATGGTCGACTCATACTGTTCCAATAAATAAAGTCGAACAACGAACTGCCTCCATTATTCAACTATCCAATGGTTGGTACCTGCACCACCAGATAAAAGTTGGAGCATATACTCTAATGGGAATAAGCCTGGTAAAAGAGCAATATGAATATCAGAATAAGTTTTTGACCAATCGTTATTCTGATGATTTCAGTATTAGCCATACCCCAGGTATAAGCCTTGATAAAACCAATAGTCAACATGTGATCTTTGACATCAATAACCAATATCTTTTATCACTTAACTACAATGATCACAATATTATATCACCCATCAGCATTTCTGCTTTTATTGTTTATCTGCTTAGCTTTACGCTCCTTGTATTATTTGCCATAGGAGTACTGGAAAAAAATAAGGCTAAGACATTTAGTAACCTATTACTTACGGGGGTATTTTTCTTTTTTGCAGTACTTAGTCTCTTTTTTGTATACTATGCTATCCCCCATGAATTTCAAGCTCACGAACTTTTCTCGCCCGTTACCTTTGCTGTTTCTGAACTAATCTCATCACTGGGCAGCCTGCTTATTTTTGCCATTTTTATGCTGGCATTCTCTTTTTGCTATTATCGATATTACAAGACACCCAATTTTTTAAAGCAACCGATAGGTAACAAGTACAAAACTGATTTTTATATTGCCATTCGAATGGCAATAATAATGTCCTTATTGCTTCTTATTAATGCAGCTGTAAAAACAATTGTTATAAACTCTTCCCAGGCTTCCATTTTTTTCAATATCGAAGATCTTAATGCTGTAGCTCTTTATAAGCTAATCATTCTCTGCCTCTTTTACAGTTCAATTATCTTTATATTCGAGCGTTTTATCGTTAGCATTAAAGAACACCTTAAAATTGGTAAATTTCTTCTTATTAGTACGACTATATATGTTGTACTATATGGCGTCTGTTATATATTCAAACTCCCGGCTCAAGTCATTAATTACCTGCTGTTCATTATCATAGGGCTTATTCTTCATAAAGCACACCGTAACAATTCAAACGGCATTACTTACAGCTCATTTATATGGGTCATTTTTATAGTCTCTTTTTACGTATTATCGCTCCTTTATTCTTACAATATTGAGAAAGATAAAAACAATCGCCAGGTGTTAATTGACAACCTATCGTTTGAATTAACGCGGGAATCAGACTTAGTAGCAGAAATGTACCTGGCGGAGATAGAGAACAAAATAAAAACCGACAACAAACTTATTAAGCTTCTGATAAGTAATGAGGACAACGCCTCTGTTATCGAGGATTATCTTGAAAAAACATATTTCTATGGCTATTGGAAACGATACGATATTGAAGCCATTATATGTTGGAAGGATGCTCCCCTGTATATTGAGTCAGAAAATATTACAACTAACTGCTATAACTATTTCGACGATTTAATCAACTCCAGCGGACAATTGGTAGGTTCGTGTGAAAACTTCTATTTTCTGGATAATGACAACGGCCAGGTAAGTTATTTTTCAAAGATTCCTTACCTGCAGGATAATCCTGACAAAGAAACAACTCTGTATATTGAAATTAACTCAAGCCCAATATTCTCTGGTCTCGGGTATCCGGAACTATTACAAGGACAGGAACAACAGGTAAACAACGCTATTTATAAAAACTACTCATTTGCCAAATACATCGACAATAAACTGGTTAAGCAATATGGCACGCACCGTTACCCGATCACTAATGACATTGATACGGTAGGCACAGGTAGAAAATCAACCATCAAAAATGACGATATGGTGCACCTAGTTTATCAGCTGAAAGATAATACCACATTGATTCTAAGCAGACCAGAAGTGAAACGTATCTACCTGCTGATGTCATTCTCATTATTTGCTTTATTATTTATCATTGTAACCGCACTGCTATTTTTTATCACACGAACACATAAAAATCAATCAGCCAACTTTTCTATTCAGGAAAAGATTCAGATTGCATTTGTCAGTCTGATGGTGATTATTCTTTTAGTTATGGGGGTTAGCTCGGTGTTTTATTCCATACACCAGTTCAAACAAAAGAATAATCAAATGCTTTCGCAACGCATAAAATCTGTGCTGCAGGAAATGGAGCAAAAGATTGTGAATGAACCTAAGCTGGACGATAGCATGCATGACTATCTGCAATACCTTATGCAAAAGTTTTCCAATGTATTTTATTCAGATATTAACTTATATAATACTGATGGACAGCTTTTAGCCACATCGCGGCCAGAACTATATAGTCAGGGCTTATCTGGTACCATGATGAATACTGAGGCTTATTACAAATTAGCTTCTGAGCATAAAGCCGAATATATTCATGAAGAATATATTGGAGAACTTCATTTCACTTCAGCATACGTGCCAATTTACAATTATAAGCGTGAAGTACTGGCATTCTTAAACCTGCCTTACTTTGTTGGAAATAATGAGCTAAAAACGGAGATATCGTCATTAATTGTAGCTGTTATCAATGCATACTTACTCTTTGTTTTAATTGCCATTGGTGTTGCAGTCATAATATCACGACGTATTACCAGGCCGCTATTTCTTATTCAGGACAGGCTTGCACAGATTCGGGTTGATAAAATGAATCAGAAAATCGGCTATAAAGGTAACGACGAAGTTGGACGGCTGGTAAAAGAATATAACCGTATGGTTGACGAAATTTCAGAGAGTGCAGAAAAACTGGCAAAATCTGAACGAGAAATGGCATGGCGCGAGATGGCTAAGCAAATTGCGCATGAAATTAAGAATCCTTTAACGCCTATGAAATTAAGCGTTCAATATCTAACCAAAGCATGGGATAACCAACGTGAAGATTTTGACAGTTTCTTAAAACGTGTTTCAAATACCCTCATTGAGCAAATA
>JAKSBD010000480.1 GCA_022361295.1 Bacteroidales bacterium
GTTTATACCGAATGGCGTTTTATGAACAACTATGGTTTTGAAATGCGTGGCGAATGGATGAGCGAAGAACACAACTATGACGAGACACGTGTGGATGGTCGCTACCTTTACAAACCACAGGGATACAATTTCAACATATTTGCCCATACGGACTGGAGTAAGAAACTGTCGGGTTATGTCTACTATGGAGGATTTGAAAGGCCTGACCGTGATCAATCGGGTAACTGGATGGGAATAGGCTTAGAGTGGAACATTGGGCAAAAGCTGGCACTTGACTACGAACTTTCACACAGCCCTGAAAATAATGATTACGGTTATGTAAGTAACTCCGGCGATACAATAATTCATATTGCACAACGCGACTTAAATACCATTGAGAACGTATTGGAGATGGCCTATACCTTTAATAATAAATTAAGTCTACGATTAAGAGGGCGACATTATTGGTCAGGTGCAGAAAACAAAGCGTTTTACCTGCTACAAGATGATGGAACCTTAATTGAGGATCCTGATTATGACGATAACCACGACCGCAACTTTAATTCGTTTAATGTTGATATGGTTTTGCGTTGGGTATTTGCACCTGGATCGGAGATGACGCTTGGATGGAAAAATTCTGTCTTTGCCCAGGATGACCGAATGGTAAAAGATTATAACGATAACATGGAGATTATACGTGATAGTCCGCAAATCAATACGGTCTCATTTAAAGTTCTTTACTACATAGACTATAATACACTTTTCAAAAACAGAATATAATAAGCTGAGTTCACATTAAATTGAATCTGTTCGATACTTCATTTAACAAATAATACATAACTTTG
Organism: Bacteroidales bacterium; assembly: GCA_022361295.1. Lineage (GTDB taxonomy): Bacteria > Bacteroidota > Bacteroidia > Bacteroidales > Marinilabiliaceae > Carboxylicivirga. Next base: position 825 of record JAKSBD010000480.1, read on the forward strand.
TCGTTCCATATAAAACCTTCAACCTATGCAACGATTAAAGTTTGTATTTACTGCTATTGTGATATGCTCTTTCTTTATGGATAGCCATGCTCAATATTCGTTTACATCAGATAGTTTGCAAAAAACCACCGAACTAACACTGGAATTAAAGCTAAAGTATCAACCGGTTCAGCTTGAATTAAATTCAGCTAAGTTACACCAGTCCAATCGATCGGTGTTTATCTTTAACCAGTATGGTATGTATGAGCAATACAATGTTTTGTCTGCTGATAAAAGTCAGCGGGTAATTCCTTACAAAGCTTACTTTCCAAGCGGAGGCCTCTACTATACGGGTCCCAACAGACGACGTGACAGTTTTAATCCGCATGGATCAGAAAGCATTGGAAGCGCCCTGCTCAATGGCTTCTTAAATGGCATCCTTCTGGGAAATAAATATTAAACAATTACCCCGCTCCCTCCCTACATTATTAATACATAACTAACTTTTTTTTAAGATGAAACATTATTTCATTTTAGCGATGCTTGCATTGTCAATGCATGCAGTGGCTCAGCATAATGTTGATGAGCACACACATCAGGGAGAACACCAATCTGGTCATGGAAAGCATAAGCTTGCTTTCTACTCAGGGTTTACACACATTCCTTCGGCTTTTTATGAGCATGAAACGCATGAGGAAAGCACAGGTAAATGGGTACCAACCATAGGTGTTGACTATTATTATTCTTTAAATCACAAATGGGATTTAGGTGTAATTGCCGACGTTGAACTGGACAATTATTACATTCATACTGATCACCATGATGAGTTGGAAAGAAATAATGTGGTTGTATTGTCGGCAGTTGGCAAATACAAACCAGCACATCGGATTGGTATCTTGGCAGGTCCTGGTGTTGAATGGGAGTTTAAAAAGGATGATACCGAAACATTTTTTGTATTGAAAACAGGTATTGAATACGAAGTCGCCATTGAAAATGGTTGGGAGCTTACACCGGTATTTACCTATGATTTTAAAGAAGAATACAGCGCTTACGCTTTTGGTATAAGCATTGGTAAACGATTCTAATATCATTTAACCATATAATATAAGCCGGCAAAAACGCCGGCTTTTTTCGTTTATAGCGTCTAAAAAAATAAGTATATTGTGTCAACACTTTGACTTACTGAAAAACCTAACAATATGAGAACAGCCTTTCTTCTTCTACTTTCAGTTACTTTTTGCATTGCCAATGCGCAATCGCCCAGGTTTAAAGATAAATATCTGAACAGTATTACCGACAGCAGCCTTCAGAAACATGTTTACATACTGGCATCTGATAGTTTGAAAGGACGTAACACCGCTACTGAAGGGGAAAGAAAAGCAGCCCGTTATATCGTTGAGCAGTTTAAGTTAAACGGTCTTCAACCCTATAATGACACCACATATTTACAAAACATCGGGCTTTGGAGTTGGAGATGGAACAAGTTCACATTAAATAGTAAACAGCATACCTTTGAAAGTTATAAAGACTTTGTTTACCTGAGTTCAGCACCCATAGAACCCCTGATAAAGGCAGCTTGTGTATTTATTGGAAATGGTAATGATTCTATCATTAATAATATAGACCTGGAAGGAAAAATTGCTATTGTAAGCGTTAAAAACTTCAGAAGCTGGTACCGCATTGCCAGTAAAACAAAACACAGAGGAGCTATCGCTATTTTAATGGTTCATCAAACAGACAATAATGAGTTTTTCAAAGTGTCTGAAAAAATGAATGTGCTTCATAACCACCCCTCAATTGGCACGCAGCAACCAACTTTTAGCCGCTCAATGGTTAAAGCATTCGCCATTAACCAGAGTATAACAGAAGAACTGTTTCAGTATCCGATAGATAGTTTGATACGGCTCACAACTGCCGAGCAGGTTCAAAAGCTACCAAGTCCTGAGTTAACCATTGCCTGCCAATTAAAAGTTGAGATAGCCGATGCTAATAATGTTGTTGCTTACATTCCCGGGAAAGGCAATAATAATGAAGCTGTAGTTATTTCGGCTCATTACGATCACATTGGTGAGCGACACAATGGTATATGCGTTGGTGCCGATGATAATGCCAGTGGAACCGCAGCTGTTATTGAGCTGGCTAAAGCCTTTTCACCTTTAAAAGGAAAGCTTAACAAGGATTTGATTTTTCTGTGTACCTCTGGTGAGGAAAAAGGATTGTTAGGCGCATTTTATTTTGCTGACCATCCGCAGGAACATCGTTTTGACATTAGGGCCAATGTGAACATAGATATGATTGGGCGCATCGATTCCACACATAAAAACAACTACATTTATACGATTGGTAATAATCATTACCCTGAATTTGATTCTATAGTACATGTTGCCAACAACATGCTTGAGCCACTGGAAATACAATACGATTATAACAAATCACAAGGCTTCGGAAACTTCCTGCGTCTGTCCGATCATTATGCTTTTCACCGCAATAGCATACCTGTTATGGGCTTTTTTAGTGGCTTGCATAAAGACTACCATACACCCAATGACACGCCTGATAAAATAGACTACCAGTTGATGGAACAGCGCGTAAAATTAATTTTCACTACTACCTATTTAGCCGCTCAAAAGACAGCATTCAGTTCACAAACTGACGAATAGCATTTGGTTTATACACTAAAGAAACTATTTTAGCCGTTTCTTGAGTAAAATATAAACCAATAAAAACGATATGTCAGGAATTTTTAAGACGATTAAAAGCTTTCCAAAGGTGTTTTGGGTATCCAACACCATGGAGCTGTTTGAAAGATGGGCGTGGTATGGATTTTACATGGCATTTGCCTTATACCTAGTAGGTTCAAAAGATACAGGAGCATTAGGGTTTTCTTCTGCTGAAAAAGGTACTATAATGGGAACCGGTTCCATGTTATTATACCTTTTACCTCTTTTTACAGGAGCCATTGCTGACCGTGTCGGCTACAAAAAAATATTGATCCTTTCATATGCAATGTATGTAAGTGGTTATTGGATGGTGGCCACTTTTAACTCCTTCACACTGGTTTTTGCAGCATATATATACCTGGCTGTTGCAGGCGCATTGTTTAAGCCAATTATTTCGGCTATGATTTCAAAAACCACAACTTCTGAAACCTCATCTATTGGTTTTGGTATTTTCTATATGATGATTAACATCGGTGGTTTTATCGGTCCTTTTATTGCAGGTGCTATTTACCAGAAAAGCTGGGATTGGGTATTCTACATTTCGATGATTACCATCTCCATCAATTACATTTTTGTTTTCTTTTTCTTTAAAGAACCCGGTAGAGAAGAGAGTGATGAAAAAGAGCCATTAGGACAGGTATTTCTTCAGTCTCTTCGAAATATTGGAATCACATTAAGCAACTTTAAATATGTGTTGTTCCTTTTAATTATGGTTGCCTTCTGGACAGCATTCAACCAGTTGTATTATGCATTTCCGGTATTTGTTGATGATTGGGTAGATACCTCAAACCTTTATAACGCTCTTCATTCTGTTTGGCCCTGGTTAGCAGAAAGCATTGGTACTCCTGAAGGAACGATTACTGCCGTTACCATTGGAAGTTTTGATGCCTTCTTTATTATTATCTTCCAGATTTGGATTTCTGGGATAGTCATGCGTTATAAACCATTAAACGCCATGATGAGTGGTATTTTTGTATTAGCCATTGGTGTAGGAATGATGTTTGCTTTCCAGAATAGTTTCTTTATCATTCTTGGTGTTTTAATTTTCAGTATTGGTGAAATGGCCAGTAGTCCTAAGTTTACAGAGTACGTTGGTAGTATTGCTCCTGCTGATAAAAAAGCCCTTTATATGGGGACTTCATTCTTACCTATTGCAGTAGGTCACCAGTTGGCTGGAGTTGTTTCTGGTGATATTTATGATAAAGCTGCAGGTAAACTACACCTGTTGAGCCAAGAAGTTGCCAAGCGTGGACTAGATATTCCTGAGGTGTCAGAAACTTTTACCAAAAACGATTACTGGAATAAAGCAGCTGAGTTAATGGGCATGAGTAATTCGGAATTAACCAATTTTATATGGGTCAACTATAACCCATCAAAAATATGGATGCTATATGCAGGAATTGCTGTAAGTGCAGTAGTTGCATTATTTATTTACGATAAATTTATATTAAAATCAAAAGCATAATTTAGGCATCAATCATACCTAAAAGCCCGAGGCTCAACGCTTCGGGCTTTTTCATCCTTGTGGCACAGCTTATACACGCCATACTTTAGAACAAAATGCGTAACAATTCTATAGTCAGAGCGTAAATCAGCACATATAACCCCATTTTTCTTTTAGCCAATCCTATTAATAGTTGAGTGTGTGAATCATCTTTTAGGATAGTGTTATGGTCAGTGTAAAATTTGTGAACGACATCAGGATTGGTCCTCGTTTGAATTACATTTTAGGAACAATTGTGATATTAGTAATGGTGATGGTTGGCTTTTATTCGTCATCGAAGCAGTACAGCCAGATAACCAAAGAAATGGAATCAACGTCAACCATGCAAACGCAGGATTTGATGCGTTTGATTGAAGTACAGATTTCAGACCGCCAGGGCTTTGTTAACTCCGGAGCCAGAGTGATTAATAAGATTGCCTCCCTGCAGGATTTTGCAATCGATACTGATAAGCCAATTATGGTTACAGCCATAAACCAGATAAGTGGTGAAGAAGTGCCTCTTTCCATCCCATCGCTTTTACATGGTGAACGAGGTGTTTATCACCAGTATGACCTGGTAGATGAAGTGGGAGAAATGATTAGCGGAACAGCTACCATCTTCCAGAAAATTCCCCAGGGTTTCCTGCGTGTATCCACTAATGTGAGAAAAAAAGATGGTGAACGTGCCGTTGACACCTTTATATCCAACGACTCTCCTGTGGCTCAAAAAATACTGGGTGGCGAAAGCTTCTTCGGCCGGGCCTTTGTGGTCGACGACTGGTATCTGACAGCCTATGAGCCTTTGGTTATCGATGGTGCGGTTGAGGGTATTTTATATGTTGGGGTTAAAGAAAAAGACATGGCCGGTATCAAGGATGTTTTTAACAGCAAAACATACCTCGAATCCGGTTACCCGTTTCTGGTAAACAGTAGTGGTGATTTCCTGATTCACCCAACACAAGAGGGTTCCAATGTTGCTGAGGAAGAATTTTTCAAGCTAATGAAGGCCCAGGAGCAGGAAAGTGGGAAGGTTGAATATGTGTGGGAAGGTGAAGATAAATTATTGTACTATCGCTTTGTGGATAAGATTGACGCTTATGTAGTCATTTCATACTATAAATCAGAAATAACAGATTTGATTGTGGAGAGTGTGTTATACATGAGCCTTATTTTTGTTATTGCGATCACCATGCTCATTGTTATAATAACAATCGTGAGTCGATCAATAACAAAGCCTCTATCCAAGTGTGTTGCTTTTGCTGAACAACTGGCAGGAGGAGACTTATCGGCCACCGTATCATTTAAGCAAAAGGATGAATTAGGTATGCTGGCCAACTCTTTACGAAACATGATATCGAAACTGGATAGTGTTGTTAGTGACATTACAGAGGGAGCTGATGACATTGCCGGTGCAAGTCATCATGTAAGTGATACGTCCTCACAACTATCCAAATCGGCTACCGAACAGGCTGCATCGGTTGAAGAAGTTTCATCAACCATGGAAGAGATGGTGAGTAATATTGAGCACAACGCGCTAAATGCCAACAATACACGAGAAGCCTCTTTAATGGTTTTCAATAACATTAAAGACATGAACCAATCAACAACAGAATCGGTTGAAGCCAGCGATGCCATCGCACAAAAAATTAATGTTATTAACGAGATAGCTCAGCAAACCAATATTCTGTCGCTAAATGCGGCTGTGGAAGCGGCCCGTGCAGGCGAGCAAGGAAAGGGGTTTGCTGTTGTTGCTACTGAAGTCAGGAAGCTGGCCGAAAACAGTAAATTATCTGCCAAAGAAATAATTGATCTGGCCGGCAGCAGCGTACAACTAAGCACTAAGGTAGGCGAACAGATGAACCATATAGCGCCTGAAGTGCAAAAAACGACTGAGTTGGTTGAAGAGATATCATCATCGAGCAATGAACAGTTAAAAGGGGCTGAACAGGTCAACTCAGCCATACAGCAACTGAGCACTATTACACAACAGAATGCCTCGTCGAGCGAGGAGCTGGCTGCCAGTTCTGAACAGCTGTCATCACAAGCTGAAAACTTAAAGCAGGTTGTCAGCTTCTTTCATAAAAAAGAAAAATAATCATTCAATTATACAACAAAGCCTGAGCTCATCTGAACTCAGGCTTTGTTACTTAAGATAAAAGTATCTTAATTAACGACGACGGTTACCTCCGCGGTTGCCACCATTCTGACGTCCACCTTCTTTAGGACGAGCTTCTTTTATATTGATGATTTTACCATCATACTCAGCACGGTCAAGTTCATGGATTGCTTTTCGGGCAGCCTGATCATCCGGCATTTCAACAAATCCAAATCCACGTGACTTTTTTGTCTCACGATCCTTAATCACTTTAGCAGAAGAAACCTCTCCATACTCTTCAAACAGTTCAACCAAATCTTCATCCCACACATTATCGGTTAAACCCGCAATAAAAATATTCATGCTATTACATTAAAAAATTAAACACCGACACACCTGGCGTATGCCATTACTATTATTTATTAAAAAAGAAGAGAATTGAAGATTGGGAAATGTAGTTAACTTCTGAAGAAGAGAAGCGTTTACTAAAATCAGCGAACTATCAAAAATCGGTCTTTTAAAATAGGTCACAAAGGTACGCAAATAAGTTGCAGAACAATCACTTTAAATTATAAAGTGTGTTAAGATATAAGCTGGAAAAACAGAAAAAGTCTATTGTATTTATTGAATTGAAAATAAAAACCTACTTTTAATAAGCTGAGTTGAACCTCTAAAATTATTCTCAGCCCTAAATTAAATGACTAATTGCCAACACATGGATTACTTAAATACATTCAAAAAGATAAAAGCCCTGGCCGAAACCGGTTTGGTGTATGCACAAAACGGCTATGAGGTAGAGCGCAACCAGGAATTGGTTGACCTGAGTCAACAATTGATGTCGGCCATAGCTGATCAACCCATAGAAGCTTTCGATAAATATTACCTGCCTCCGAAGGAGTATCCAACGCCCAAAGTTGATGTCAGGGCCTTAATAATAAATGAGAATGATGAAATACTTCTGGCTAAAGAAGTAATGGACGGGCGCTGGTCTATACCCGGAGGTTGGGCTGATATTGGCCACAGTCCCTCAGAAGTAGTTGTTAAAGAAGTAGAAGAAGAAACCGGCTTGCATTCAGAAGTGGAGCGGGTATTGGCTATCTACGATAAGCGATGTCACCCACATCCGCCACAACCATGGTATGTTTATAAAATCATGTTTCTGTGCAAAGTAACAGGTGGTGCGTTAAGAGGTAATTTTGATATTGAAGAAGCCCGTTGGTTTGCTATGGATAAGCTCCCTCCTCTATCAGAAGATCGTATATTGGAGTCGCAGATAAAGGAATTGTACCATCTGGCCAAACATCCTGAATTACCTGTAATTTGTGATTAAACATCTATCATCATAATATATTCTCTAACCCTTTAACAAATCAAATTATGTCATCAGCAGGCCATGTAATGGCAATGATACAGTCTATGCGATATAGTCTTACCAGACAGGTTTTCTTTTTCGCTGAGATTATTGCTTTGTTCGGCATAGTTCAAGCAAGCTTGACTCTGCACTCACCTATCGCAATAATTGGCATTGCCCAAAAGAAACAAAACGCTAGTCCAATTAATGCTTCAACCCGCTACTTGATAAATTCTTTCCATCACACAAGCCAACTTTCACCCGCATTCATCAGCGTTGCGCCACCGCCGGCTCGCCCCAATTGAACCTGCCATCGCGCTTTCAAAACTTCCGTTTTGAGTGGTGACTATCTATCAACCGTTCAGAGCTCTGAGAGAAACTTTTTAAGATCAGGGATATAAACTGCTCTCCACTACAAGAACAGTTTTCTGCAGAACAACACCCAAAGTACTATCTGCATTATCACTGAACAGAGATTAAAAACTCTATCTTTGCCTGCGAAATTAATAGCACATGACACAGAATAAGGAGCAAACCAGCGGTTACTTGTATACATTTATGGCCTTTTTAACCTGGGGACTATTTCCTATTTACTGGAAGATGTTGAGTCATATTCCGGCATTGGAGGTATTGGCACATCGTATTTTCTGGTCCCTTATTTTTGTGATACTGCTCTTGTTTTGGAAAAAGAAACTTCAGCTTGGCCAAATCTTCCGGAATAAGAAAGCCCTTTCAACGCTTATTGTAACCGGTATTTTAATTGGCAGTAACTGGGGAATTTTCATCTATGCTGTTAATGCAGGCTACATTATCGAAGCCAGTCTTGGTTATTACATTACGCCCCTGCTTAATGTGGGGTTGGGTATGTTGTTTTTGAATGAGCGCTTGAATAAGATACAATTTATGGCATTGATACTGGCAGTTGCTGCGGTATTATATCTGACAATCGACTTTGGCCGATTTCCATGGATATCCATATTACTGGCATCAACATTTGCTGTATATGGATTACTAAAAAAGCTAAGTGGTGTAGAGGCTTTACCATCCTTAGCCATTGAAACGCTTGTATTGGCTCCTATTGCTTTAGGCTATATCATTTACAAAATGTATGAAGGAACAGGTGCCTTGTTTGTCGAAAGCAGAACCATAGATTTTCTTCTGATAATGGCGGGTGTTGTCACCACCATGCCTTTGTACTGGTTTGGAGTGGGTGCCAAACGCATTTCGCTTACATCTGTAGGTTTTATGCAATACATAGCCCCAACAATCATGTTGTTTTTAGGCATCTTTATATATCATGAAGGTTTTCCACAGGAGAAGCAGATAGCCTTTTCGGCCATTTGGGTGGCCCTGACCTTGTATAGCTATTCTATTGTGACTGGCTATAGAAAGCGGAAAGCATCCTGATTGCGGATCTCTCTTCATAGAGGGCAGGTTAAACATCACATAAGTCATGTTCTTATAGCTTGTTCCCGATTATCTTTGTGCAAATTTCACTGCTATGTCAAAGCATCAAGGACCAGTCAAAGCCTACCTGGCTTTATTTTCCGGACTGATTATCATTGGCTTTTCAGCCATCCTGATTAAATCGGCCGATGCGCCCGGCATGGTAACCGCTTTCTACCGGGTTGGTATTGCCTCATTGGTTTTAATCATTCCACTGATCAGTAAATGGCGGCAGGTCTTACAACTTTCGGCCAAAGCGCTTTTAATGCCTGTGCTTGGAGGTATTGCCTTTGGCTTTGATACCGGGCTTTGGTCATGGGGCATTGAATTGAGTAACGCCACCATTCCAACATTAATGGCCAATATGGCACCTGTTTGGGTAGGTATTGGTGCCATGTTTATTTTTAAGGAACGGCAGAAAAAAGGATTTTGGATTGGACTATTTATTGCCATTGTCGGGACGTTTCTAATGGCCTGGCGCAGTTTTCTGATGGCCGACGGTCTTTTTGCGGGTATTATGGTCAGTTTGCTGGCTGGTGTCTTTTATGGTATCTATCACTTGTTTGCCCAGCAAGGCCGTGCCATGATGAGTACATTGCTTTATTTATCCATTAGCACCTTTGCAGCCGCATTAACTGTTGGCCTTATCATTCTTCTGAGCCCATCATACTCCTTTACAGGTTATAGCGACACTACCTGGTTAATCTGGTTAGTCTATGGCGTAGGCGTTCATGTTGGAGGCTGGACACTGATTAATTATTCACAGGGTCATTTAAAAGCAACCACAGTGTCGCCGACCTTATTAGGACAGCCTGTAATTACAGCCATCGCTGCTTTCTTTATCCTGAATGAAGCACTTAGTAACTGGCAGATTATTGGCGGCATCATTGTGATCAGTGGCATTTATCTGGTTAATATTACTCGCCTGAAAAAGTAAAATGCCAACTTTTTTCCATCATTTGCTATTGATTTTATCAGGTTATAGACAACACTGACCCATTTATACTACCAGCTCGTTATCTGTTACTTACAAGTGCTTGTAGTGGTAATACTATGCCTGCATTATGGTGTTGGTAGACTAATTCTAAGGAGCTAATCCGACAAGCAGCACTTTCACTGTGTTAACTTTCTTTAACAACCCGCCATCATCATTTATACTTGCCAAAGCATGAGAAAGCTCATGTTTTGAAAGAAAATCGCATGCGCGAGTATGCACACTATTCATAACTAAAAAGAATATCATGAAGAAAAATTACCTGGCTATATTATTTAGCTTGATTGCAAGCATAAGTTTTGCTCAAGTTGAAATAGTAAAGGATTATTATCCCACAGATAATGAATGGGGAGTTGGACCAGAGAATCTTATTTCAAACTCGGAAATGTTAGTTTTTTCAGGTGCTGTTAATGCGCAATGGGTATCATTTTGGAATTCCTATTCCTATTATTATGAACCGTTTGTAACAGATGGAACTCCAACTAGTTTTACGCCACTTGATATCAATCCGGGAGCGACAGTAGCATCCGCTCCAAAATATTACTTTGTACTTGCTGATCAAATCTATTGTGTAGCAACAGATGCAGATAGTGAAAAGCTAATTAAAATTAACGATCTGACAGGTGCATTTGAAGAGGCTGCTACATGGCTACCGGGCAATATGCCGGTTGTTGATAAAGCTAAATCAACTTTTGACAAAGACAAAATACTATTTGCAGGTAAAAACCCTGCAGATGCCACCGATGAAAACATGTACCTGTTAAAATGGGATGGAATAACAGCCGATCCGGAATTGGTTCATACAAGTCAAGCACCAATTTATAACGTTAATATTGGTAATAAATTAATTCATTTAGGTGGGGCAAGAGACTACTACGTAATGTATGCTAAAGACCCAAACAATGAATCCTTAGGATATCAATGTTGTATTTCGAGTACATTTTGGGGTACTACATCAGCTATGTTTTTTGATTTAGTTACTGATTTTGATGATTACCTTGAAGGTTTTACAGTTGTTGATAGTAAAGTTTATTTTAATGATCGTAACAACATGGTATGGAGCACACAGGGAGCAGAGCCTGCAGCTGTGGCCGACATAAACGATAACATTAAACAAAACACCAATCTTCAATTACTGGGTGAATGGGAAGGTAAACTTGTATTAGTAGCTGAACCAGCCACCTCTGCAACTGACCATAGACGTATGATGCTTTATGACCCATCTAAAACAGGTGCTGATGCCATTACTATTCTCGGAGAAAGAGATACACGTGGTGTAGAGCAATTTACTATTCTTAATGGTATGATCTACTTTTCGGCCAATGAACGTCTTTATGATACTGATGGAACAACTTACATTGGCAGCAAAACTGCTATTTTTTGCTATGACGGGCAAGAGCTGCATAATGTAAGCGGTGATCTGAATTTCACCGGAAACCCGGTATCATTTAATGGAAAAATATATTTTTCGGCAGAAGATGAGGAAGGGGTTGATAATGGCGATGGTACATTCTCAACTACTCATAACGAATTATTTTCTTATACCCCTTCTGTAACTTATTACCTTAATTACATAGATGAAGGTGGTGTTCATACAAATATTGACCGTTTTAATGCTTTAACAACAACTACTGCACTTAATGATGTTTCAAGAGAGGGGTATACATCATTTGATGGATGGTATACAACGGCTGATTTCCAGGCAGGAACTCAGATAACAGAAATTAATCCTGCAGCCATTGAGGCATTAATTACAAGTGGAGACATTGTTCCTGTTGATAATGCAGGAGAGATGACCATTAACATTTATGCTAAATTTTCGGGAGCAGTAGTTTACACTCTTACATTTGATGCCCTTGATGGAACAGACAATAATACTGTAAGCGAATATACTGTTGCTGACGAAGTAGCATTGGTTGATCCTACACCTCCACTGGGCTATAAAGTATATAGATGGTATACTGAATATACAGCTCCAAGCTCATTTAGTGGCGATTATTATACTACTTCTATTCCTAAAGGAACAACAGGTGATCTAACGCTATATGCGCGATACTTAACTGTATCATACACCATTACATATGAATTAAATGGTGGTGATAAAGATGGTATGTATTACGATACCTCATATGATATTGATGATGCGCCTGTCGTATTTAATACCCCTGTTAAAACAGGATACAATTTTGGTGGTTGGTATACCACATCTGACTTCCAAAATGGGACTGAGCTTACAGAAGTTTCAACCGGCTCGACTGGTGACATTACTGTTTATGCCAAGTGGGATACTGCAACTGCTATTGATGATAACTATACGAATACCGTTGTTATCTCGCCAAACCCATCATACGGTTATGTAAACGTAACAGGTTTAGAAGGTAATGCTACTTACGAAATCTATAGCGTAGCCGGTAGTTTATTGGAAACAGGAGTGGTATCAAACGGTCAAATCGATTATAACGTACAGCCGGGTGTATATTTATTAAAGGTTACAGAAGGTTCAAAAACTAAGGTTGTTAAAATAATGGTGAAATAACAACGAGTTATTTGGTTTAATTGTGTAGGGCTGCCCGTTGGGTGGCCCTTTTTTGTTAGAGGAATAGAGAGTATGACTACCACAGACTCTCAACCATTAGTGGGTTTCGGGATAAGCCCGTTAATTCCTTTTCCTAAAAAGTGTGTAACGGGATAAGCCCGTTGATTCCTTTTCCTAAAAAGTATGTAACGGGATAAGCCCGTTGATTCCTTATCTTAAAAAGTGTGGAACGGGATAAGCCCGTTGATTCCTTATCTTAAAAAGTGTGGAACGGGA
>JAKSBD010000065.1 GCA_022361295.1 Bacteroidales bacterium
AGGGGATTATAATTGATCCGATCAGCTTACCAGCTAATGCTAATGCTTTTGAAGATGAAGTGGCTGAACTGCTGTTAAGCCTAAAAGATAAAAAGCTATTATGGTGTAAAGTGCCCATTGAAAAATCTGATTTTATACCTGTTTTAACTCGCCGGGGGTTTGAATTTCACCATTGCGATGAAAGAAGCGTGATGTTGGTGAAGCAATTATTACCCAACGCTTATATACCTACAAGTCGCAACTACATAGTGGGAGTTGGGGCAGTGGTAAAGCATAAAGGTCAGCTATTGGTTATTAAAGATAAGTTTTCGCCCGGCTATAAGTTACCAGGTGGACATATTGATAAAAACGAATCGATAAAAGTCGCTTTAAAACGTGAAGTGATGGAGGAAACCGGCATTCGGGTGGAGTTGGAGTCCATTATGAATATCGGGCATTTTAACGTCGGGCAATTTGGCGAGTCCAACCTTTACTTTGTATGTACAGCCAGGGCTTTAACATACGATATTGCTATTAATGATGCAGATGAAATAGTTGAAGCACTGTGGATGGATGTAGATGAGTTTTTAAATCATGAGGAAGTTAACAACTATAACAAAAAGGTGGTGGAAGCAGCCGTTAATAATAGCTGCTTAAAATTAACTGAGCATGAAGTAGAGCTGCGTATCCCTGGTGAAATGTTCTTGTAAGTTCTGACCGGGCAGTATTTTATAAATACTAATTCTCTACATTCTTTATTACCAAAAGTTTTAAATCTGTTGTTCCGGTATTGAGCCAGGAGCGCTCTTGGTTAGCCTCAACAATTAATACATCGCCTGCATTAGCCGTGTAAGAACTATCTTTTATCGTTAAAGTTCCCTGTCCTGAAATGACGTAAAACGTAACATGAATGGGTAAAGCATGGGCAGGTACTTCTCCATTGGGGGATAGGTTTAATTCTACCAGCTCATTGTTGTTGCATGCGGCCAGTCTGTAACCCTTAGCTAATGGAGTGTTGAGAACTTCTGATTTTTGTGAATTGGGATAATGCATAATGTTGTTTTGTTTTTAACGAGCAGATATTGTTATTGTTTATCGAAATGGTATACTGTTGATGAATTGATCAATGTTGTAATGGCAGTATATCAACTTTGGAGCATCGCCCTTAACTACAAAAAAAGCTACCTGAATCATTTCAGATAGCCTTTGTTATAGATTGTTTTTTAAGCCTTAAATTCTAAAATGACTGATTAGTTCTTTCAGAGCGTTAGCCTGTTGTTCCAGTTCTTCGGCACTGGCAGCCATCTGTTCTGATGCCGAAGCATTCTGCTGTGTCACTTTATTTAATTCCTGAACGGCATTGTTAATTTGTTCAGAACCCGTGTTTTGTTCTATGCTTGATAAGGCAATTTCCTGCGTTAGATTGGATGATTTATCAATTTCAGGAAGAATTTTCTCCAGCATCTGACTGGTCTCTTCAGTAATCAGCACGCTGGAATTCGAAAGTTCTTCAATTTCTTCGGCTGCTGTTTTTGAACGCTCAGCAAGCTTTCTTACTTCTCCTGCAACCACGGCGAAGCCTCTTCCTGAATCCCCTGCTCTGACGGCCTCAACCGCTGCATTTAAGGCCAGTATATTAGTTTGCATGGCTATTTCATTAATAATAGTAATCTTTTCAGAGATATTCTGAATGGATTCCAGACTGGCCTTACCAGCTTCCGACATTCTTTTCATGCTGTTGGTTGCGTTGGTGGCAATAACCTTCGACTCGCTGGCGTTATCCATATTTTGCCGTATGTTGGCACTCATCTCTTCCATGGATGAAGAGACTTCTTCAACCGAAGCAGCTTGCTCGTTTGCTCCCTGTGAGACTGACTGAGAGAGGCTGTTAAGCTCTTTGCTTGAAGAAACAAACTGACTTGAGGTATCACTGATGTTTTCAATAATTGTCTTGAGCTTCTCCACCATCATACTGTTATTGACAGCCAGTTCGCCCACTTCATCATTACTTCTTATATCCACAGATCGGGTCAGATCACCTTCTGCAATAAGTCGTGTCAAATCACTTAATTCTCCTAATGGAGCGGTCACTCTTCTCAGGTAAATAACAAGTACAAATAACACAATCAACATCAAAGCAATACCCGATGATATTTGAATCAAAACCTTTTGATTTGCCTTTTTTAGTACAACTTCCATTGGTACCTGAACACTCACCTGCCATGGTTCACCGGTGTTGCCAAATTGTATTGGAATAGAAGCATGCAGTGTATCTTCTTTAATTTCCACTTCCTTATATGCAGACTGAATATTGTGTAAATAGGACTCTTCGTAATGATAGTCGGTTATAATATTTTTGCCGGCTAATTCATTGTCTTTACTGTATCCGGCTATTGTACCATCATAGGCTGTAATCATAATTTCAGCATTGCCGCCAAACACAGTGTTGTTTTCAAGCTGATTCTGTATAAATTCAACCGATATATCAATACCATTGATACCATAAAATTCACCTTGGTACATTATTGGTACAACCGCGGTAATGACCAGGATATCTTTTCCATCAGTTGGGTATATGTATGGGCTGATAATGGTTTCTTTCTTTGTTGATTTTGGGATGCTATAAAAGGTACCTGACTCTGCATCGTCGTAACCGACTGTTGCAGTAACACCCGATTTTGTCCAGTAAGGTATGAATCGGCCTGAAGCATCATGATTGGGCGAATTGGCATACTCTGCATCCAAACCGTCAAAGGCATTGGGTTCCCAGATTGAACCAATACCAATAATTGTAGGACTAACTTCAACATGTTGTTTTAGCATGGCATTAACATCATCGCGACTAATGGAAGCGGCTAATGTATTTGATTTTATGCTGGCAAATGCATTGGACAGAACACGTGTTTCATTGAGTGCTCCTTCAATTTTTTGCTGTATCGAATAGGCATAAGTGGCAGCTTCCTCCTGTAATTGTAGTTTGGCACTTTCTATTGTCTCTGTTCGTAATTGTATGGAAGAATAAACAATTAATATCAGTATTGTAATAAATAAGCCCCCGCCAACAAATAATGGCAGCTTAACCCTAAGTGAATTTTTTTTCATGTAATGTAACTCTTAATCTAATTTAACGAGCGCATTTACGCTGCCTCAAAGACAATGTTACATGGTTTTTGGGATGTTAACCGGATTTAGTTAATTAAAGTAATTTAATGCTCAAATAACGAATGGTTTAGCCAATGTTATTTTTTTTGAATTTTCTCTGCTTATGTATTGTGACAGTTAGTCTTATAAAACAACAAAGCCGCTAAAATAAGCGGCTTTGTCTATCTATTGTCAAATCGAATTACTTCGTATATACGCGATTCTCTTGTTCTGCTACACGGATAAAAGTTGTTCGTTTAGTCAGTTCTTTTAACTGTGAAGCACCAACATAGGTACATGTACTGCGCACTCCACCCAGAATATCCTGTACTGTTGCTTCAACAGGACCACGATATTCAACCTGAACAGTTTTTCCTTCACTGGCGCGGTATTCCGCCACACCACCAGCATGCTTGTCCATAGCAGTAGCCGAGCTCATTCCATAGAATTGCTTGTACTTCTTGCCATCTTTTTCAATGACCTGACCGCCACTTTCATCATGTCCGGCTAACATACCGCCAAGCATCACAAAATCGGCTCCTGCACCAAAAGCTTTAGCCACATCACCAGGAATAGCACATCCGCCATCACTTATAATCTGACCTCCCAGACCATGGGCAGCGTCTGCACATTCAATAATGGCTGAAAGCTGTGGGTACCCAACACCTGTTTTAACACGAGTGGTACATACCGATCCAGGCCCGATTCCAACTTTAATAATATCAGCTCCTGCTAATAGTAATTCTTCAACCATCTCGCCAGTTACAACATTACCTGCCAAAATTACTTTGTCGGGGAATAATTGACGTGCTTTCTTCACAAAAGCTACAAAATGCTCTGAGTATCCATTGGCCACATCAATGCAAATAAACTTAAGGTGTGCATTATCATTAAAAATGGCCTGTACTTTTTCAAGGTCATTGGCCCCGGTTCCGGTACTTACAGCAATATAATTTTCAATACCTTCCGGTGCAGATTTTAAGAAACGGTTCCATTCATCCAAAGTATAATGTTTGTGGATAGCAGTAAACATTTCTTTTTCGGCTAATTTAACAGCCATCTCAAAAGTCCCAACTGTGTCCATGTTGGCCGCCATAATAGGTACACCCGTCCATTCAATGCTTGTATGCATAAATTTAAAGGTGCGCTGCAAGTTAACTTGCGAGCGGCTTTTAAGCGTTGAACGCTTAGGTCTGAACATGACGTCTTTGAATCCCAACTTAATGTCGTATTCTATTCTCATCTTTCAATTCCGTTTTTTGATTACAGACAAAGATACAAGAATACTATTTAAAAATGCAACAGTTTAAAATAATAGTTGGGAAAGGGGTGCAGGGATGTGCTATGTGAGGCGTTAGATTGTCATGTTAAAAAGAACGGAGCGTTTCGCTGCAAGTAACCCACGCTACCGCGCGAATCCCTTCGTGAGGTATAGTTAGCCCACGCGAAGGGATTCGCGCGGTAGCGATGTTATGCTTCCCGGGATTGCACTGCGATTACCCCGGGTTATTCATGTTGCTGACCTTCAGTTAGCTATTTGCAGCTTGCTTATCAATTCAACAGTTCGACAATAGTGCAGTTCGACAATTCCTCAACTTATCAACTCCTCAAATTTATCCCATCTAATCTTCAATATCCTTAAGGATTTTCTCTACCTCTTCCTCAGTCTTATGCAGTTTGTCTTTACAAGTTTTTATCAGAGCGCTCACACGTTTTACTTTGGCCGAAAGCTCATCAACATCCAGTTCTTCGTTTTCTATTAATTGTAAAATCTCTTCAATTTCACTAACGGCTTCGTTGTAAGTAAGCTTCTTTTTTGTCATACTTTTTTAGTTCTTAATGTTGTCAAGCAAAGGTAATGTAAAATAAAATGTGCTGCCTTTCTCTAATTCACTTTCTGCCCAAATGGTTCCTTTGTTTATCTCTACAAACTCCTTGCATAACACAAGTCCCAGTCCGGTACCTTTTTCATTTAAGGTGCCTTTGGTACTAAAGGTATTATCAACCATAAAAAGCTTTTCAAGGTTTTCATGCCTGATACCTACTCCTGAATCCACCACAGACACTTCTATCATATCGTTTTTAACACCAGCCGTTACATAAATAACGCTTCCTATGCGCGAGAATTTAATAGCATTACTAATTAAGTTGCGTAAAACGGTGTTGTAAAGGTTTTCATCGGCCCAGGCAACAAGGTTACGTTCTATCTTTGGACTTATGACTATGTCTTTTTCTTCTGCATTAAGGCGCAGAAGAGAGACGATATTATGTGTTTGAATAGATATATCCAGTTGAGTGGGTTTGTATTCAGTAGTTCCTATTTGTGTGCGCGACCATTGTAAAAGGTTTTCAACGAGTCCCAACAGGCGTTTGGTCGAATTATGAATAATTTGCGAATACTCTATAACGGTGCCTGTATCTTTATTTTCGGCGTTGAGTACCAGCATTTCGGCGAAGCCCATTAATGAACTGAACGGACTTTTCAGGTCGTGGGCAATGATAGAGAAAAATTTATCTTTGGTAGCATTCAGCTGCTTTAATTCTTTATTTTTTTCAGTCAACAGGCGTTCAGTTTTTCTGCGTAACCTGAAAGAAATAAATAGCACAATCAAAACAACAAATAGTAAGCCTGCAACAATTAAATAAATGGTTCGTGTGTTTCGTGCCGACTCCAGGCTTTCAGTTTTATCAATGTTATCCTGTTCAAGTATTGATATTTGCTCTTCCTTCTGCAATAAGTTGTATACCGCTTCCATTCTTGCGCTGCTCAGCATGGCCTGTTTATCGGTGATAGAGTCTTTTAAATCGGCATATTCCGATTTGTAGTTCAGCGCTTCTTCATAGTTACCGTGATTACTATACCACTCCGATAAGCTGTTGCAGACTTTTGCCTGAAGGTTTTTTTCATTGAGCGACGCAGCCAGCTTGTAGGCATTATCAAGGTAGGTCTTCGATTGGTCATAATGCTTGTTAATCATCAAAGTTTGACCAAGGTGCAGATAGGTTTCTGCTTTTAAAGACGGATCATCAAAACTCAACATCAGTTTAAGGGCTTTTTCATAAAAGTTTATCGCCTTACTGTATTGTTTGCCGGTTTGATGGGCGCGACCAATATTAACATACGAAACCGCAATGTTAGTACTGTCACCTTCAGCCTTTAATATTGACAAAGAAGTCTGGTAGCTTTCAAGGGCTTGCAATATATCTCCCTGTTTAAGGTAAACTTCTCCCAGGTTATTGTAGCATCTGCTAACACCGTCTTTGTTACCTAAATCGGTATATAGCTTCAGTGCTTCTTTATAGTTTTTAATGGCGGTGTCATTCCTGTTAAGCTCAATATTGATATTACCAATATTATTAAGCAAGGTGGCCCTGGTACTTTTGTCATTGTCAAGTTGCGCTATTTCAAGAGCCTGCTCAAAGCATGACAGTGCTTCGTTGTATTGAGACAAGGTGTTTAGAATAACCCCTTTGTTAGTCAGTCCTTTTCTAATTAATTCAGAGTTGTCAATCTTTTCGCCAATGCTTAAAACATCATCAAAACAGTCAAGCGCCAATGGGTAATTACGCAAATACCAGTACATTGCACCGATACTATTGTAAGTATTGCCTGTTTTTTCGAGGTTTTTGGTTTCATTGTATAATGTTAATGCGGACTTAAAGTGTACAATTGCTTTTTCATACTGATTGTTTGCACTTTCTATCCAACCCAGATAATCTTCAACGTTGGCAATTTGGTTTTTATCATCGACCTTACCTTTTAAGCTCAAAGCATCATTAAAATACTTTTTAGATGCTGCATATTGCTTGTTGTCATAAAGAACTAACGCGGTTTTTTGATATATATCAAATACAACTGTTTCTTTTAACGAATTATCTATTGCAGCAATTGCCTGTTCACAATAGTTAATTACTTCGTCAGTAGTTGTCGCTTCTTCGGCTTTCGAAATGAGTTGATAAGCTTCATGCTCTGATGGCTTCTGGGCATTTAAAGTAATACCGGTAAACAACAGAGCTATTATGGATATGGTAAAGATGAAATTTCTTTTCCGATCGAGTTTGGTTGTCATTAAAAATAGTGCTAGGCTTATTAAACTGAGCACAAAATATAAAAAGAGAGGCAGATATTTTTACTTTTCAGGCCTTATTTTTTCAACACGGCTAATTATTTCGCCTTCTTTGGTTTGAGTTTGTATTTCGTCACCTATGTTGATGGTCTTTAGACTTTTTACTAACTCTGAATTCTTATAAGTGATTGAGTAACCCCGGTTGAGAATATTCCTGGGATCACTTAATTCAATAGTACGCTGCGAAAGGGCCATTTTCTGCTTTTGGTTTTTAATAAATGCAACCACTTCAAGTTTTAATCGCGTGGCAAAAAATTGCTGCTTTTGCAAACCTGCTCTAACTTGTTTTTTTGTGAGGTAGTTGGCCGATTCTTTAACCTGTGCAAAATAGCTTTCTTGTTTGTTAAAGTAGTTTTTGACTGTGAAAGCCAAACGATGAGCAGCCTCAATCTGAAATTGTTTCTTTTGCGACAGTGCCTTTTTTACAGCAGGTTGAAATTTTAAAGCAGCCACTTCAAAACGATGCTTTTCATCATTAATAAGTTGTTTGGTTGAAGCCGTAAACTGCTCTTTCAAATCCATTAGGTATGCATCAAAAGTATGTATGCGATCAATAATAAATTCTGCAACAGCAGTCGGGGTTTTTAAGCGTGAATGTGCCACCATATCGGCCACCGACTCATCTCTTTCGTGACCTATACCCGTCAGAACCGGTAATGGAAATTGCGCAATATTAAGGGCTAACTCGTAATTATCAAAGCACATTAAATCGGCCGTTGAACCTCCGCCGCGAATCAGGACAACAGCATCAAAAACAGATTCATATTCATATATACGATCGAGGGCACTGATAATAGAGCCTTCAGCTTCATCACCCTGCATAATGGCGGGGAATAATTTATGATAGATTTTGTAGTTGCCGGGATTATTTTCAAGCTGATTAATAAAATCTTCGTAACCGGCAGCTGTGGGAGAGGATATAACGGCAATGGTTTGTGGAACCTCAGCCAGGTGCGTTTCTTTGTTCATCTCCATTACGCCATCTTCCTGCAATTGTTTAATAACCTCAAGCTTACGACGAGCAATATCTCCCAGAGTAAAGGTGGGGTCGATATCTTTAACATTTAAACTATAGCCATAAACTTCCTGAAACTCAACACTAACTTTTATAAGAATTTTAAGCCCTGCTGTTAACGATTGTTTTGTTGTGGTTTCAAAATAAGGTTTAAGCATTCGGTAGGTAAAGGCCCAGATTGTAGCACGTGCTTTGGCTTTAACCTGGTCCGATGCATCATCCTTTTCTATCAGCTCCAAATAGCAGTGCCCGCTTCTTACCGTTCTAATTTCGCTTATTTCGGCTACAACCCAGTAAGTCGACGGAAAAGCATCTTTTAATTGTTCTTTTACATTTTGGTTGAGTTCAAAAAGGCTAAGGTGCTTTTGCGACATAGTATTAATAGCTTTTAATCACTTTAACATGTTGCCTGAAGCGTTTGTTTTCGATGGTGACAATATAAATGCCATGTGGCAATTGGCTGGCTTCTCCAATAACGATTCTTTTACCTGTGTGAATCCTTTTGTATTTAATCTTCCCGGTCAGGTCAATGATGGTAACAGTTATTTCCTCATTGGTATTACCATTTAAAATCATCTGGTTTTTAAACGGATTGGGCGATACTGTCCATTTAGTATTGTCGGTCCTGTTATCTTTAACATCAACACTATAAGCAATGTCAAAGTCAGGAATGCCATAGCCCAACTCATCATCAGGGGTGTCGGCCTTATGAGCACTGTCAATAATTAACTGTCGTATTTCTGCAGCTGTTTTATCTGGTAAAGCCTGCCATAAACAGGCGGCTAATCCTGTTACCACAGGTGCAGAAAACGACGTTCCATTTCCTTTTCTTATATCGCCTGTTGTACCTTGCACTGCAACAGAAACGCCCATGGCTGTAACATCAGGTTTGGTGCGTTGGTCAGGCGTAGGGCCAAATGATGAAAAGCCTGCTTTAATGCTGTCAGCTGTCATGGCTCCAATGGCCAGGCAATGTTTTGCATCGGCCGGTACACCAATGTATTTCCAGCTGCTGTTACCTTCGTTGCCGGCACTGGTTATCACCACCATCCCTTTCGATGAAGCAATATCTGAGGCTTTTGATGCGCGCGTTGTGGCATTCAGGTCACTATATGAATAATTTATTGATGGGTCATCAAATTCATAATAACCCAATGATGTATTGATAACATCAACTCCTGCACTATCGGCAAACTCGGCCGCACAAATCCAGTAATCGGGTTCAATGGGATGTTCAGTACTTGCATCTTCGGTACGTAAAAGCCAAAAAGAAGCTTCAGGCGCTGTGCCTTTATACTCCAAATCTTTACTGCCTCCTATTATTGACAGTACATTCATCCCATGGGTGTGCTCAGTATAAATATCAGAGTTTGGATTAACAAAGTCTTTAGTCCCAATAATCTGGTTGTTATTCCATAAATGTTGAAACAGCGGTAACTCATCAACCTTATAGAAACCGGCATCAATAACCGCAATCAGCATTCCTTCTCCACTATAGCCTTTCTCATGCAGCTTATGGCCGTTTACCGTACTTATTTGATCCCAGGCTTCGCCATAGCTGCTTTTAACAGAACTTTTCAGCAGTGGAGAGGTTGTTTCAAACTTTTCGATTGAGGTGCCGCTAAATACTGGTTTTGTCTTCTCAACATAGCTAATAAACGACACCCGGTCAAGGGTATCCATTAATTCGCTATTGCCCGAAAATACGATAGCACCATTGAGCCATTTACTGGTATGCCTTACTTCAATACCAGCTCTTTTCAGGCTATCGACATACGATGGATTAACCGGCAGATCTTCTTCTGTAACGGGTATATTTTGCTTTTGTCGGCGCTCAATGGCACGATTTGACAAAAAGTCTTCCGGTACTTCAATAGAGTATGGCGTATCCTTTTTGTCAGTGAATGAAATCCAATAGCCATTCTGTGCCTTAACAGTATTAAAGCAAATAATGGTAAATAATATGGCTATCAGTATCTTCATTAATATCCTCTCATATACATATCCGGGTTGTTACGCATTTTCTCCGGATCCTTTAATGAATCCTTATTGCGTTCAAAATCTTTCCGTTCTTTGCTTCTTCTTTCATCCAGCACTTCAGGATTTAGCAACTGGCCATTATTGTATTTTAAAACATAGTTCACTTTACCATCCGCATGGTAAAAAGTCCATTTACCATCTTCCTGGTTGTTTTTGTAGTTAGCGTCTATTTCCAACTGACCACCTTTGAAATAATATAAATATTTACCGTGTAGATTATCATCCTGGTAAGTGGCTTTTAGCAATGGGGCGCCATTATCAAAATA
>JAKSBD010000064.1 GCA_022361295.1 Bacteroidales bacterium
ATCAGAAGAACAACACCATTCTTATGTCCTTCAGACTGATGCAAGCCAGGCCTTAAAAGGAACAAAAAAAGTAGATTTAGATGGTAATTAGTGTTTGTACGAATAAAGGATCAAAAACACATGAAACGAACAATTAAAACCGGATTGTTTCTGATGTTAGCCGTAATATATTTCGTGGCGTGCACTCCAAATGACGATATTGTGCTTTCGCCCGGTTCGATGCTGGCCATCAATACCGGGAATGTACAAGGGACGATTATTAAAATACAGAAGAATAACACGATCGTTTTAGGAATTGCTGAAGTTGAAGTGTATGAAGGATACGGTACGACTGCTTCCTCTCAGGAAATAAGCCCTGCAACGATTCAGGTTTATACGAATCAACTCAACGAACAGCTTAAGATTACGAATGCGCATGGTGATATGGTGGATGTATATGACAATTTGGGGCATCCGGCTCACAATTAACGGAGTAATGACCAGCCATAAAATTATTAAGAAATAATAACTAACAGTAAGGCATATGAAAACCATTATGCAAAGACATCTATTACTAATTATAAGCATTGCAACTTTTTGCTCTGGCTGCAAGTTTGAAAAGCAGTTAACCAAACCCAATATTCTGTTTATTCTTGCTGATGACCTGGGTTACACCGATCTGAGTTGCATGGGCAGTGAGTTTTATGAAACGCCCAATATTGACAGAATTGCCAGTGAGGGTAGCATATTTACCAATGGCTATGCCTGTAGCCGGGTATGCAGCCCGTCACGTGCCAGTATAATGACTGGTAAATTTACTGCAAGGCACGACATAACTGTTCACATAGGATCACCTTCTGGTGAAGGATGGCGATCACGGAAGCGTTACAGTAAAATGCTTCCTGCTGAATATACCCGGCACTTGCCCCATGAATATATCACTATGCCTGAAGCTTTTAAAGAAGCAGGATATCGCACCTTTTTTGCAGGGAAATGGCATCTGGGTGACAAAGGCTCATGGCCCGAAGACCATGGCTTTGACATCAATATTGGGGGCTGGTCCTCAGGAGGCCCTGCCGGCGGGTATTTTTCACCTTATAAAAATCCGAAACTTCGCAACCGGAAAGACGGGGAAAACCTGTCGATGCGCCTGGCGGAAGAAACCGTTCATTTCATTGAAACTAATCATCCAAACGACACAGACAAGCCATTTTTTGCCTGTCTCTCGTTCTATGCTGTACACTCTCAGATACAGACTACGAAAGAAAAGTGGAACAAATACCGGGATAAAGCTGAGCAGATCGGAATTGCCGAACATGGATATTACATGGGAAAATACATGCCTATCCGACAGGAGCAGGACAATCCTGTTTACGCAGGTCTTGTTGAGCATATGGATGAGGCGGTTGGCAAGGTACTGATGGCACTTGAAAAGCTGGAACTTGCTGACAATACCATTGTGGTGTTCACCTCTGATAATGGAGGTGTGGCCGCTGGAGATAATTTTTCAACGAGCAATAAGCCGCTGCGGGCAGGTAAGGGCTATCAGTTTGAGGGAGGAATCCGGGAGCCCTATTTAATCAAGATCCCTGGTCTTTCAAAAGGTGGTGAGATAATTGACTACCCGGTTAGTGGTACAGATTTTTATCCTACGCTACTTGAGCTGGCGGGTGCAGAACTTCGGCCAGATGAGCATAATGATGGCATCAGTCTGGTTCCGCTTTTTAAAGGGGAGTCTCTTGTTGAACGTCCGTTGATTTGGCATTTTCCTCATTATGGCAACCAGGGCGGAGAGCCGTCGTCCATTATCCGACGAGGCAACTGGAAACTTATCCATTATTACGAAGACGGACGAAAGGAACTTTATAATCTGGCAGAGGATATTGGGGAAGTCAAGAATCTGGCTGTCAACTATCCGGAGCGAGCAGAACAACTAAGTAAGGAGTTATTTGACTATTTGACGGAAGTGGGGGCAAAGTTTCCGAAACATGACCCGGAGTACAGCGAAAAAGCTCAAAAAACCTATTTAAATAAACTGGAGCATCAGAAAATGCCTTCGCTAGAAAAACAACGCCTAAAGGTATTGTCAAAGGAATTTGAGCCGAATGCAAATTGGTGGGGGAGCAAAACGACAGAAGAAATTAACGATTAGAAGGATCCTGTTCAAATAAGAATGAAAAAAACGACATTTATCGCATTTTTTCTGTTTCTAACCAGCATGCTACCAGTACAAAAATTGGATCAGCTTTTTTTCCTGTACCTGGTCCATACTATTCAACATACGAAATTGGCTGTTTCGGATGAATTTAACGGAAAGTCAGCAGGCGGGATTTATGGAGATGTCATTGAAGAAATCAATTATCACGTGGGGCGTATCAAGGGAAAATTAAAGAATCGTCCCCACTTGGACAGTTATACGACTTAAAAGTAAATGTGTCTCAGGTCGTCAATCTTTAATATTCTTTTCCCGTAATCGTCAAAGAAATGGAAGAAGACCTTCGGGATATACGGAGCAACTAAAAAGCTTACAACAAATCAAAGCTGGAATTAAAAACGAAAGTCAGAATGACAGATATAAAACAATTACGGGCTGGCATTTATTTGCTTTTTGCAATCCTGCTAATGGCTTGCGAATCACCAAAAAGTAAGGATTCAGCAAGTGCCCTTACGGAACTGAAATCAGTGGAATTTGCCTATTCAGAGGTAAAGGGCATCGGTCAGGATTCTGTTTATAACCGACGGGACCCGAGTGATATTTTAAAGGTAGACGAAACATACCTTCTTCGATTTGAAATTACATCAGATACTAAATAAACCATTGATTGAAACGAAATGCATAAAACACGAATCATACAAACAGCCCTTTTTCTGCTGGCCTTTAGCACAGTCACATTTGGGCAGGCTCTGAAACCAGCCAACATCTTCACTGACCACATGGTACTGCAAAGGGAAAAGCCTGTTCCTGTATGGGGGCAAAGTATTCCTGGCGATAAAATCAAAGTGAAATTTGCCGGTCAAACCCAAAAAACACGTGCCGGAGCAGATGGTAATTGGATGGTTTATTTAAATCCACTTGAAGCATCAACCAGTGGAAAAGATATGATTATATCAGGCTCAAGTCATATCGTGCTCAAAGATATCCTGGTTGGAGAAGTATGGATATGTTCAGGGCAGTCAAACATGTTCTGGCCCTCAAAAAACATTACTGATATTAAGCGTCTGAAACCGCTGGTTAAGCACACCCGAAGTTTCTATGTAAAAAACCAGGTAGCGTTTGATGAACAGGAAAACGTGCACGGGCAGTGGGAAGTTGGCCCGCCAGTAAGTGCTGTAGCCTTTTCTTTTGCCTTCCACCTCAATGCTTTGTCAGAAGTACCTATTGGTATTATTCAGACAGCCTGGGGTAGTTCTTCTCTGGAAGCATGGATGCCTGAGAGTCTGACACAGGAGCTTCCTCACTTTAAGAAGATAATGGATGAATTTGATGCCGATACGGCCAGACAGGCTAAAATTGCTAAGCTTATTGATCAGGCAAAATGGACGAATAAAGAAAATATTTATCTAAGGTGCCAGCCAAACATTGTCTATAATGCCATGATGCACCCACTGATTCCCTTTGCATGCCGCGGTCTGATGTGGTATCAGGGAGAGCGTAACGCGCGTTATCCTTCGGGCATGCCTGACCTGAAAACTCAAGCCTGGAGCGACCAGGTCGGAGGTGTGAAAGAGTATAAAACAGCTCTGCAAAAATGGCTGCTGAATTACCGCAAACAATGGCAGGATAATGAGATGCACGTTATGGTGGTTATGTTACCGGGGTATGGCAAAGGCTTAGAAAGAAACAAGAGCATCGACCCTGAAAAACCGGATGAATTATCGTGGGCCTGGATGCGTGAATCACAAATGGCCGCTCTTGATCTGCACAATGTATCAGTTGTTAACACCATTGATTTGGGGGAGTTAAAGAATATTCATCCAAGTGACAAACTACCAGTGGGACAGAGAGCGGCTTTGCTGGCCGCAAAAAACACATTGTATCAGGATGTGCAGGCATCAGGTCCGGTAGTTAGCAAAATCGATGTTCAGAGCGATAAAATTGTAGTTCACTTTGAGCATGCAGAAGGATTGAAAACAAGCAATAATAAAGCGCCTTCTGCTTTCTGGCTGACCGATGATTCCGGAGAATGGGTGCCGGCACAGGCTAAAATAGAAGACAAAACCGTGGTTCTGCATTCTACAGAGATAAAAGCACCAAAATACGTGCGTTATGCCTTCGCCGGAAAGCCGGCTGTTAACCTGGTAAATGAAAATGAATTACCTGCCTACCCTTTCCGGACAGACAATTGGGATAAATAAAAAATAAAGATAGAAAGAAATCATGAAACGAATCCAAATTTTACTGTTTTGCACCCTATGGGCACTGGGCCTGCAAGCTTCAGAAAAACCCAACTTTTTAGTCTTGATGTTTGAAGATACTTCCGACGACTACCTGTCGGCATTTGGGAATACCACTATCAAGACACCGAATTTCGATAAATTGGCCGACGAAGGCATTCTCTTCACCAATGCCTACTCCAACGGACCACAATGTTCACCGGCGAGATCAACTTTTATACGTGGAATGTATGCCACCACCGTCGGTGCTGAATGGCATCGCATGGACGTGGCTACTCCTGATGATTTTTTCTTTCCACGTCTGCTGCAGCGAGAAGGTTATAAAACTTACCTGAGCGGGAAACACGATTTTAATACCTCAAAAGATCATTGGAAAAATGAGTTAAAGATTTTCGATGGAACAGATTATACACAATGTCCGGCTGATGTGCCATTTTACGGACAATATAATTTCTTTGACACTCACATGAGCCGCATTACGGACACCCGAAAAGATGGGCAGCGTGACGATCGCACGGTTATTGCAGACGATGTTGATTCTCTTGATGCCTATTTACCACATACTCAGTGGGTGATGGATGATCATGCCTACCATTTGCATAAGATTAAGTTATTCGACGACTGGCTGAAAGGACAGCTGGATAAACTGGAAGCAACAGGGCGGGCCGATAATACCATTATTTTTGTGACTTCCGATCATGGTGGATGTCTTCCAGGATCAAAGGGGTACATTCGGGAAGCCGGTGTAGAAGTACCATTGATTGCATATTTCCCGCCTAAATGGGCACATCTGGCACCTGTCAATACGGAGGGCATTTGTTCCGAAATAGTTGAGTTTGCCGACTTTGGGCCAACTTTTTTCAGTTTGGCCGCATTGGATAAGCCGGCTCATATGCAAGGACGCGCCATATGTGGTGAAAATAGGGAAGAGCCGAAGGAATATGCTTATTTGTATAAAGCCAATCAGGCCCCGAACTTTATACCTGCTCGTGGCATAACCGATACGCAATACAAAATTATCTGGAATTATAATACTGTATTTCCAAGTGGCGCCCGTCAGGATTTTCAGTGGAAAATGCCAGGCTATCGCGATTGGGAAGCCCATTGGCGCAATGGTGAATATACCGATATGCATAGCTATTTCTTTGAACCAATGCAAACCATCGAATTTTATGATTTGAAGAATGATCCGGGGGAAACAGTGAACTTGGCAAACGATCCGGCCTATGCTATTCTCGTGCAGGAATACAAAGATAAATTAAAAGGTGCGGTGCGGCAGACAAAAGACCTGGGATTCTTTCCACAGTCCATTCGTAAGACGCAGTTTAGCAGTAAAGCTGTGTATGACTATGTAACAGAAACAGGTTTTGACATGGAAGCCGTGTATGAAGCCGCCGAATTAGCCAGTATGGCCGAGGCCAAAGATGCCGCCAGGTTAATGGATTTAATGAATAGCCCTGAAACAGTCATTCGTTACTGGGCTTCGGTTGGGATGTTACGCTTGCGTTTTCATAATAAAATCGAAGCCCTGCCATCACTAGTTAACAAACTGGCACATAATGAAGATGAAAACATTGAAGTGCGCTGCATCAACCATTGCACCTTACTTTGTGATGCTCAGTTCTGTGAAGTTGTGGATTTCTTCAGAACGAATATGACTAACGATTACTGCAAGGGAATCATTCACAACATGGGTGACCGGCTTCGCCCGATTGCTGCCGAGCTTTACAAAGGATTTAAAAAGCAGAACTTTTACACGAAATCACTTTTAATTAATGCCGGTATTGTTCCCTATGAAGAATTGATTGATCATTCTAACTTAACGATTGACAGTGCCGTGATTCAGGCCTCAGATACATTGGATTGTCAGTCAGTGAACACAACTGAACTCATGGAAGAGACGACTTTTTATCTCCCCGGAACGTTTTATGTTGGCACTGGTACATTCCGTCCTGAGTTTTCGCGTATGCCGGACAAGTATTCTTTTCAGGTTTTTTCAGTGAATGGACAGCGCTTATTTGCATCCAGGAATCCAGAGCATGGGTGGGCTGGAGATCCGAATGAACCCCTTTGTATATGGGAGTTAAAGTATCGTCTTCCGGGGCAGAAACCACAGCGGACTTCAGGCAAAGTAATGGTATTTGTAGACTAAACATATAAAGGGATTAAATGACAGAATTAAGAAATAATTCAGAAAGTCTTAAAATCATACTTGTTACGGGATTTGCATTGCTGCTCCTGTACCTTCAGCCCCAGGTTTTATGTGGTCAGACAAGTGAAGTAAGTATGGAATCACTTCTATCAGAAATGATCGATCGTGAAGCGGTTGCCAGCTTCCCTGAAAACAATTTTCGCTTAAAGCAGGAAAGCAGTTATAACCGTGCCTCTATAAGCCCGGAAGATACGGCTGGCTGGTTTATAAATCACGATTTTAATTCGAATGAAAGGGATCGTAATTTTATTCGCATCGAAGAAGTTATGGGGCAAAAGGAATGGGTATTAATGGATCATCAGGGACCAGGTGCTATTGTTCGTACCTGGATGCCGTTTAGAGATGCCAATAAACCGGGAACGGAAAGTGTGATAAAGATTTACCTGGATGGCTCAACTGAGCCTGCTCTGGAAGGGAATATGTTGGGCCTTTTGGATGGTACCGGAATTTTTCCTTTCCCCCTGGCTCATCAATCTTTACGTTCCGCCGTTTCATTTTTCCCTATTCCCTATGCAAAAAGCTGTAAGATTACCGTTACGGAGCGACCTTTTTTCTATCAGTTCACCTACCGGGCCTACCCCGAAGGAACAAAGGTGAAAACCTTCAATATGGATGACTTTAAAAAGGGGAACGAACAGATTCGTTACGTGTGTAAAACGTTGGTCAATCCCGGTTCAGACATAAAAGGCACAAGCAGTCTTTTAAAAGAAAGTTTAGCCTCCGGCGAAGAGAAATCCATTCAATTACCTGTAGGGACTGCAGCAGTTCGAAAACTGTCTCTCAAACTGAACAGTTACAGTGACTCTACCGTGATGCGTTCGGTGGTTCTTAAAATGGAGTTTGACGGGCACGCAACTGTATGGTGTCCAATTGGAGATTTTTTTGGTTCTGGCATTGGAATAAATCCTTTTCAGGGCTGGTATCGTTCCGTCGAAGATGATGGAACCATGTCTTGCCGCTGGGTTATGCCTTACCAAAAATCAGCTAAGGTTTCAGTTTTGAACCTGGGGGAGAAAACTCTTGACTTTAAATTGGATGTGGTCACAGGAAATTATGCCTGGGATGAGAACAGCATGTATTTTAATGCGGCTTGGCGCGGCCAATATCCGGTACCGACGCGTCCGTATTCAGATTGGAATTATGTAAGCCTTAAAGGTCGTGGCGTATATGTCGGGGATGCACTGACAATTATGAATCCAGTCGAAAAATGGTGGGGCGAAGGGGATGAAAAGATTTGGATTGATGGAGAAGATTTTCCATCTATTTTTGGAACAGGTACTGAGGATTACTACGGTTATTCATGGGGAGGAATGAGTACATATTTTTATGAACATCCTTTTCATGCGCAGCCCCGTTGTCACATATACAATAAAATAAACAGAAAAACAAAATACGGCACGCGGAACACCCAGGGATACAGTACCGAAACACGCACGCGTTCATTGGATGTTATGCCATTTGAAAGTGCTTTGCAATTGGATATGGAAGTTTGGAGCTGGACCGATTGCGACATGGGCTATGGTGTTGGTGTATACTGGTATGGCGATGCTACCACCACATCAAACCGCACGGCAGATCCGGAAGGTGTACTTAATTTGGGACCATCATATGCATCACCTGAGTCATGGACCATCGACTCGCAGAAGGAATGGCAAACCGGAATAAGTACACAAACGAATCTGAAAATTGTAAATGGTAAAGCAGAACCCATC
Source organism: Bacteroidales bacterium (assembly GCA_022361295.1). GTDB lineage: Bacteria > Bacteroidota > Bacteroidia > Bacteroidales > Marinilabiliaceae > Carboxylicivirga. Next base: position 8,299 of record JAKSBD010000064.1, read on the forward strand.
GATCGTTTAGCCACATTTAAAAGCACAATGAAAAAGTTTCGCAATAAGAGATCTCTTCGTTCCATTACCCTTTCACAGGCACCTGACTGGCTCAATTGGGAGCCGGTTTCCAGGAAAGGCCCAACCAATCTTAGAGATGCTCCTGTTGCGTTGCAAATGGGAGAAGGCAATTATTGGATGTTTGGCTTATACAACGACAAAAAGAAACGAGATGTCTTTGAGAGCAGAGATACTGCACTAATAGGCTTTGATATGCCCCTAAAAACCACACCTTTTCAAAACCAGTTTGACGCTCCGGGCGGATTAAAACCCGGATTAGGCGGATATCATGCCTGGCAGAGCAGGGACATGGTCAACTGGGTGCACCACGGGCCCGTTTCAGAAAAGTTCTCCCGTTGGATGACATCAGCTGAATATGTCGACGGTAAAGCATATCTGTACTATGATTTTCCCAATGATCAGGATCCACATTTGTATATCGATGAAGACCTGAGTGACGGATTACCGGGTAAAAACATGGGCATGGCCTTTAAAGATCCTTCACATGGCTCAGACTGTACTGTTATTCGTGATTTGGACGGTAATTTTCACATTATCGCAGAAGATTGGTCACCAATAGATGCGTCAACACATGCCTGGGACTCACCACTTGCCACGCGGGCGGTGAGTGCAGACGGTTTTAATGATTTTAAAATCATGAATCCACCGGTGGATGAACGCACAGAACCCACTGGGATATATGGGGAATATCCGCATCCACACTGGTTTAAGGAAGACCCTGATAACTATCCTGGCAGGATAGCAACAGAAGATGTTAGCCAACACAGAATTAAAGCAGGGCAAACCAGAGCCTTTGCCAGATATGAAATTCACGAGCCGGAGCAAAATGCGTTTGGAGACTGGGCTTCCATCTGTATTGGCGGGCAATATTACTTGTTTGCCGATTACGATCAGGCAGGCAAACATGGCAGGCAAAATATGAGCGTTGCTTGGTTTACATCCGATGATATTAACAGGCAATTTACCTTTTGTGGAAATATCGGACAAGGGCATCCTGATCCGGATATAATGTTTGCAGAAGGGCAGTTCTACCTTCTGACACAAACCGCCTTCGATTATGTAAGTCCGGGGCCATGGGTTGCCGGTGTTGAAATTCGCATTGGTGTAGATACCTCAAATGATGGCCGGATTAATGTGTGGAGCAAATGGCAGGAGGTAAAAGAACAATACGATTACATAGAAGGCTTTGCCAAGCAGGTAAAAAGATCCGCGGCACAGCCTGATCTTTCTGGCGTACCGGATGGTTATGGGTTTCAATTTGAAGTTAGATTAAGCCGTAGTCCGCAAAATAAAATCATGCCAATAATTGATAAAGTTGCTGTTGTTTTTGACAATGAACAATAATTATCTAAAGATAATTTAACATGAAAATTGAAAAAAAACTTTATGAAATGAGGGAAGTCTCAAGAGCTTTAGCTGAAAAACAACTCCCCAAATGAACTTGGCCCTCCACCTACTCCATAAAGCAATACTATTGCATGGGAAATTCGAAAAAAATGGGTGATTTTTTAAAAATATAGAAGCCGGAAGAAATGCACGAGAATTTAGATTTATTGTCCGAAGGTTGACCGTTATTAGCGAAACCTGTTTTTTGCACGAATGGATAATAAAAAGACCACAAGGGTTGGTAAAATTTCACAAGGATTAGAAAAACACGGTTATTTGTGCCTTCCAACGTCCGTAAGGTGTTTTGCAATATATGTTAATAGGTTTGACAGTAACTGAATAATCCTGGGGAATGAAGTTTAAATTGTAAAATAAAAAGGGGAGAATAGTTTTATACCATTTTCCCCTTTTTATTTAGATTATTCTAGTCACTTATTGTACAACCACCTTCTTGCTGATTATTGATCCTTCAGCTTCCTGAGCTACTACAATATAAATGCCTTTTTTCTGAACAGGAATAGAAGCTAAGCTTTGTTTAGCTGTTTGCTGACTTTGCAATAAACCTGTTGTATTATATACTTTTATATTTGTTGTCTCTCCTTTAATTATTATTTGCCCCGAAGTGCTATAAATTTTTAGGTTTGACTTTTCTGCTGCTGAAATAGCTGTAGGTACACCTGCTTCATGCGCTCCAATAGAAGTTGGAGATAATCGAAGGGCTCCTGTAATGTCAGTTGCTGGAACAAAGGAACCCGCGATACCTTTTTGCTTTATGGAAGTACCATTTGCCATTATATACTTTACTCCATTTGAAGCAATCTCTACTTTAGGTGAACTATTTTCCATTGTAAAATCTATTTCAGCAGAGGTATAAGTGTATGATGCATTAACATCGTTTACGCTTGTTTCTGCATCAAAATTGTATTCAGCATTCATTACATTATGGCTTGCTGTTGTAAGCGTCAAATAAGTTAAAACATCATCTTCAATATTAATATCAACATCAGGAACTGTTACATTGGCTCTTAAATTGTCAATGAATAAGTTATTGGCAATATTTGCTGTAATAGTATTTTTAGAAGCTGCACTTACATTGATTACTGATTGTTTTGTTACAACAAAATCAGCATTTGTTACTTTATTGTTAATAAATGTGTTATTAATAATATTGGCTTCAATAGTTGCATCCGCATTAGATATTAATGTAATGATAGTTCCCGTTGTTCTGTCTTTTTCTGTTGCATTGTAGGTTTTAGAATGATCTTTTGTATTACCTGAAAAAACACAGTTTTTAATATTTAATGTGCCATTTTTGCAAATGATAGGTGAAGTAATATCGCCATTCATTAAGGTTGTAAGATTGCTAAAATAGCAGTCTTCTAAGGTTAACGATCCACCAGCTGACACAACCTGAGCAATTACACCTGACCTAGCTTTACCATTGTAAACATTACACCTTTTCATTGTAATATTGATATTGGGTTTAGTTTGATTAAAAAGAGCTCCGCCATTTGTATTTGTAAATCCAAAGTTCTTAATAGTTAAGTCTTCTAGTTTTAAGGTTAAACCTGTGTTTTCATTAGCATTTAGCTGAAATAAGCGCCCTCCTGGATTGTTGTTAGTTTCAAATTCTGTATCAGTAATTCTTTGAATAAAAGAAGTTTCTGCATCGGCACCTTTAATAGTCAGAGTAACTGCTCTGTTAAATTTTAGCGCAGAAGTACCAGTTTCAGTAATAGTACCTGCAAGTACATTTATTACATATTCAGAGGCAGATCCTTCGGCTACTGCTGCACTACCAGCTTTAAAAATTGTTGCGAATGGAGAAGCTTGTGATCCATCTCCAGTTTCATCATTTCCATTTTCGCTTACGTAATAATTTATTTGTGCATTTACGCATGTTAAGCCAAATAAAAGGGCTGTTAAGAATGTAAAAGTCTTTTTCATAAAAAAAAAATTAATTAATGTGTTTTTAAGTATTCAAATGTAAATAAGAATGAAATGACTGATTGTTAGATATTATTCAATTGCTTGGTTATATCTATCGAAGAGGTTTTGCTTAGTTTAATGTGATTGCGTGTTAATTAACTGAAAGATAGTGGTATGTACTAGCTGTTGAATGATAAGAAAAATAAAACGAATGATATTTAAGAATGTGATGTGAAGTTTTTGTTTTTTGAGAAACAATTGACTATTACACCATTTGATTTGACATTTAACTAAAATGGAGTGGGTTTTAGTTAAATTAAATTTGATGCCAATATTAACAACTATATACAAAGTTTTAAATCAGTACTGATAAACATATTAAGCATAACTACAACTCGATAAAAACTTTATCAGTATTTAAAAAAAAGAAATTAATAAAAATATGGCCTGTATGTATTTATATCAGAGTTTTTTTCGGAACGTATTTAATTATGCATCTAAGTTTTGTAAAAATAAAAAGCATTTTTTACTTATTTGTTTTTTGTGTACGAATCTGGTTAAAGGACAGAATATTGACCCATCAACAATTGTTAGCGTTGAATTTAAAACTGGAGCAGCAGATCAAGGAATAGATTATTTTCCTGACTTGCTTTTTGGTGTTTCAGGCGCTGATGTAATGGAGCAATTAGATTATATGGGTGTAAATACACTTCGAATACCAGTTTCAACACCAATGACCCAAACAGTAGCTGATATTTTAGTGAGTTTTATCCAAGATATATATCAAAATGGAGGACATGATTTATCAATACTCCTAAGTCAACGCAAATGGGATTTGTATAAAACTACTCAGCAAGAGGACTGGGCAAATGATATAGCATCTGCTTTTAATGCCATAGAAGAGGCAGGTTACGGCAACATGGTAAAAGGGTGTATATTCGATGAAAACCGGGCTCTGAATGGTAGTCAATCAAGCATTGCTTTATGGAATGAACGTCACAATGGAGTTTTGGAGGCCTTAGATTTGCTCAATGCCAAAACAAATAATGCCTTTAAAGCTCGTACCGTTTTTATACATGGTAAAGGGTATGGTTCGCAATTTCTTGGCGTTAAGGCATCTTCAGATCAGCTAAGTTTTCCAGCAAAAATGGCATTAAGATGTACCAATTATGCCTATAATTTTAAATACTTTCAGGTTGGTGATCCTTCTGATAAATCACTATCAGGTTGGATTTCTCACTTTAAGAACTACTGTTGTATTAAGGAAGTAAAAGAACTTGGCATACCGATGCTATTCGTAGGTGATGCTGGTGATGGGCTTCGACCAAATTCATTCATCGTCAATAAAAATCCATACGGAGGGCCGGGGCAGCATGTAATAAAGGCTTTACGTGATGTTTTTAAGGAATATGAATGGAGTGGTTTTTCTATTGGACCATTTGTGCGTGAAGGCGCTAGCCAGGATTTAGGGCAAACAACATCATTTGCTGCAAATGATGGGGTATTGTCAGAACGGTTAGGGCAAACAGATTCATGGTGGACATGGTACAATACAACACGAAGTGAAAGTACATCCATTGAGGTTAATTCATATACTGATCAAATCAAGCTTTATCCAAACCCAGTAAGTTGCGGATATGTTAATATTAAGTATGAACCAGTATTAAGAGCCAATGGCGTTAAGGTATTTATATATGATATTAGCGGCGTTAAGGTGCAGTCTTTGGAGGGAAATATTCAATTTCTTGATGTTTCAATGTTAAAGAAGGGGATGTATTTAGTTCAGTTTGTAATTGCTAATGATGTTATAATTAAAAAATTAAAAGTAGAGTAAGATGAGTAAAGGGAAATTATTTTTTCTTGCAATTGTAATGGTTTGCTTTTTTTGCAGTTCCAAAAATACTATACCAAAAGTGTTAATTATAGGAGACTCTATATCCATAGGGTATACGCCTTTTGTAAAAGAAGCTTTAAAAGATAAAGCAGAAGTGTTACATCATGAAGGTAATGCAAAGTATACTGGTAATGGGCTTGAAAAAATTAATGTATGGTTAGGAGACACCCAGTGGGATGTAATTCAATTTAATTGGGGATTATGGGATCTTTGTTATCGCCATGCGGAGTCAAAAGAGCAAGGGAAAAGGGATAAAATTAATGGTGTTTCAACAACTTCTTTAGCAGATTACCAAAGCAACCTGGATTCATTAGTAATTCGACTAAAACAAACAGGTGCACGTTTAATTTTTGTGACGACAACTATGGTTCCTGATCAAGAAGCGGGTCGTTTTTCTGCTGACGTAGATAAATATAATGCCGTTGCTTTAGAGATTATGAGTAAGCACAAAATTACTGTGAATGACCTAAATGCGACTTCTCATAAAATTCATCCTAAATATGGTTTGGGTAATGATGATGTACATTATACTAAGGAGGGTTATAAAAAACTATCAGAACCAATTATTAAACTGCTTAGAAAGCAACTTAAAGATTTATAATCATTGTTGTCCGGTAAACCGGAATAATTTTAAACAACTTCAATATAAGTGCCTGATTTATAAATCGGGCATTTTTATTTTCCAAAAGTAAGCCCCATACATATTTGTGAATAGCGAATTCTGATATTTGTATATCCTTTTTAATCAGTACAAATCAGCCTTTTCCAGGATTCTTTAAGAAGGCATATGTGTTAATGTAATTCATCAACTGCTGTCTGATTATTGAAACCATGTTTGAGAACGCCCAATTACGCTAAGTTTTCTTTTTACAAAGGTAATAAGCATGTTTGCCAGCATTGCCGCCCATACCTGAATTTCTATTGCATTTTCATTATCCAAGTATGCAATATTGCTTTACTATTACAAACTATACCCCAATAGCTTGTTCGATATTGTGCCTGATAGTAAAGTGTATGAATATTCATTCATATTGAAATCTTATTATACGAATGAATATTCATACTTTGTTTTGAGGTTATTAAGGTATAATAACCTTATGGACTTCATCGTCTACCTTTATCAAATATATACCACAGCCTAGATTAAATGATATGTGCTTAACGTTTTTTGCATTCTTTATCTTGTTCCCACTAAGACTAAATACATCTACATTTGCAAGGTATGCAGTATTAATAATCACCTTATTATCCTGAGAGAACACCGTATGTTTTTTTGCTATTTGCTTAATATTTGTTGCCTGAGTAACTTCATAGTTTAACCAAATGGTGCGTTGCTTGATCTCTCCATTACTACTGGTTAGATATACCTTTTCTGTATAGCTTCCCGGTGCGAGTGTGCTGGCATTAATAGCCACGTTCACACTAGCATCTATCTTATTAAAAAAATCGGGTGTAAAGGTAAGCTCCGATAAGCGGGCTTTGTTACTGCTGTTTTGGATAAAGCTCAAATTACTGTCTAAATTCCAGCCCTGAAGCTGAAATGAACGACTGCTTACACTACCTTGATTCACTGTGCCCAGATTAATTGATTGGCCGAATGCCATGTTCACAACAGGCTGCGAAGTAGATTGAACCGTAATGCAATCGGATTTAGCACCAAAGGTGAGGCCATCCGTTTTGCCGACCCAGTCACCAGCCTCTTGTGTTATAGAAAAAAACTTAATACGAGCTTTACCTACATAGGAATAGCGGCATGTCCATTTGTTGTAGTTTTGAAAAAGAGTGCTGCCGTTTTTTTGATGATCATAGATAGTGTCATTGCCAATTACTGCATAAATATTTCGGAATTGATTGTTCTCATTCTGACTCAGTGTACTACTCTGATTATTCAATCGCATGCGAGCATAGAATGATAATTCAAAGGGACCATTAAATTCAATCTCAGGTGTTAGAAAATAGCCCGGGTTATCTTCTCCCACTATATCGGTCACATGCATGCGGTCGGCCTGAGCAGAAAAGCCATTGTGAACCTGCCACCCTTTATAATCAGAGAAGGTGTTAAGGTCAGACGTGCTTAAGGTGCTGTTGGCAACCAGGTTACTGAAGTACTCCGAGAAAGGCAGGCCAACGATTTCAGATTCGTAGGCTTCACCATATAAAGCAATTTGCTTTGTACTGCTGCCTGAATTGATGTTTAAGGTAGCCGCATATTCGCCATTGCTTTCCGGTGAGAAAATTACTTCGACAGCTTCTGCATAAACGGGATTTTGATTACTATAGACCGTAGCGCCGTTTATTGAAAACTGCCCGGCATCAGGGCCGGAAACCGAAAGTACAACATCTGTTGACGGATCTTCAACTGTAATATGAACGGTTTTGACAGCAGCTTCGGCACTGCCTGTATCCACGGTGCCAAAATCCAGCTCATTCTTATCGGCATAAATACTATTTTTTGCAGCTGCTTCATTAAGCTGAATTACAATCAGGTTGATGCTTTTCGCCTTAAGGTTGCATGTGAAGTTTTTAAATACATTCGGTTCAAGAATACCTGCTTCTCCTTGTATCTTTGAGTTAATGTCCCAGTTATATTGATATACTTTACCGTTTATTCTGGTGTTTGAAATGTTAACATCCAGCTCTGAATATTCGGTGGAAGAAGTATTAATAAGCCATAAGGCGATTTCCTGATCATTTCCGAAAGACATGATCTCTACACCAGGCACGCCCGATGAATAGGATGAAAGGTAATTTCGTCCTGAAATATGATTGGCGAATTGCTTCATGATATAATAAGAGCGCATTCTTTTGCCTTCCTGTCCCGAGGTAAAATAAATGGTTCTGGTTTCGCTATTCACACCTCTTGACCAGGGTTCAAACATTAATTCTCCTTGCAAACCGGCTGCATACATAGTAGCTTTTTCAGAATAAGCATTCAAAAGTGCATCAAGTGTTTCCGGCTCTTCTCCGTTGGTGCGCCCCCCGCCACCAGTGCCGCTTTCGTCACAATAAGCCGGCTTACTTAAATTCGAACAGGCATTTACAAACTCATCCCACAAGTGTGGCTGATTATTAAGGTTATGGCTTGAGAAACCGGCATACATATCCACATAACCCGCTTTATTACCAACCGATTCTACATAAGAGATGCCCTGTGAAACACCCCATGACGCCGGACTCATATACTGAGGCTGAGGTATTCCTCGGCTGTTGCACTCTGAGTTGATTTTCTGAATGATTTGGTGTGCCCTGTCAACAGTTATTACCGACCATTCTTTGGATACGGAAATATAGGAGATTGGCACACCGTTGTTGTTCATCAATTCAAGGTAGTCTGCCAGAAAAGTTCCATATTTATTCGTATTAAACCAGGTGGTTGGTTTATAGTTGCATATCCAATCGGGCAGATTGTTTTCATTATTGTAACCATTGTAATCACTTTTCATGGTGGCCCAGAATTTTACATCCGGATTTGCGGCTTTTACCATTTTCATGCTCTCAATGGCATTGTTATAAAAAGAAAAATTGGTTGTGCCTTCCACAAGTTCCTGTTTTTTGTCATAGGACACCCGGCAGACTACGTTGTCAATGTCTTTGTAACACCAGTCGGCTATTTCCTGAGGATTCGCTGCATTCTGTAAAAAGGATGCACTCCTTTCCATATCGCTGCCTATCATCGTAATTTTCTGTTGTTTGGCCGCATAATCTACTGTAATTGATTGAGCGCTCACCAGGCTCCATATGGGAATAAGACCGATAAATAAAAAGAGTAGAATTTTTTGAGTCATAACTGATTTATTCTAATTTTTAATGTATTTCATATTATTTACAAAGTTATCGGCTGTAACGATGACTTGTTTTTAATGAGAATGCATTCACTCCTGTTTATAAGGCAAGTTGAAAAATGACTTGTTAGTGATAATGGATTTAAAATGAGTTATTAAGAGTCTGCGTTGAATGATAGTTTAAATCATATGACTAAATCTGAGCAATGTTTTACTGAGACTTAAAGTTTTTAAATATCAATTAGTTTCTGAGTTATATATTTTGAACGACTATTAAAGAGGGTGCGCTACTGCCATGTTTAATTTTACCTCAGTACTAAATGAAAATAAAATGAAGCACGTTTACTTAGCGATTATCACCTTGATGTGGAGTATGGCATTCACTCATGCACAGAATTGCGGGGAAATTATTGATGACACCTTTGATGTTGATGGCGCTTTACCATCAGGCTGGACCGAATACAATACTTCCGGTCGTGTAACGGTTATGGAAGGAGAGCTTGTATTTGACTACACTTCCGCCAGGGCATCGGCTTACAGATCATTTACTGCTAAGCAGGGTGAAATGAATTTCTCATTTAAAATGAAGAGTCAGCGAAACTGGATAAAGGCCAAAATGAACCTGACATCTGCAAGTGGCGAATTGCTTACCGGTTTATTTTTCGGCAGTGACGGTAATAAAAACATCCTGTTTGCAACCAGTATGGATGCATCGGGTAATCCGGCTTCTTATGAGGGTACTTTGGATTCACCCTTTAGGTCAAATACAGAATACACCATTTTATTAACGATTGATACAGATTCCAGGACCTATGATCTGTATATTGATGGTGTTTTAAAGGCTGCTTCAGTTTCCTTTCTAGAAAATGCCACTGACATTGCCAGAATAGATATTCAACAAATTTCTATGTATTCCGGTAGCGGTAAAATCTACTTTGATAATATCCGGCTTACCAAAGATGATGTCATAAGGGTTAAGCTAGAATCAGCTATTTCAGATGCACAGTCGCATTTGGATAATGTTACTGTCGGAAGTGGCGCGGGCAATTACAGCCAGGATGTAGTTGACAGGTTTCAAACAAAAATTGATGCAGCAAGTGCTGTGTTTGTTGATTGCGAAGCCTCACAGGATGAAGTTGATCAGGCGGTGATTGATCTCGAAAACGCGCGGCATATATTTGATGATGCTCGTAACTGGGGCATGCAAAGTATCTCAATTACCGTAGACCCTGGAACTATTCTATGCGATAAAAACCCGATCTGGTTTGGGGGAAATAACACGTATAATGCCAGCGGGCAGGGACTTTGGGATAGTCAAAACGAGCGATGCCATTACAATGTTATTGACCTTGCCAGCTACACCGGTGCGCAGGGGTACCGTTTCCCGGGTGGCACAATGGCCAACCTTTATAAATGGAAACGAGCCATTGGACCTGTAGATGGTCGCGTTGATAATATGAACAGTCATGGATCGGCAGGTCCACTAAGTAACGAATTTGGACCCGATGAATTCGGACAGATGTTAATGAAGACACCGCTTAATAAAGGGGTGATTGTAGTGGCATTTAACTGGGATACACCCGAGGATGCAGCAGATTACGTGGAGTATATGAATGCAGAAGTAGGGGTAAATCCCAATGGTGGAATTGATTGGGCACAAGTGCGTGCCGATAACGGACATTACGAACCTTATGGGGTTAAATACTGGGAAATTGGAAATGAATTAAGTGGATACTGGGAATTAAGTGTTTGTAATTATCCTAACTCAGGTGATGCAAATCGTGGGGGTGATGCCATTCTAAATGGTCTTGTTAACGTTTATGTTAAGGGCACGCCGCGTACATTTACCAACCAGCGAGCCGCTAAAGAATCATCCTGGGTACAGGCAGATTGTGTGGTAGATGGGACTGCTAGTCAGGAGTTTTACACTAAATTTTGTCCAGTTGACCTAAGTAAAACCTTCAAGCTTACAATTAATGGCGTGCAATGGAGCAGGGTTGGCAGCTTTACTAATTCAGACTCTGGTGACTTACATTATACCATCGATGCAGAATCAGGTAAAATCATCTTTGGAGATGGTGTAAATGGTAGCCGGCCATCGGGCGGTCATAATATTATTCTGAACTATTCAACTGATCAGTTGGCAGGCTTTCCTGATTATTACACTGCTATGAAGGCCGTTGATCCGGATATTGAAGTCATTAGTTGTTGGGAAGAGGAGGAATTCTATCGAGAGATGGCCGCGCTAAACTCACCTTTTGATGGTGTCACCAAACACTATTATCCAAATGCAACACCTGATGCCGGCGATGAATATAAAATGGTAATGAAAAAGGCAGTCAGTTACAAAAATAAAATTCAGGCACACCTGAATTATCTGTCGAAATACAATAACACTTCACTTTCTGGAAAGAAGATAAAGCAGCACCTGACAGAATTTTTCGGCGGAAAGCGCATTGACGTGGTGACACAGCACTGTATTATGTGGTATGACGTTATTAATTCGCATCCAGATGATGTAGGAAATATAATGGTTCATTCCTATTTTAAAAATGACAATACACCTATGGTGAATACCGGTGGTAACTTTGTATCCGCAAAAGGTTTGCCCTACCATATTTTCACACATTTACATCAGGATAAATTTGTGAAAACAAGCAATCAGGGAGGTACTTATAGTTATAATTCCACCATGATTAAAAATAGTTATCCGACTGCCAGTATTAATAAAAATGGAAATTTGCTAACCTTGGTTGTTCCCAATACTCGTGACAAAGATGAATTAAAGGCCTTAATTAATGTGACGTATGATAGTTTTGCTTCCGGGAATGTAATTGGTAAAAAGTGGGTGGCTAAAGCTTTTGATATTTATCAAGAGAATAGTGCCGGTTCGCCGAAAAATGTAAGAATCGAAGGGCCCTTTGACTTTGATATAGGCACAACTTTTACTGATACGGTACAACCTTTTTCAGTCTCTATTTATCAATGGATTGTTGAAGACAGGGAATTCTTAAGCGATTTAGATGAAGCACTGGAAGGTTCTGCTATTAAAAAAGATGAAGGTTTCACAAACGATGGCAAGATGGTAGCCAACGGACTAACCTGGGATAAGGGAATTGGCATGGAAGCCGGAACATCTGTGACTTATCAGCTAAATGGTCAGTACCAGAGCTTTATAACTGAATTCGGCTTGGATGATGGATTTACAGGAGGGGAAGTAAAGTTAATGGTATACCTCGATGACGTGCTTGCCTACCAAAGCGGTGATGTTAATTCAAATTCGCCCAATATTGTTTTAAACATGGATGTGCTTAATGTGGATGAATTACGTATTGAAGTATTGTCAACACTTGATTCGCAAGGGCAGGATTATGTCATTTTAGGCGATGCCAGATTGATTAGAGAAAAATTGAGTAACAACCTTGCACCGATCAAGTCAACCATTCAGTCCATAAAGATATCTCCAAATCCCTTTAATGATTTTCTCATTATAGATGGCGATGTGAAAGCTCTTAAAGTATATGACTTGAGTGGAAAGCAGGTTTTTGACGCACCGCTAAGAAACGCCAAAAAAATTAACCTGAGTAAATTGACCAATGGTGTTTTCATTGCACAGCTTGAAAAAGCAAATGGTGCCATTGAAACAGTTAAGGTTGTAAAGCAATAAAAAAAAGTATTTAGTTTGATTTTAAAGAAGGGTGCTGGTTGCTGGCATCCTTTTTTTATTTTTGCGATTCTTCACATTTTCCACACATCAAAACTTATGAATTATAATTCATAATATGCATTAAGTGCCTCATGGATAGGGGGTATTCATTTGTGCTTCATGAGTGATAGCAAATGGAATTTGTTTAAGAATGTGAAAGGGGACTTAATCATACTTTTGTTATCGGATGTAAAATATCCGCTTGTTAAAAAATACTAATAACATAAATCTGCTATGCAAAAAATCGGAATGATAATGTTAATGTGCCTCATTACTACTTTTAGTAGTTGGGCGCAACAAGTGACGGTTAGCGGTTTCGTGTACGACGACCAGGGAGCCATACCCGGTGCCTCTGTGGTTGTGAAAGGATCGGAAACGACTAACCTGATTGGTACAATTACAGATATTGACGGAAGGTTTGCCTTGTCTGTAGAAACCGGATCTGTACTAGTGATTTCTTTCGTGGGATATGATAGTGAGGAAGTCACTGTCAGCGGATCAGAAGTCCTACGCATTTTAATGAAAAGTGAGAGCAAACAACTTGACGATGTTATTGTTGTGGGTTATGGAGCACAGAAGAAAGCCTCTATGGTGGCTGCGATTTCTCAGACAAAGGGGGAAGAACTGTTACAAGTAGGTAATGTGAATACCGTAACAGAGGCACTTCAGGGAATGATGCCCGGTGTAACTTCAATTTCAAGTGGAACAGGTAAGCCTGGAGCTGATGCTGGGAGTATTCTCATTCGTGGAATGGCTTCTTGGCAAGGTAACAATCCTTTGGTTTTGGTTGATGGTGTTGAACGTGATATGAATGATGTTGACCCCAATGAAATTGAAAGTGTATCCGTGCTTAAAGATGCTTCTGCAACAGCTGTTTTTGGTGTACTTGGCGCAAATGGGGTTATTCTTGTTACTACCAAAAGAGGAACAATTTCAAAGCCTAAAGTAAGTTTTTCGGCCAATTTTGGTTTAAAGCAGCCAACCTCTTCACCAGAATTTGCTGACTATATTACTTCTATGGAGATGTGGAACGAAGCGGCGGCTAATGACCAGTTATGGGATCAGATGGTGCCGGAGTATAGAATGGAAGCCTGGAAGAATGCATTTGCCACAGGTAATTACGGACCTGATAACGATTATTTCCCTCAAACAGATTGGTGGGATGAGGTCATTAAGGATGTAGGTTACCAGCAGCAATACAACCTGAATGTACGCGGAGGTACCAATTTCATGAAGTATTTTGCATCATTAGGTTACCTGCATGACGGTGACGTATATAACGGACAGAAGAATGCTGATTTTGATCCTTCGTTTAATTACAAACGATACAACTGGCGTGTAAACCTTGACCTTAATCTAACCAAAACAACCGTTTTCTCTGCCAATATGGCCGGTAAACTGGGTTATCGTCATCAGCCAGGTTACCGTATTGACGGTGGAGGAGAAGATGGCTATGGTCAGGAACAATGGTTTACTGCACTATACACCGCAAGCCGGAACCAGTATCCCGCTGTATGGTCCAATGGAACTTATGCAGCAGATCAGGGAGGAGGCGGAAATCCGATTGTTTTGTTAAACGAAGGTGGTGAACGTGAACGTAAATACTTCCAGGGATTTTTGGATTTTAAAATAAATCAGAAATTAGACTTTATTACTAAAGGTTTAAGCGCAAAAGCGGCTTTCTCTTATACTAGTGCTTCAACATGGGAATCTTCAGTTACAGCTGGAGGATGGTCCTTTGCATCGAATGCGATATTGTACAGTCGCTCATACGATTATGCTAATCCAAATCCAGATGGAACCCTGCCACTTTTACTTGAATCGCGCTGGCCTGGAGATGAGACGCGCTTAGGACCAGTATCAGCAAGTTACGATAACTTTAAGAGTTATGAAAAGAAGATTTACTACGAAACGGCATTGAATTATTCAAGAACATTCGGTGATCATGCAGTGACGGGTTTGGCCCTTTTTAGCCGCCGTGAACGCAAGCCAGGCTCTTACGAAGTGCAGTTCCGTCAAGAAGACTGGGTAGGACGTATTACCTATGGGTACAAAGATCGATATTTGCTGGAAGCAAACGGATCATATAATGGTTCGGAGGCATTTGAAGAAGGACTTCGTTTTGGAGGTTTTTATTCCGGTTCATTGGGATGGCGTATCTCAGAAGAACCATTCGTGAAGAATTTCGCTGGTAATTGGCTGGATAATCTGAAAGTACGTTATTCATATGGTACTTCCGGTCTGGACGGAACACAGCGTTTCCTCTATCTACAGGATTACAGTATTGCAAATAGTAATCAGTTTTGGCGTGGAGGTGTTTATTTTGGAGACACTGAAACAAACGTTCAAACTCCTTTATATCGTGAAGGTGATGCAGCTAATGACCTGGCCACATGGGAAACATCTATTAAACAAAATTTAGGTGTTGAGTTTGGTGTATTCAACAAGCTGAGTGGTACTGTCGAATTATATGATGAAAAGCGTAAAGACATTTTAATGGACGTTTGGGCACCTTTATGGTATCTGCCAACAGGAAGTGTGGCCACAGGTAATATGGGTGAAACCAAAAACCATGGAATCGAATTCGAATTAAAATGGAATGACCAGATCAATGAAAACCTTCGTTATTGGGTAACTGCAATTGCCTCTTTCAATGAAAACAGAATTGTTTATCGTAATGACGGTGTGAACACAGCTGCTCACTTAAGACAAGAAGGAAA
This sequence comes from Bacteroidales bacterium, assembly GCA_022361295.1. Lineage (GTDB taxonomy): Bacteria > Bacteroidota > Bacteroidia > Bacteroidales > Marinilabiliaceae > Carboxylicivirga. Next base: position 23,776 of record JAKSBD010000064.1, read on the forward strand.
GCCAATTGGTTGGACATCTACATACATTAACAATGGATATTACACAAGTTTGGATGACATCTTTAACTATGCCACAGCTACAAGTTATGCCGAGCAAACTAAATTGGTTCCTGGTGACCAGCTGTACGTAGATTATAATGGGGATGGTGTTATTACAGCTGATGATAACGTGGTTACACAAAACCTTAAATATCCTTTAACAACCTATACCATTAACGGAGGAATGACCTATAAAGGGTGGTCGTTAAGCATGCGGTTTTATGGTGTAACTGACGTGAACAAGGTCGTTCCCAATTATATCCTCTACGATAATCTAAGTGGGGATCAAGGCGTATACTCTGCGAGTCCAAATGTAACAGGACGCTGGACTGTGGATAATCAGAATAATGCAGTAAAGCCAGCACTTCATACGGCTCAATACAGAGGTTACAGTCAAAAGACAAGTACCTATTCATACCAGGACGCTTCATACTGGCGCCTGAAAAATGTGGAAATAAGCTACAGCTTTAAGAAAAGAGCTCTGGAAAAATACAGAATGAGTAAACTGCAACTGTACATGAATGGTAACAACCTGATCACATGGACAGATTTGGATGATCGACTGGATCCTGAGGCGACGAAACTGGGTGTATTCCCGATGGTAAAACGCTATAACTTCGGTATCAGAGCTTCATTTTAATCACAGGACTTGAAAAATAAAGACATATGAAACATATATATAAAATGCTGATTGTCCTTTTATTCACATCGCTGACAGCTTGTGAAGATTACCTGGACATGGTGCCATCTCAGGAATTCAGTGAAGAAGATGTGTACGAAACCTACTATACGGCTCAGAGTTACCTGGATAACTGTTACAGAGCCTTGTACGATTTCTCCGGAGCTTCGGCAGGAGGGATGGGCGTGAAACAAATAGAAACAATTACAGATAATGCCTGTACACAAAGTCCGAATGCAGCCTTTAATTTAGGTGATTGGTATAATAAAGGTAGTATGCAGGAAGTGGGTTGGGCACTGACAAAGCAAAATGGTGACAATGCAACTGGTTCAGGTTTACCAATCTATAATGCTTCTTTTTGTTTGCGCATTGCCAATAACCTGATTGAAAATATTGAAACAATACCGGCAATCGGAGCAACCCAAGAACAAAAAGATTGGTTAATGGGGCAGGCTTACTTTTTCCGTGCCTGGTATTACTTCGAGTGGATTCGTCGTTTGGGAGGTATGCCAGCGGTAGATAAAGTATATTCAGGAGGTGAAAATCTGGATTTACCACGTCAGTCATACCAAAAGTGTTCAGAAGACATTATTGCCGACCTGGACATGGCAATCAGCCTCTTGCCACACAAATGGGTGGATGCCGATCAGGGACGTTTGGAGAAATGTTCAGCACATGCACTAAAAGGCATGGTGGCGCTTTATGCTGCCAGCCCTTTGATGCAAAACAGCGTTGATAAATTGGTAGAAAGAGACGATTACAGCATTGAGTGGGCCACACGTGCTGCTCAATACTCCGCAGCCGCACTGGATTACATTGCTGCAAATCGCCCTGCACGAATGATGTTTGATCCGACCGGATTAAGTGAAGAGGACAGAGACAGTCTTTATACAGAGATATTCTATCATTTGAATTACATTGGTAAAGAATCATTATTCTGTCGCAGCAGTAACGGTACATCAGCAGGTGGTAACGCACGTGACCGTGAGGCGGACCTTTCCATGCTGTATCAAAGTCTTCGGGTTTCGGGACGAGCCGGTAGCTGGGGATTTACCTGCAGTATGCCAACTCAAAATTTTATAGATGCCTTTGAAATGGCCGATGGAACCAAGTTTGACTGGAACAATCCGGCTCACGCCGCGGAACCATATAAGAATCGTGACCCACGTTTTTATAACTTCATCATTTACCCTGGCAGACAATGGGGAAAAGTAGGCCACCCTGGTACACATGATTTACCAGCTTTTAATAAAAAGGTACCACGCCATGGCACTTACTATTTTGAGCCTTGGAGAGCCAGCGAGGCACTTGGTGGAGGATGGGGTATGGACAATGCCTACTCTGCCTATAACAAGTCCATTCCTACCGGATACATGTTTAAAAAATTCTGGTGGAAAGAAGCTTATGCCACGGTAGGACAGAATCCTGACGGCTTTGGTACTTATCGTTACAATGCAGAATTTATTCGTACTACCGGGGTTTGGCTTGATTTGGCCGAAGCACTGAACGAAGTAGCCGGACCAACTGGAACAGTAGGAGGGGCATCTTCTTATACTGCTTTGGACTGTGTTAATAAAGTGAGGTTGAAAGCAGGGATGCCTGCCATTACTGATCCGGGATCTAAAGAAGAATTCCGAAATAGAATTCGTAACGAGCGCCGCATTGAGCTAAGTTTCGAATACCATCGTTGGTTCGATATCCGTCGCTGGATGTTGTTTGACGAGGTGTTCCAGGGCAACTACCCGATTAAAGGTGTACATGCCACGCTGATAGCCACCGATGGTACAGAAAATCAGGAAAACTGGACTTTCGAATACGAAGTGATCGATATTCAAAATTCATTACGCGGTTACGAACTAAGAAACTATTGGTATCCGATTCCTCAATCGCACATGGATAGACTATACAATATTCAACAAAACCCAGGATGGTAGATCTCACAAAATGAAAAACATGAAGACAAATATATTTTTAAAATATTCAAAAGTGGTTTTGTTAGCTCTGTTGCTGGTCTTTCCATTGGAGTTAGCTATTGCGCAGAAGAATAAAGCCAAGCTTGTTGAGGTAGGTTCAGTTCTGGAAGATGCCTCTGGAAACACGATAAGCGGCGCGACCATTTATGCAAATGAAGGGGCCGTTGTGGTTGAATCTGACAGCGAAGGGAAATTTGTGACTAATGCGAAACAAGGTACTATTATTCTTATTGAAGCAGACGGCTATACATCAAAGATCTGGGATTTATCCAAAGAGCCGGCACTGGCAAAGATAGTTTTGGAGCCTGTACCCTTAAAAATGGGCACTAAAGACATAGTGAACTTGCCTTTAGGCCACCAGGTAAGTCAGCGTCATTTGGTGGGCGCTGTATCTACCATTGAGGGCCGGGATCTGGAACGCTATGTAGATCCTTTATTGAGAAATACCTTACAGGGAATGGCTTCCGGACTGAATGTAATCATGACTTCAGGCGGTATGGCCAACAATCCGGCAAGTGTTTTTGTCAGAGGGTTATCCCGAAACGATAACAATGGTCCTATTTATATAATCGATGGCATTGAGCGTGCTTTTGACGACATCAATCCAGAGGAGATTGAAACCATTCAGGTGCTGAAAGATGCCACTGCCAAAATTATTTACGGATCACGTGCTGCTAATGGTGTTATTTTATTGACAACGCGCCGAGGTGAGTCCCACAAGCGTGTCATTAATGCAAAAGTGGAAAGTGGTGCCGGATTAACTACACGTATGCCCGAGTTTATTGGTGCAGCCCCTTATGCAACACTTTATAATGAAGCACGTGTAAATGATGGCCTTGCGCCTTTGTACTCAGAAGAAGACATTCTGGGATACAAGAATAGCACTGGTGAAAATGACTTGCTGTACCCCAATGCCGATTATTACGATTACTTCTTACGTGATTACACTACTTACAATAAGGCTACATTAAACGTATCGGGTGGAAATAAAAACGCCAAGTACGCCTTTATGGCCGGATATATGGGCTATCAGGGTCTGCAAAAAGTTGGGGTTGACCCGCGTCAGGATCGTTTTAACCTGCGTGCCAATCTGGATATGGATATTACCAGTTATTTAAGTGCCTACATTAACATGTCAGCCATTATTGATTCATGGAAATATGGAGGATTGGATCACTCTTCTACTTTTGGAGCATTGAGTTCACATCGTCCGAATGAATATCCTTTTGTAATTGGCGAGGAATATATTCCGGCTACAGACGACGGTATACCAGCCTACGGAGCCAGCTACAGATATCCTGCTAACCTGTTAGCCAGCATGGAAAATCAGGGCGAAGGCAATAACCAGTTTGTGAACCAGCAGATGACCACAGGTTTTAACTTTGATCTGGATGCCATTACTGAAGGATTGGAAACAAGTGTGGAAATAGCTTTTGATAACCTATTCGCAGGGACACAGGCAATAGCACCAAAAGCAGCCACATATGTGCCAGTTGTTGATCATTCAGCACTGGATGAATTTGGTAATCCGGTTGTAGGATTTCAGCTTGCAAGAGCAGGTATAACAGACACACAATACAACTTGACCAGTAAAAGTACTCTGCGTACCACTGCCATAAATGGTAAAGTTGGTTATAACAAAGAGATTGGCTCAGGTAAACTCAATGCATCAGCCGGTTATTACTACTATCTGAAAGAAGTTGCAGGCGCCTCACAAAATATAGAGAACGACAATCTGTTCCTTCGTGCCAACTATGTGCTGAAAAATAAATACGTCTTGGAAGGAGCGCTTTCTTATATGGGAAGTAACCGTTTCATAGAAGATAACCGTCGTTTCTTGTCCAATGCAGTTGGTGCAGCATGGATTTTATCAGAAGAATCCTTTTTGGATGGTGGGGCCATTGATTATCTGAAAGCAAAAGCCAGTTTTGGTATTTTAGGATATGACATGGCTACGGCACACTATTTATATGAAAACCGCTGGAATGGTAACGGTACTCATGCATTTGGTGAAAAGAACCAAGGTGATAAGCCGGGGAAAATAACCCTGAATTCATGGGGTAACCCTGATCTGGATTGGGAAAAATCACGTGAAATCAACGTTGGTCTTGAGGGATTACTTTTTAACCGTCATCTTTCATTCGAATTCAATTATTTCAATGAACTGCGCTATGACATGATCGACCAGGTAAATGAGTCATACTCTGGACTGTTCGGACCTTTCAAGTACTATACAAATTACGAAGAAGTTGCAAATCAGGGGATTGAATTGGAAATCGATTACCTGAACACAGCCGGAGATTTATCATACCGTGTGGGTGCAAACCTGACCTACTCAAAAAATGAGTTTAATGTAAAAGACGAAGTAAGCTATTCGGATAAGCGCAAAACTGTAGGTCGCCCAACGAATGTTATTATGGGCTATGAAGCACTTGGACTGTATGGTAAAGACGTGGCATTGGAAGGTGCACCACAACAACTGTTCGGCCCATACGGAGTAGGCGATATTGCTTACAAGGATCAGAACGGTGACAATGTTATTAATGATCTTGATAAAGTAGAAATCGGACTGAACACACCAACCACCTTCATCGGTGTAGATGTTGAGCTGAATTATAAGAATTGGGGATTGTATGCATTGGGTACTGCTTCTTTAGGTGGCATGAAAACACTAAGTAATACCTACTATCGTAACAATGGAGAAAGCAAGTATTCCGTAAAGGCATTGGATGCATATCATCCGACACGCAATCCGGAAGGTACGCAGCCAAGATTGACGACTACGGCAGGTGCAAATAATACGGTAACTTCTGATTTCTGGACACAGAGCGGTGATTTCTTCCGTCTGAAAAATGTAGAGTTGAGTTATACCTTAAACTTCAAACCGGAAAGCACTGTGAAAAACACCAAGCTTTTTGTGAGAGGAAACAACCTGCTGGTACTTTCAAATATGGATGACCTGGATCCGGAGGCACCAAGCGGCGGTGTAACAAATTACCCTGTCATTCGCATGATCACCGGTGGTGTGTCTGTTTCATTCTAATTGATTAAAAATGAAAAAAGAAATGAAGACAATGAAAACGATTAGATATATACTAGGAATGTTGGCTTCCGTGAGCCTGTTGATATCCTGTGGTGATGATCATCTGGAGCCTAAAGTGGATACTCCTTACGGAGATGAATTTGCGTATACGCTTCCAGCTACAGTTGAGGGTTTTCTGACAAATGCCTATAGCGCTATAGCAGGGCAGATAGATCACTATGATGGGGACTTTTTGGATGCGGCAACCGGAGATGCTGTGACCAATCAATTTGGTTCCAGTGTTTATGCGTTGGGAGGAGGTAAAATGTCAACTGTATCAAACCCATTAGGAACTTGGGATGGGGCTTATTCAACCTTTCAGTGGATACATTTATTTCAGCAAAAGTCAGCTGATACTGCTACAGTAAAGTGGTGGATTTCAGATGAAATAAATGATGCCGTTGAACGTCGAAGATTAATGGGAGAATCCTATTTTCTGCGCGCTTTCTGGGGCATGGAATTGCTACGAGTTTACGGCGGTGCAACCAGTTCTGGTGAAGTACTTGGTTATCCTATTATAACAGAATTTGTGGAGGAAGATCAAAAGGAAGCTGTATTGAGATTGCCGCGTAATACATACGAAGAGTGTGTGTCGCAAATTCTTGCTGACTGTGACAGTGCTATTTCTATTTTACCAATGGCTTATACAGGCGATGATGTGATTTTAGGAAAAGCCCACATAGGCCGTGCAACTGCTGCTGCTGCCTATGTGTTAAAGAGCCGTGTAGCCACATTCGCTGCAAGTCCGGCTTTTAACGGCGGTATTGATGTGCAGGCCAAATGGGAGCGGGCTGCTCTGTTAAGTCAGGAAGCCATTGAACGTGCTAACTTAAGTTATAAGCCATTATCTTACACAGATGTGACAACGCCAAACCTGGCAACAACACCGGCAGATTATTTATTCCGCCGTTACCACAACAATAACTCTTTGGAGAATCGCAACCTACCACCTGCATTTTGGGGATCGGGACGAACCAATCCATCACAGAACCTTGTGGATGCATTCCCTATGGCCAATGGCTATCCGATTACAGATTTGGCATCCGGTTACGATCCTCAAGATCCTTTTGCAGGTCGTGATCCACGCTTGACCAATACAGTAATTTATAACGGTGCACCGGTTGAGTCGGGCGGACGTGGCATGGAGGCTTCTGATGTGATTGCTGAGTATATTATTTTGGATGCAGATACTACCATGGTAGACGATGGTCTTGGGAATATGACTGAAGTAATTACTGTAATTTCCGATACGGTTATCTATCGTGAAGGATTAGATTCTCCGGGTTATGATTACCGTTGTACACGTACAGGTTACTACCTGCGCAAATGGATTTCAGACAAAGCAGATATGCTGACCAACGTCAACCAGAAACTGAACGCAGAGCATATGCATCCGATTATTCGTGGCGCAGAGGCCATATATAATTTGATGGAAGCTTCCAATGAAGCAGCAGGACCGATGGGCATTGTACCAGGTTGCAGCGTTTCTGCTTTTGACCTCTTAAAACATACGAGAAGTAAAGCAATTGATTTGGGTGCCACTGATCCTTACTTGGATACACAGGCTGACAATACCGATGATATGCGTGCATTGATTCAGAATGAACGACGTTTGGAGTTTGCTTTTGAGAACCACCGTTACTTCGATATGCGCCGCTGGATGTTGCCTTTGGCCGAGACAGTGCGCGGAATGAAAGTAACGCAGGATGTTGACGGTGTATATACGTATGAAGGAACAGATCCAAACAGCCCCGATACATTTATTGAAGTGGAAACACGTAATTACGATGATCGTTTTTACTATCATCCGCTTCCATATGGTGAGATGGCAAAGAATCCAAACCTTGTCAATAATATTGGTTGGTAAGCGTAAGGAACACTTTTTTAAAAAATATAAATTGAAAGTTATGAAAATATATAAGTTAATACTTGCATCATTTCTCGGATTAGGCTTGCTGGCCTCTTGTGAAAAATACGAGGACTATGTAACAGACTTTGACTTTAGCAATACATACTTTGGCTCACAGAAACCACTGCGTACAATAGTTGCAGATGATGCCATGGAATTTGAAGTAGGCGTCGCCCTGGGAGGTATTCGTGAAGATAACGGTTCTCACTCTGTGGATTTTGAGGTTGATCCTGAACTATTGAATCTCATTCCTGAAGCTTCCGGATTTACCTTGTTACCAGAAAGTTATTATACGCTTGGGCATCAGTCTAATTTTAATATTCAGAAAAACCATATGCGTGTAGTTAAGGTGTCGTTGGATAAAGCCGCTTTTACAGCTGATCCTTTAACGCTTGGAAATACCTATGCATTGCCTTTGCGAATTACAAGTGCAACTGTCGACAGCATTCCGGGTAGTGAACTGGATACACCTACCATTGATTCAAAAGACATTACCATTCTGGTGGTTAAGTACATCAGTG
>JAKSBD010000190.1 GCA_022361295.1 Bacteroidales bacterium
AACACAGACATTAAACAAAGCACTACTATTTATATCAGTATTTGGTTAATTATTCTTTCTGTTACCATTCCGTTTGATATTCGTGATATCAGAACTGATCATTTGAAAATGAAAACAATACCACAATTGATAGGCATTAATAGTTCAATTTATTTATCACAAGCGTGCCTGGCAATTGGGATTCTGTTAAACACATTAGCTTTCTTTTCATTCCAATTACTCTTTTTTAATACACTATTTCTTGGCATAGCTTTGTATTGCCTGCAAAAAATCAAGAATAATGCTTCGCAGAATTATATTAACTTTTATATCGAAGGCTTACCTGTACTTTGGTTGGCATTCAGCTATTTGTCCAGTGTTTTCTAGAATGCAAACTCAAGGCCCAGTTTAAAGGCCCAGTTATCTGCGGCATCAGGTAATTGGTATGCACCATAACGATAATGCACAGATAACCCATATTGAAAGATCAGATTAGAAAACAGGTTCTTTAAATATAAACCCGATTCGTAGTAACCTTTATTAATAGTTGAAACACCATCGGGGGCATCACCATAAGCAATATTTGTACTAAGAACAATCTCAGGTTTTATTCGATTATCATTATTTAGTGCCAGAGGTATTCCGTGGGAAAAGTACAAAGCTGCAAACCTGCTGGCCCCAAACTCATTCAGTCGCATAGTCCCAAAGGTATACGGAACCAGAATAGTAAACGACTTGTAACTACCCATAGCACTATATAGCAATGTATTGGGGTAGTCACCATTCATATAACCACCCTCAACACGAAAAGTAGTATACATTGAATTGGCATAATTAAACTGCTTATGCAATCTTGATTCAAAACGACTGTATGAATAATCCTCTGACAAGGATTGCCCGTCTCCAACTGAAGCATTCAACCAGACAATCGGCCAATTAGTACCATTGGATATCATTCCCAAAGGAGAGTTTACGAATGTCTCCTTATTTGCCCACTTCAGCTTGATGCCTGCTTCTTTAATTTCAAAAAAGCCTGGAATAATGTTATCTTGAAACTTGTAGGCCTTCTGTGGTATTATATCATTTTCTCTGTAATACAAACCAGCTTTAAAATACTTCAGAAATCTGAAGTCCAAACCAGCCTTCCATCCTTCACTTAAATCCATGGTTTCAGTTAAAAATCGACTAAAACGCTCACTGGACAAGCTTTTAACTCCATCTATAAACTCAAATGTACCTGTGGCATAAACATCGTCCTCATACTCGACATAGGCCCTGTAATCTTTATTCTTATATGGAGTAAGTTCAAATCTGAAACCGAACTTACTTCTATTATCACCAAAACCATAAGTATAATAACCACCAGTTGAGAATTTATCAGACAATTCGGGACTTGTGTATATCCCAGCTCCAAGCTTCAGGCCTTCAAAATCATTATAATCTATAATCTTAGCCAAATCCAACTGCAATTTCCCCATTGGCAGATACCCTTTGAGTAAGGAAATTTGCGTTTTAATTAAAGCATCCAGATGATTCTTGCGACCAATACTATCCAAGATATGATACGTTATTGAATCGCGGGCTGTTAAAGGCTTATACCTGTACCCTTCAATGGAAGGCGATGATGATGATGATGAAACATCTTCCATCGCAATATTATCGAATTCTTTGGCATCAAAATCCGGACTTGTATTAATTGCTGTTACATAACTTTTTCCTGTTCCTACCATTGGGAAAGGCAATTGCCTGGCAGCACCGAGACTTCCAAACTCAAGGCTGCTCTCTAATTGCTTGGGAAACCATAAACCATTATTTGCCGGTTGATAATTCTGCCTGATGAATAATCGCATTCCGTTTTCTGTACCTATTGTGGTGGCGGAAACAGTTTTTATCGCCATTGATTTTCCATCGATATGAAATGTACCATTCAAACCTCTAAAATTTCTGTCAGCTTTAGGCCTGTATGAAATGTAGAAAACCGAATCGCCTTTAGTATTGGTATATGTTTCTTCCAAAATAAACTGATATGAACTTAAACCAGGCTTTGAAGCCGGATTAAGGTACAGATAGCCCAATAGCTTAATATATTGATTGTAGAATGAAAAGGGTTGTAACATGGCAGGAAAAGAAGCCAGTAGTGGATCCTTAAGCCCACTTACCCGACCAGATATAACCTTCTCTTTTCCAACTCCTTTTTTCAGATGCCTTTTCTCCGAAACCGATTCAAACAAAAACAAGTAGCTGTCTTTTTCAATGCCCAGCGAATCCTTCAGCTCATTAATCTCTTCTTCATTTAATACTCTTGGCCAATCATAGTCCAGCGTCATTTTATGATACATTATGCAACTAAAAGGCTCATAGTTATCCGGATTATGCATGTGTCGCTTTTCAACAACCTGCTTCATTACTTTTAGCGCCGGATTCTCAGATGGCAATACATCAACAGTTGGTAATGTGTATTTTAAAGGAATAAGAAAAATATCACCACCTTGGGGCAATTCATTAATTTTGACAACCTTAATATCATAACCCAGGCAGCTTACTTTTAATTCCTTAACCAGAATATTGGTTCTTATTTCGAAGCGGCCGTCAATATCAGTTACTGTTCCTGCTCCCTCGCCATAAACTATATTCACGAAGGCAACAGGTTGTTCTGTTTCTGCATCAAGCACCTGTCCTTTATACGTTTGTATTTGCGACCAGGAATATATACTTGTCGTCATTAGAAAAAACAAAGCACCTAATATCTTTTTCATTAATCGGCAGATTAAGTATTGTTACACTATCGAAATTTAAAAAACAGATATGTAAATAAAAAATATCCCCTGTTATTCAAGATTAACAGGGGACTGAATTATTTAAGCATTCCAGCTTTTAGCCGGGTCACTTCTTTATCGGTTAAATACCGCCACTTGCCACGGGGAACATTCTTTTTAGTCAGTCCGGCAAAGTAGACACGATCTAGTTTCATTACCTTATAACCAAGGTATTCGAACATACGTCTCACAATACGATTTCGACCTGAGTGAATTTCAATACCTACCTGTGTCTTATCCTCTTTCTCAACAAAGCTGATAGCATCAGCATGAATTGGTCCATCTTCAAGTGTTATACCCTGCGCCAACTGATCAATATGACTTGCAAAAACCGGTTTATCTGTAAAAACATGATAAATCTTTTTCGCATTATATTTCGGATGAGTCAGCATCTTTGTTAATTCACCATCATTGGTTAACAGCAATAAACCGGTTGTTTGTTTGTCCAGGCGACCCACAGGATAGATGCGTTGATCGCAGGCATCACCTACCAAATCCATAACTGTTTGCTTGGCATGCTTATCTTCAACTGTTGTCACATATCCCTTAGGCTTATTTAAGAGGACATAAACCTTTTCTTCAGGATTCAATCGATTACCTTTATAACGAACATCATCTTTGTAACTAACAGTCGTCCCAAGTTCCTTTACAACCTTGCCGTTAACAGTAATCTCACCTTTTTCAATGAGCTTATCTGCATCTCGTCGGCTGCATACACCTGAATTAGCAATATATTTATTCAAGCGCATGGTATCTTTTACCGCAGGCTCTTTGTTTTCTTCTTTTTTTACTAAAGGTTTGCGACGCGAATAATCTGGTGTCTTATCATCTTTAGCCGTTCGTTTAAATGATGGCCTGCCTTCTTTTTCATAAGCCGGTTTACCAAATTTCTTCTTCCCGTCCCTTTTATTGAAATCTCTACTCATTCTATAATCAGTTACCTCGTTCACACACAAAACATTGCATGACACTATATATAATTTTGCAAAGTTGATAAAAAAGTGGTGAAAAAGAGACTAATAGTTTAAAAATAAAAGGAAAATATAAAACGAAAGAAATCCCCCTTGCATCTTGCAAGCATTCGAAAGCTTATGCAAGCATCTTTTTTATCTTTTCATCAACTATAAAATGTTTCGTAAGAAAATATTGGCTTTTTAAAAAATATCAACCAAATTTGCATACTCATAATAAAACGATTGACTTATGACCTTGATAAAATCCATTTCTGGAATTAGGGGCACCATCGGAGGTCGCTCAGGAGAAGGACTTTCTCCACTTGATGTAGTAAAATTTGCTTCAGCCTATGGCCAATGGGCAAAGCAAAGGCATACCGGCCGTATCAAAGTAGTGGTAGGCCGAGACGCTCGCATCTCCGGCGAAATGGTTAATAACCTGGTAATTGGAAGTCTTCAGGGACTAGGTATAGATGTTATTAATATAGGATTAGCAACTACACCTACTACTGAAATAGCAGTAACCAACGAAAAGGCACATGGTGGAATTATTCTTACAGCAAGCCACAATCCAAAACAATGGAATGCCCTTAAGTTACTCAACGAAAAAGGCGAATTCCTTACTGCAGCTGACGGTGCAGAAGTACTGAAGATTGCAGAAGACGAAAGCTTTATTTTTGCAGAGGTTGATGATCTAGGACAAGTAAGCGTTAATAATTCCTATAACGACTTTCATATTCAACATGTGTTAGATCTTAAAATGGTTGATGTTGATGCCATTAAAAAAGCCAACTTTACTGTAGCAATTGATTGCGTCAATAGTGTTGGAGGCGTTGCAATCCCAGCTTTATTAAAAGCATTAGGCGTGAACAATATTATAGAATTATATTGCGAGCCTAATGGTCAGTTCCCACACAATCCGGAGCCACTGCCAGAAAATCTAACCGAAATTTCGAAAGTGATAAAGGATAAAAAAGCAGATGTTGGTTTTGTTGTCGATCCTGACGTTGATCGTTTGGCCATCATTAATGAGGACGGCTCAATGTTTGGAGAGGAGTATACTTTAGTTGCTGTCGCCGATTACCTGTTGTCACACAAAAAAGGCAACACTGTTTCCAACCTGTCATCTTCACGAGCTCTTGCTGATGTTACCAGGGCACATGGTGGCGAATATGAGCCAGCTGCTGTTGGCGAGGTGAATGTGGTAGCTAAAATGAAGGAAAACAATGCCGTAATTGGTGGTGAAGGAAACGGTGGTGTAATTTACCCTGAAAGTCATTATGGCCGTGATGCATTGGTTGGAATTGGTTTATTCTTAACACACCTGGCTAAAAAAGGCATGAAGTGTTCTGAATTGAGAGCGCAATATCCTGAATACCATATTTCGAAAAACAAAATTGAATTAACCCCTGAAATTGATGTTGATGGTATTTTGAAAAGCATTGAAAACAAATACCAAAATGAAGACATCACTACAATTGATGGTTTAAAGATTGATTTTCCTGATAAATGGGTTCAACTACGCAAATCAAACACTGAGCCTATTATTCGTATCTATGCAGAAGGTCAGTCGATGACAGCTGCTGATGAATTAGCACAAACCATCATCAGTGATATTAAATCCTTGATTTAACAATAATATTTAACAACATTTAACAATAAGCCCGTTAATTAACGGGCTTATTTTCGTTCATATCTATAAGTTTTTAACTATAATCGTAGTTGAAAACCTTTTGAGAGTTATGAACAATAAAATTTACTTAGCCCTAAGTATTGCTGTGTTGGCAATTCTTGCACTTGTCGTTCTGCTTCCCAGCTCCAATGATTCAAGCATTTACCTGACCACTAAGATTAAAAAAGGCGAATTTATATCTGAGGTTTATGCAACAGGTCAGCTTCAAACTGAAAATTCGGAGCTCATCGTACTTCCCAAAGAAATGTCCAGCAGAAACATTGATTTGTATGAGATAAAAGTAACGCACATTATTGAAGAAGGCACAGTGGTAGACTCCGGCAGTTATGTGGCCACCCTCGATTATGCTGCTGTTGAAGAATTAAAAACCAAGGCTGACGACGAGTTGGAAACAGCTTTGAATGCCTATGAGGATGCTAAAATAGATACCAACCTCAATCTTAGCACACTTCGCGACGAACTACTTAACGCAGCCGTCGATTTAGAAGAGAAAAAACTAATTCTCGAACAATCTGTATATGAATCACCTGCAGTAAAAAGACAGTCCAAATTAGATGTAGAACGATCATTACGCGATCTGGATCAGAAAAAACGAAATTATACGCTTAAGCAAAAGCAGGACGAATACAAGGTATACCGGGCCTATGAAAAAGTCAAAAACAAGCAAAATAAGGTCGATGACATTAATAAATTGTTTAAGGTATTAGATGTAAAAGCGCCAAAACCGGGATTAGTTATTTATAGTTTTGACCGCTTCGGAAAAAAAATCAAAGCAGGTTCAACCATTAGTCGCTGGCGCCCTAAGATTGCAGAGTTGCCAGACCTGAGCTCCATGATCTCAAAAACGTTTATCAACGAAATTGATATCTCGAAAATTAAAGTTGGACAGAAAGTTAAAGTTGGTATTGATGCCTTTCCTGAAAAATCATTTGACGGCGAAGTGATGGCTGTTGCCAATATTGGACAAGTCATTCCCAATGGTGATGCTAAAGTTTTTGAAGTCACCATTAAGGTCGATGGAACTGATAAAGATCTGCGTCCTGCAATGACCACCAGTAACATTATAAAAACAGCTAACCTGGAGGAAGTACTTTACATTCCTATTGAAGCAGTATTTAACAATGATTCACTAAGTTATGTATATATAAAAGATGGTATAGGTAAATATCGTAAACAAATAATTCAAACAGGAATCAGTAATGAAAACCACATACAAATTGTAAATGGTGGTACTGAAGGAACCACATTGCTAATGAATGAACCTGTTGAAAGTGAGAAATTGGCATTTGAAGGCATTGACATTTATAAACAAATGATGGCCGAAAAAGACAGTACACATATTAATTAACAATGCCAATCTAATGAGAAAATCACCACATCAAATATATTTACGTTATTCGCATAATGTAATAATTGCAATAGAGGCCATACTCTCCAATAAAGTCAAATCGCTGCTTACAGCCCTGGGGATTATGTTTGGAGTTGCTGCTGTAATCAGTATGCTGGCCATAGGAAAAGGCGCTCAACAGGAAGTACTGGAACAAATAAAGTTAGTTGGTGTTAATAATATCATTATCACGCCAATTGAACAATCGATTGATGCAGATGCCAACTCTGGTAATGGCGAAAACAAAAAGCGAAAGTTTTCTAAAGGCTTACATTCTATGGATGCTGCAGCCATTGCTCAAACCATACCTTCTGTTAAGAAAGTCAGCCCGGTTGTTTCTATTAATTATCATGCCATAAAAGAAGGCAAGAGCTACCCTGTAACCCTGGAGGGAACATCTGAAGACTATTTTGAAATGCTTAATATCAGAATAGATAAGGGACGAAAATTCAGTGAGCAACAAACAGAAAAAGGAGTTCCCGTATGTGTCATCGGCAATAATATTAAAGAGAAGTTTTTCAACCAGATTGACCCGATTGGACAGTATATTAAATGCGGCCAGGTTTGGTTACAGGTAATTGGCACCATAGAAAAAAGAGACTTTACCACCTCTGCCTCTGATGAAATGGGCATTAGCAGCAGCGATAATAAAATAATTATTCCCATTAAAACGATGCTGATGCGCTTTGAGGATAAAGGAGCCATTAAACCCGAAGTAATGGATAACATGGCTGGTGGAGGCTTTGTTTTCTTTATGGGAGGTAACGATGAGGAGGAAGTACCAAAGGCTGGTGGAAAAACCATGCACCAGTTAGATAAAATCATTGTTCAGGTTGAAGAAACAGAACAACTATCGGCTACTGCAGATATTATCAAAAGACTTATCCTCAGGCGCCATTCCAATATGTATGATTTTGAGGTGACAGTGCCGGAGCTCTTACTCAAACAGCAACAAAAAACCAATGAGATTTTCAATATTGTATTAGGTGCTATTGCCGGTATTTCATTAATTGTTGGGGGAATTGGTATCATGAATATTATGCTGGCGTCAGTTTGGGAGCGCATCAGAGAAATAGGAACCCGTCAGGCTATTGGCGCGTCCCGTAAAGACATTATTGTACAGTTTTTAGCAGAATCTACCTTAATTAGTATTTCAGGTGGACTGATAGGAATAATCCTTGGTGTATTACTCGCTCACCTTATCCAGTTAACAGCTGACATTAAGACCATTGTATCCTTCTTCTCAATAGTTGTGGCCTTTAGCGTTTCGGCCACTGTAGGAATTATTTTTGGATACATTCCTGCCAAAAGTGCAGCCAACCAAGATCCTGTAGAATCCTTAAGACATTAAACTATGCGTCTATTTAAACATATAATTTGCCTTTTACTTATCGGGGTAACAGTTAATGCTCAATCGGTGTCAGATTCGATTGCTCAGCAAATGCGCCTGACTCTCGGCGAAGCCATAAACCTGGCCAAGCTACAATCGCTTGCCAGTTTCCGTTCTAAAAACATGTATCTGGCCAGTTACTGGGATTATCGGAGCTTCAAAGCATCACAGCTACCCGGTTTAAGACTGAACACTACTCCTTTTAATTACAACCGCTCTATTTCTGCCCAATACAATTCGGTTACAGGTGAGTACGATTTTGTCCCTGACGAACGTATATCATCTGACATTGGCTTGTCGCTAAACCAGAATGTAACTTTTACCGGTGGTCGATTAAGCCTGAACTCAGACTTCTCGCGCATGGAAAATATCGAGTCAGGCAATATCAGTTACAGAACAGTACCGATTAGCATTAAATTGAGTCAGCCTTTAACCGGATATAACGAATTTAAATGGCAGTCAAAGCTTAAACCTCTTGAGTTTGAACAGGCGAAAAAATCATTCCTTTCAGACATGGAAGCATTGTCAGAACAAGCCGTTCGTATATTCTTTAACTCAGTAGGTGCAGAGATAGATCTAAAAATAGCAGAAACCAACCTGGCCAATGCCGATACTTTATTTAATGTAGGTAAAGGAAGGTTTCAAATCGGAACTGTTACTCAGGATGAATTACTCGACCTGGAATTAACTTATCTGAATGCCAAAATGTCCAGAACACGGGCTAAAGTAAATCTCCAACAGGCGCGCAATACCTTAAATTCCTTTTTAGGCTTTGACAAAGATTTAATTATCATTCCTCTTATACCTGACGAAATACCTGAATTAAAGGTTAAAGCGGAAGAGGCACTGACACTGGCTAAAGAAAATAACCCACAAATACTGGCCCTGGAAGCCAGGATGATACAAGCCAATGAAACCATTGCCCGTACCAAAGCCACCAGTGGGCTCAGTGCCGATTTAAGAGCCAACCTGGGGATAAACAAGCAAGCCAATGATTTTGACGATGCCTATAAGTCTCCATTTGGTGATGATCGTGGCCTGGGAGTAAGCCTTAATGCACCAATTATTGATTGGGGAACAAGACGAGGGCAAATTCAAATGGCCAAATCGAACAAACAAGTCACCGAAGCCGAAGTTAAACAGGCTCTGATCGACTTTGAGCAGGATGTCATCATGAATATTCTTGAATTTAATTTACAGGAAGAACAGGTAGCCATTTCTGCAAAAGCAGACACCGTTGCTCAATTAGGATTTAATGTGACCAAGCAGCGTTTTATGATTGACAAGGTTGATGTTCTGAAGTTAAATGCTGCCCGCAACAACCTTGACAATGCTAAACGTAATTATATAAATGCATTATCAAGTTATTGGCGTGGCTATTATATTATTCGCCAAATCACATTGCATGATTTTGAACGTAATGAATCATTAATCAAATCATTGGATTACCTTCTTGAAAAGTAATACCGGCTTATAAATGACTGCAGCGTTAAATGTGCTTCGCAGACAAAGCAGTTATTAAGCAACCGGCATTATCAAGTCTCAATTCATTATTAAATTGGTCTGATATGAACAAAAGAAAATTAAGCTATATAATTACCCCGGCCATACTTTTAATTGTCATCATATGGCAACCTTGGAAAGTAATGTCTGATTCATATAAAACAGCCACTGTTGAAAAAGGGCTTTTTGAAACCCATGTGGAGGTAACCGGAGAGTTGAAAGCTGAAAAAGCAGTTGATATAACGGTACCTGAAGTAAGTTTTAACGATGAAGTAGACATATGGGCCATGAAAATTATGAGTCTTGTTGAAGAGGGAAAAATTGTGAAGAAAGGCGATGAAGTGGCTACGCTTGAACCTAATCAGGTAGAGGAAAACCTTTCGGAAGTTGGAGAAAAACTAAATGAATTATACACCTTAGTTGAAGATGCCAAAATTGATTCAACCCTTGCTTTAGAGGCACAAAGGGAAACCATTCAAAAAGAACGTGACAGGGTTTTGGATGCAGAACTTAAAGTAGAGCAGTCATCTTTTGAATCAAAAGCTGTACAACGGCAAACCGTCATAGAACTTGAAAAGGCTCAACGTTCATTGTCAAAGTCGAAGCGCGATTTAATAACAAAAACGCAAAAACATAAAACAATCATTGCCAGAAACGAAAGGAAGCTAAAGCGTTACGAGCGAAAAAAGAGCCTGTTGGAACAGCTTCGGAGTGAGTTAACAGTAAAATCGCCTGCCGATGGCATGATTATTTATGGCAATGGCTACAACGGACAAAAAGTCAAGGTCGGTTCCCGCGTTGGCAGATGGATGCCACTTATTGCAACCCTGCCAGACTTAAGCACACTAATTTCAGAGATGTATGTGAAAGAAATTGACATCGCAAAAATTAAAATAGATCAGAATGTCAATATTACCATTGATGCCTTTCCTAAAAGAATATTTAAAGGTCAGATAATTAGTATTGCCAATATAGGTCAGGAGATTCCCGGTGAATTTCAAAATGGTTTTAAGGTCAAGGTCAAGCTTGAAAACTTCAAAGAAGAACTATTGCCAGGTATGACAACCACTAATTCTATTATTACCAACAGCATTAACGAAACGCTTTATATCGACAAAAGAGCAGTTTTAGGCAATGACACTATCAATTATGTCATTCAAAAAAACGGTTTATCATACATTCGCAAAGAGGTGATAACAGGTCTAGAAACAGATGAGTATTTTCAAATTACCGCAGGGTTAAATCAACAGGAGAAGGTTATTCTTCAGTTTCCTGATAATGTTGATGATTTAAAGTTCGTTCGTCTTAACTGACACCTTGAACCAGTACACCCCTGTCCTCTTGTCAATCTGTCATTTTAACTGACAGAATTTTCTTGTTTTTTGTCTTTTCACTGTCAATATTGCACAAAAAAAAGATCATTTAGTATTGGCACACCATTTGATTAATAGCTTCCCGTTGAAATGAAATAATTAAAGAATAACAAGATAATAATTACATAACAATGGGAAAAATTATTGGTATCGACTTAGGAACAACCAACTCATGTGTTTCAGTAATGGAAGGAAATGAGCCGGTTGTGATTCCAAACAGTGAAGGAAAAAGAACAACGCCATCAATTGTGGCATTTGTTGAAGGTGGAGAACGCAAAGTTGGTGATCCTGCAAAACGTCAGGCTATTACCAATCCTCATAAAACGATTTATTCAATCAAACGCTTCATGGGATCAATGTACGATGAGATTCCAAATGAAGTAACTCGTGTACCATACGAAGTTGTTAAAGGTGATAATAACACGCCTCGTGTAAAAATTGACGACAGATTATATTCAGCTCAGGAAATATCAGCTATGACACTTCAGAAAATGAAGAAGACTGCTGAAGACTACCTGGGTCAGGAAGTGACAGAAGCTGTAATTACAGTTCCTGCTTACTTTAACGATGCTCAGCGTCAGGCTACTAAAGAAGCAGGCGAAATTGCCGGTTTAAAAGTTAGCCGTATCATCAACGAGCCTACTGCTGCTTCATTGGCATATGGTTTAGATAAGATGGATCGCGATATGAAAGTAGCAGTATTTGACCTTGGTGGTGGTACTTTCGATATCTCAGTATTAGAATTAGGTGATGGTGTATTTGAAGTGAAATCAACCAACGGTGATACTCACCTTGGTGGTGATGACTTCGATGATATCATTATCAACTGGTTGGCAGATGAGTTTATGAAAGACGAAAACATCGACCTTCGCAAAGACCCAATGGCACTTCAGCGTTTAAAAGATGCTGCCGAGAAAGCGAAGATTGAGTTATCATCTTCTACAAGCACAGAAATCAACTTACCATATATCATGCCGGTTGACGGTATTCCAAAGCACTTGGTACGTTCATTGTCACGCGCTCAGTTCGAGCAATTGTCTGACAGGTTGATCCAACGTACTTTAGAGCCTTGTAAAGTAGCATTAAACGATGCAGGTTTAACACCTTCTGACATTGATGAAGTGATCTTAGTTGGTGGATCTACTCGTATCCCAGCTATCCAGAAGATTGTTGAAGACTTTTTCGGTAAAGCACCTTCAAAAGGGGTTAACCCGGATGAAGTAGTAGCAGTTGGTGCTGCTATTCAGGGTGGTGTATTAACAGGTGAAGTTAAAGACGTATTATTATTGGATGTTACACCTCTTTCATTGGGTATTGAAACAATGGGTGGTGTAATGACTAAATTGATCGAAGCGAACACAACTATTCCAACTAAAAAGTCAGAAACATTTACAACTGCTGTTGATAACCAGCCATCGGTTGAGATTCATGTGTTGCAAGGAGAGCGTTCAATGGCTAACGACAACAAAACGATTGGTCGTTTCCACTTAGACGGAATTCCACCGGCACCGCGTGCCACTCCTC
>JAKSBD010000063.1 GCA_022361295.1 Bacteroidales bacterium
ATGATATACCGGGTTTGCGCGATTTGATGGGAGGAGAAGAGGCATTTGTGTCTAAATTGGATTCCATGTTTTACACTTCAGCAAAACCCGAAGTCAAAACACTCGTATGGAATATCCACGGTACAATGGGACAGTACTGGCATGGTAATGAACCTTGTCATCATGTGCCTTACTTATACAAGTATACTAATCAATCTTATAAAACAGATGCCATCATTAAATCGCTGGTTGACAATTATTATAACAATAAACCGGATGGTTTAATGGGTAATGATGATTGTGGACAAATGTCGGCGTGGTATATGTTCTCCTCATTGGGTTTTTACCCGGTCAATCCCTGTGGTGGCGAATATATAATCGGGGCTCCGCAAGTTCATGAAGCCACAATTCATTTACCAAATGGTAATAAGTTTGTTGTGAAGGCAAATAAGCTCAGCGAAAAGAATTACGTCGTTCGGTCAGTCGAATTAAATGGTGTGCAACTTCAGGAAAATTCTATTTCGCATTCAGACATTATGAAGGGGGGGATACTTACTTTTGAAATGGGTAAAATGCCTGATAATTAAGCTGTCGTGGGGTATGCTTATAATGGAAAATTTCAAGACAGACTGACATAAAGTAAAGCTATTCCAAAGATCTAACAATTGTACAAGCTCTTCTATAGTTTTTCCTTTGTAGTTATACCACTCTATTATTGATAGGGGCTTGTTGTGTTTGCATGATTGTCAGGAGTGTTAAGTCCCAATCAGTAAAACAGAGAATGATGACATTGGAAAAAATTTTTATTTTTGCACCCACTAATCGGAATAGCCACCACAGGAAAAAATCATTTTACTGATAGAATCATATGGGAACTTTTAAATGTTCCCGGTAGATATGGTATGATTAAGTAGTCGTTTATAAATGATTATATACTCTTTGCCATTTAATAAAATGGATATCGATAGAGTAATACCGGTTTTTAATTGTCATTAGAGTTAAAACGGCTTCGCTTCCAACGCTGTCATTTATCTATCGGTATTATACCAGGTGTTCAAAAATTGAAATTATAAAAGTTACTATACATATATTTAAAGAATGAAAGAAGCAACGTTTACAAAAGTTCCAAGAGTTGATATTGTTGATGCTCTGCGAGGATTGGCTGTTATGGCAATTGTGATAATACACAGTTTAGAGCATTTTATTTACCCTGTTTATCCGGATAAAATGCTGCAACCTGAATGGTTGACAGCTCTTGATTCAGTTGTGTTTAGCGTTGTATTTTCGCTCATTGCTGGTAAGGGATATTCAATATTTGCTCTTTTATTTGGCTTTACATTCTACGTACAATTTATGAATCAGCAGAACAAAGGAGTCGATTTCAGATGGCGTTTTATATGGAGATTAATGCTACTGAGTGTTTTTGCGACAATAAATGCGGCATTTTTTCCAGGGGGTGATGTGCTTTTATTATTTGTATTCACAGGCCTCTCTTTGGTGTTGGTTTGTAAAATGAGCAACAAAACCATACTTATCATCGCTGCCATTTGTTTTCTGCAACCCATTGAATTATTTCACTTTATAGGCAGCCGTTTAAATGATTCATACACAATGCCTGAATTGAATATTGGTGGCTTATATGAGATTGTACAAGAAGGTGTTAAGAGTGGCGACTGGAAAACTTTTATAAGCAGGAATATTACAACCGGACAAAAAGCCAGTTTGTTATGGGCTGTTAATGGTGGACGCTTTGTTCAAACCATTGGCTTGTTCTTGCTTGGTTATCTCTTTAGCAGAAAGAACTTGTTTGTGGATTCGCCGGATAATTCACGATTTTGGATAAAGTTACTTATTGTTTCTTCGTTATTATTTGGCGTACTATATCCTTTAAAAGTTGAATGGTACGATAATGCGGCAAGTGCAATAGTAAAAAATAGTATAGGTACTGCGCTGGATATGTGGCAAAAACTTTCTTTCACATTGGTAATCGTTTCTTCTTTTGTAACTGTATATTACCGTAGTTCTTTAAAAACAAGGATAGAAAAGCTAAAAGTATATGGAAAAATGAGTCTTACGAACTACATTTCACAATCGATTATTGGGGCTTTTATTTTTTTTCCAATTGGCTTAAATTTATCTCCATACCTTGGCTATACAGCCAGTTTAGTTGTTGGTATATTCATATTTCTAATTCAATTGTATTTTAATAATTTATGGTTTAAACATTATGGGAAAGGCCCCATGGAAAAATTATGGCACACACTAACCTGGATAGGGAAGAGATAGTTTGTTGAATAATGTATTAGTGATGTGTGCTTTCAATAAGCACATTACGCCAAACGATCGCAATTATTAATATTCAGACTCTGTAGTGATCGCGTTGAAATTTTAGTTTTTCATTAAAGTATGATATTGGTATCTTTAAGAAGTTGTTTAATGTTGTAGGGGGATTTCGAGAGTGACCTATTGATTTTCAATATTACTTTAAACAACTTCTAAGTGAAAAACCAGGCCGTTATGACTAAAACCAGTGCAATTGAAATTACTTTTCAAGAAGGAAGTATAGTAAATTACTACAAAGCTTTAAACAAAAAGTTTGGAGGTGAGTATACAAGTGATTCTTGTATTATTAATAGCGGACCTATTCAAACGAATCTATTCAGGTATGATCTGCCGGGTGAGATCGAAATGAATGTTTGTGAAACTGTTTCTTCAAAACCCTTAATTATAAAGAGGACTCCTGATAATGATGCCGATTTGATTCACATTAACCTGATTCTTCATGGGAAGTATACTCAAGCATATAATGATCAATTAATGCATGTGGAAGCAGGCAGTACCAAAGGAATTTTCTTATATGACGGTATGTTTCCAATTAATGCGGAATTTCAGGCCAATACGGTGATTAAATGGGTGGGGTTTAAGCTTAAAATGTCAGGATTAACCGAATTAATGGAGGAAGCAAAGCCTGTTTTAGAAAACCTGTTTGGCGGGAAAACGGCGATTGCCTATCATGCTATTTTAAAAAGTGAGTTAGAAACCATTATTAATGACATTTTTAGTTATAAGCAATTGGCTTTTGGAAGTGCGCCAATGATCATTTCTAAAGGCCTGGAATTATTTGTTAATTTAATAAATACCATTCGGCTTTTGGTCAATGATAATTCGTTAAGCGGATTACATCCTGAAGACTTAAAACGACTTTATGCACTTAAGGAAAGACTAACAAGCAATTTGGAGGAAAAATTTACTATCGAAAGTCTGGCTGAAGATTTTGGCGTTAGCAGTTCGAAATTAAAACGTGATTTTAAGCAACTTTACGATACATCGATTTATCATTTTCATACGCTTGCTAAAATGGATGAAGCGTTCAGGCGATTGAAAACAGGCGAATATAGTGTCTCTGAAGTCGGCTATGATATGGGTTACCAAAACCTCTCAAAGTTCTCCGAAATGTTTAAAAAGATAAAAGGCATCTCGCCTAAAGAAGTCATTAAACTACAGGAAGTGGTATAAATAACCCGAACGAAATTTCGTCCGGGTTATAGTGCCTGTACAATGGTGGCGGAGTAACATTATTCACTGATTTTATAAATATCGCCCATCACCCACCTGTCTTCACCAAAATCCGGGAATAATTCTGGTTGAGGTCCATACCATCGGAATAAGACGAACCACGATCCATTGCCAACTGTGGGCACATAGTTGGAGGCTGGTGTACCTTCCGGAAGCTGAGGACCAAAGGTTACGGTGACAGAACCATCATCATTATAGATCAGATTCTCCTGTTTAGATGTTACTGCCACTTTGGGTACATCATCAAAGAAGGTTCCTCCTGTTTCGAATTCATACATGGTGACTGACCAGAATTTGGAAGCAGGTACATTTGGCGGAACCACAAACTGATATGTTTCGGAACTGGCAAGCGCTTGGCCATTGTTATCAATATTTCCCATCAGGTAAAAAGTTGCTTTACCGAGATGTTTGGGCCCCCAAATAGCCCAGTGGAAAGTTTGGGCGCGGCTTTGCCAGTCATAGTTTCCATCGGCATCCACATAGGTGAATTGGTTTGCCGGCTCATGCGGCTTCACCGGTGTTCGCCAGTTGGCATCCGGAAAATAAGGCAAACCAATCTGATACATACCTGCCTGGTACTTTTCCCATACCCGTTGAGCAATTTCAATGTGTGATGAATCAGCTGTAAAAGCCTCGCCTTTCTCGATACCCACTTTACTCATTTGGGCGATAAACGCGTTATCAATATCCTTATGACTTTCTGTCTGAATGTAATGATTAATCAAGCGAAAATAGTTTTCATCATAAGGAGGACGCGGATCATAAGGCTTGTTGCCACCATCGACAAAGACAGTCTCTTTATCCGTACCGAAAGGGTAAAGTTTAATTTTTTTAATGAAGGTAATAGCCGCAGCTATATCAGTATTACTAAACGATTCGGGTGTAATTCGCAGGCCGGCAACTGTATTGTAATGGGCACTTGGCACATGCAAATACCCTTCCGGGATATCCTTAGAATAATTGGGTGGTGTGATAAGAATTTTACCACCTTTGTCCTGATCAATTCCAGTTTCATTCCCTATATCTTCGAGCGGCACCATAAATGGATCGACCAGCGAACCAAAAATACCCAGTTGCCCCTCTTTGGCCGGCACTTCCAATACCATGGGGCCGTCAAAAGTTTCAATCTGAGCAGAAATATACAAAACGGTATTGTTCGGCGTTAATATCTTATTGTTGTGATCAAATGGCTTCGACCAGTATAATACCTGGTTGGGTTGTGCACCCATATCTCGAACATTAGCCTCTTTTTGTGCAAAAAAACTTACTAACGGCATGGCCCATGAGGCAATGTCTTCTGCCAGCTGTTCGTTTTCCGGCTTAATTGCACGGTTTGTTTTTGCGGGATGACAAGCTATCAGTGATAATCCAATTATCATTAAGGCAGCAAAGTGTATAACATGTTTTTTCATAACGGTAAAATTTTATTGTTTCTACTACATTACAAAAGTGTTCGAAATTCGGATAGGAGGTTTCACGTAAAAGTCCAGTAATTGCTCCCATCGGGTCAGATGTTTAGTTTAAATCGATACCATTACAATTTTCCACCCCTTTGGATTTGAATACCTGTGTTTGCTTCAAAGGCAATACTAACACCCTCCTCAGCAATAATTAGTTCAACCCGCCATATGCATTAGAACATCTATTACACATTGAAATTACGTCAAAACAAGTCACTTTGTTGTTTCATCTCAACTCACTGAATCCCGATAGCTATCGGGACTATGCCTCGTTTCGATGAAACCTTGTTTTATTAGTTTCTGATTATTGCTTCGTTCAGCATTGCCCAAGTAAACTTGACACTGCTTTCACTTATCGCAATAATTGCACTTTCAATGTTCATG
>JAKSBD010000620.1 GCA_022361295.1 Bacteroidales bacterium
AGAAGCCAATGTGCCCTTTTGTACGTTTAAGCCCCGGATGTTCTTTCCCATCCAAAGTACCATTAACTGAAGCTACAGCAATATCTCCATTCACAATTTCCTCTCCGTTCAGTATCACTTTTACTTTGTTGCCTTGCACAATCACTTCTTCAGTATTCCATTCGCCAACTGGCTTCAAATAACCTCTCCGGGCAGATATTACACCATAAACCGAACCATGGTATTGCCAAGGTTTTAGTTTCGCATATACCGGCGCTGTATTATCCAGAATCTGCAATTCCATGCCTACATATGCTGCATCACCTTCTAAAGGAGTCCTGATCCCCAATCCGTTATTAGCGCCTGGCGTTAGTTTAAATTCAAACCTGTATATAAAATCAGAATATTCTTTTTCAGTATATAAATTACCATGTCCTCCATTCTTTGGTTTTATTACAATTTCACCATTCTCAACCAGGTAATCAGTTTTATTACCAACCCAACCGTTCAGATCATTGCCATTGAACAAGGATACGAACCCGTCGGTCTTTTCTTCATCAGTCAGGTTATAGGCATCTACTTCCAGCTCCCTAATATACACGTCGCGAAACGCGAGATCGGTACCGTGAGCCTGCAGCTCAACAGGACCAGAGGCAAAGATTGGAATTGAACGATCCCAGTAGTTTTCCATCACTACATTATCAACCACCAAATGACCATTTAGATATACAGTAACATGCTCACCTGCCATACGAATCCTGAAGGTATTCCATTCACCAATCGGGTTATCAGCAACCAATAATGGTTTACTTTCATGTTTTTGATTGTTGTATAGACCTCCTGATCCCACTTGCGCCCCAACATCAACGCGAGATTTATCCCAAACCTGCACCTGTGGGGTTCCTCGCAGATAAATACCACTGTCACCATGTTTCGTTATGCGCCAGTCAACAATCATTTCAAAATCACTGTATTCTTTCACCGAACAGAGGTTATGCCCTTTTCCGTTAAATACGATGTGCCCGTTTTTCACCGACCAGTTCTGAGCCATCTTTTGATTAGCTTCTTTTTGCAACTGACTGAGTTTATAGCGTGATAGCTTCCTTTTCTTAATCGGGTTGTCAACAAACCCTTGCCAGCCACTTAAGTCTTTACCATTGAACATCGACACATACCCTTTTTCTGTCGTCATGGAGGTCAGATAAGTCTCAACATCAATTATTAAATATTGGCTATCCGTACCAGTTATCAGTGGAAGTGCTTTCTTTAAGCCATCCCTGATGATTTCACCTTCCAATCCGTTGCGCTTACCTGCATCATGCATAGCCACCTTAACCAAGGCATTAGCAGCTTCATTTTTCAAGGCATCATGATCGAGATAAGTCGACAGATAGATAAAGGTCAAATATGTTTTAACAGAAGACAAGGCTTTAAGCACCTGCTTCTTATCTGATCCCTCTTTAGCCAATGGCATTACTTTACGCATTAATAACAACTTTTGATCATTGGGCAACTTCGATGTTTTGACTTTATTGACATAACCATTAAATGCCATTTGGTATGTTTTGTCAGATGTTCCACTTTCAATAATAGAATACAAAGCCTGAAGTGACACAGTTCCCCTCCACTGCACCAAAGCCTTTAACGCAGCCGGTGACTCATCCCGGAGGTAAGCTTCATACACCAGTTGTAAAGCTTCCCGGTCACCCATGGCACTATACACCGGAACAAACTTATTGAACTGATCGCTCTTAGCCGCCTCCAGTATCTTTCTTTTTGCCACATCTTTCTTTTCTGCCTGTTCGTATGAAGATACAATGGCGTTAGCAACCATCTCACTTTCCTTAGATACATTAAGTTCTTTAAATAATACCAACAGTGCATCCAGGTTCTTCTCTCCCGAAACCAATGCCAGATTTTTTAATGCTACATTGCTGTGCTCAGCCCCATCATTAATTAATTCCATTAGTGTATCAAATGCTCCACTATATTGCCTGGCACCCCAAATGTCGATTAAAACAACTTGTCCTGGTGCCGAAACCTGATTAAAATGCTTTAAAGTCTTTTCGACATTGTTTTTACCAACACTTAATAATAAAGCCTGTTTAGCTGCTTTAACATCCGATTCGGTTGTATATTGCGCCATAAATTCAAGAACTACATCAATACCTTCTTCACCTTTAAGAATTGCATAACAAACAAGTGCCTCCCGACGTACGCCTGCATCTTTTGAATTTACGAGAACCTGAACAGATGCAGCATCACCTGGCTTTCCTGTCTTTGATATAAGGTAAAGAATTTCTTTTTGTACTTCCGGTGATTTGCTAAGTTGCATTTGTTTTACCCAAGGATCCAAAGGTACTTTCAATCGAATAGCTTCTTCAATGGCTGCTCCTCTATAAACCTTATCCTTACTCTTTAAAGCACTTATTAACAACTTATTTTTCTGTGGCTTTTCAGTAAGCTCACACATCAATATTAATGCATTGACTTTGACCTGCACTGCCGTTGTTTTTTTATTAACCGTTGTAGCTATCTTCATCGCTTTTTCTGCATTAGTTGATGCAATATGCTCCGCATAGCCCAGTAACGCAAACACTGCCTCATTCGATGAAGGATTATAATCTGAAGCTTTGGCTTCCTGAAATATCAATTCTTCGGAAGTTTCCGATGACATGGTGGCCAGAGCACGTAGAATATGCGCCTTAACTATAGTTGTAGCATTCGGATATAAATCAACCAATTGTTCTGCATAGCTGGCATCATTACCTTGTCCCAAAGCATGAACCAAACTAAGGAGAGCAGAACCTTCTGCGTTCTTTATGGCCTCTGAAAAAAACTGTCCCGACATAGATACATCGGACAATAGCATACTTTTAATAGCAGGCTCCCTCAACTCTTCATGGCTTAAATAGGCACTTAATGGTTGTATACTGGCCGATGTACCTACAAATTCCAATTGACGAATAAAAAATGCTTTTACTTCATTGCCTGCTGACTCATCGAGCATTTTCAACAGTTGTTGTTCCCATTCCCTGACTGCATCATTATTCAATGATAAGCTGATATATTTAGAATAACTCTCAACAGCATAACGGGCTTTGGTATCATCACCAGTACCAGGATCCACTATTTGCTGACAAATTAACTCGCGAACATCAGGCCCCAATTGTAACATGTCTTTCATCAGCTTGTCACGATAAGCCATACTATTAACCGGCATTTGCACCAGTAAATCGGCCACCTTTGTATCAACGGTACGGTTTATTTGAGATTGAACTGATGTTATCATCAATAACATCAACAGAAAACCGAATATTCTTTTATATAATTTCATAAAATTCTTTCTTTAATTTGATTAGATGCTCCAGTTACCTCGCATTGGTTGATTTAACAATCGATTGGCTCCATCATCATTTATAAACTCCTGCTTCACCGGGTCGAAATGTAAGGTTCTTCCCAGTCGTAATGCCACAATTCCCATATTCACGATGGTACAGGAACGATGCCCGTTTTCTTCGTTAAGCGCGAATTTTTTACGCGTACGCACCGACTCATGAAAAGATGTTATTTGCGGCTCCGGATCAGGCATTGAATCAATGATACCCTTCAAATTTGGAATAGTTGAGCGGAAGCCTTTGTATATTTTGCCTTTAGGTCCCTCAATATACGCAGCATCCTGATCTTTATTTTCGCCATCAAGAATAATTTGACAACCATCAGCATAGGTATAAGTAATCTTACGCCATGTCCCTACAGCATCAGGGTGTTGTTGTGGTGCATCCACTTCAACCTTAACCGGGCTGGTATCATCTTTACCAAGAATATACTGCACCGGATCGATGTAATGCTGCCCCATATCCCCAAGGCCTCCTCCATCATAGTCCCAATACCCCCGAAACTTAGTATGAACACGACGTGAATTATACGGTTTAACCGGGGCTGGCCCTAACCACATATTATAATCCAGGGTCTCGGGCACTGGTTGCGGTGGCAGGTTATGCTCACCTTGCCAGTAAAACTTCCAGTTATATCCGGTAACACCACTTATAGTAACTTTTAAAGGCCACCCTAATACACCACTATCTATCGCCTTTTTAAGAGGTTTAACTGTTGTTCCTAATCCGTAGAAATTATCTTTAAATCGAAACCAGGTATTCAAACGAAACATACTGCCACTTTTCCTAACAGCATCAACAACTTTTATTCCCTCCCCAATGGTACGGGTCATCGGTTTTTCACACCATATATCTTTCCCTGCTTCTGCCGCCATAACAGACATTACCCCATGCCAGTGCGGTGGTGTTGCAATATGAACTACATCAATATCTTTTTGCTGTAACAAATCCCTAAAATCGGTATATGCCGGTATTCCTTTGCCTACCTTATCAATTGCTCTCTTAAGGTGATTCTGATCTACATCACAGATAGCAACCAAACGGCCTTCTCTTGTAAGATGATGCCCATAACCAATACCGCCCATTCCAATAATAGCTTTTGTAATCTGATCACTTGGAGCAGTATATCCGCTTCCGCCCAATACATGCCTTGGAACTATCGTAAAAGCAGTCAAACCGAGTAATCCCTTTTTTAGAAAATCTCTCCTTTGGAGTCCTTTTTTATCATTCTGTTCAATCCCGAAACGACATCTTATTTTTTCCTTTTTTTCCTTCATTAGATCTGAATTATGATATAATTGATGTTGAATATAATTTATGACTTCAGATCAAAACTACTAACACACAGGGTATTTATAGGGGTAACAAGCTGAGTAACTAACCGGATTTAACTTGAAAAACATTTTTGGAATATACTTTTTTTCATACAAGCAGAAACCTTTACTTTGCAAGCAAAGATTAAGAAGATGATTTGTTACCCCAATGCTAAAATAAATATTGGCCTTAACGTGGTTGAAAAAAGGCAGGATGGATACCATAACCTGGAAACCATTTTTTACCCTATACCATTATGTGATGCACTTGAAGTAGTTCATTATGAAGATGGAGCAACGCCCTATACATTTGATAATACAGGCATTGAGGTTGATGCAAAACCAGAAGACAACATATGTATTAAGGCATTAAATCTGATTAAGAAAAAATATGAAGTGCCAGCCATTCAAATTCACCTGCATAAGCAAATACCTTTTGGTGCTGGATTAGGCGGTGGTTCTGCCGATGGTGCCTTTATGCTCAATCTGATCAACAAAGAGCTTAAACTAAATATAAGCCAGATGAAATTGCATGAAATGGCAGCTCAATTGGGCGCCGACTGTGCATTTTTTATCAACAACAAAGCTGCCTATGCTACCGGCATTGGCGATCAACTAAAAACGGTCAATCTTGATTTGTCGGGTTATTATATTGCTCTTATTAAACCACCTGTGCATGTTTCCACACCAGAAGCTTATAGTGGCATTGTGCCAAAACCTTCAAAAGAATCATTGGTTGATTTAATACATCTACCAGTAGAGCAATGGAAACACCATATTAAAAATGATTTTGAGAAATCGGTTTTCACTAATCACCCTGAAATAGGGAAGATTAAAATGGACTTATATGAGGCCGGTGCCCTTTATGCTTCCATGTCGGGAAGTGGCTCCAGTGTTTTTGGGCTTTTTACAGAAGAACCACAGTTAAAGTTGAAGAATACTTATTTTTCTTGGATTAAAAAGCTTTAAAACGGAAAAGAGCAAATGCAAATCCATCATAAAAAGTATAAAAAAAGGCTGCCCGCGGGCAGCCTTTTTTTCTATTCTATCTCAACCATTAATTGGTTTTTTGGAATTCTATCACCTTGTGAAACTTTTATTGATTTTACCTTACCTGTGCGTGGCATGGTAATTTGGTTACGCATTTTCATGGCTTCCAGAATTAAAAGTGATTCACCTTCTTTGACTTTCTGTCCCTCTTTAACAAACACTTCACAAATTGTACCCGGGATATAGGATAAAATATGATCAGGGTTCGGAGCTTCATACTTGACTCTGTTTTCGAATTTCTTAGTTAATTTTGTTTTATACTTCATACTAAGTATAGCAAAATCAACCAATCCTTCAGTTTTCTTTGTACTCATATGCGTAGCTATTAAAATGGAGGAATACCATGTTTCTTAGCAGGACGATGATCGTCTTTGTTAGCCGAAACTTCAATAGCGTGTAATAACAATTCACGCGTTTCGCTTGGCTCAATAACTGAATCAATATATCCCTTAGCAGCAGCAACATAAGGGTTAGCAAACTTCTCTTTGTATTCTTCAACTTTAAGAGCACGCATTGCATCCTTATCTTCAGCCTCATCAATATCTTTCTTGAAGATGATGTTGGCGGCACCTTCAGGTCCCATAACCGCAATCTCTGCCATTGGCCATGCAAACATGAAATCAGCACCCAGGTGACGAGAGTTCATAGCAATATAACCTCCACCATAAGCTTTACGCAAAATAACTGTTACCTTAGGTACAGTTGCTTCTGAGTAAGCATATAGTACTTTCGCACCGTGACGAATTACACCAGCATGCTCCTGATCAACACCCGGCAGGTATCCAGGCATATCTTCAAGTGTGATAATAGGAATATTAAATGCATCACAGTAACGGATGAAACGAGCGGCTTTATCTGAGCTGTCACAATCAAGTACACCTGCCAATACTAAAGGCTGGTTAGCTACAAAACCAACTGTTTCTCCATTTAAGCGACCAAAACCGATAACAATGTTAGCTGCCCAAAGGTCCTGGATTTCGAAGAAATCAGAATCATCAACAATAGCTCTAATAACATCACGTACGTCATAAGGTGTTTTAGGATCTGAAGGAATAATATCTTCAATCTTACCTTTAAACTTAGGCGGTTTTGGAGGGAATGCTTTCGCTTTCTTACCGTTATTCCATGGAATAAATGTAATTAACTTCTTAATCTGCTCGAAACATTCAGTCTCACTGTCTGAGAAGAAGTGTGCATTACCAGTTATTTCAGCGTGAACCCGGGCTCCCCCAAGGTCTTCCATTGAAATCTTTTCACCAAGCACTGATTCGATCACTCCTGGTCCGGTAATAAACATTTTAGAAATATTCTCAACTACAAAAACGAAGTCGGTTAAGGCTGGTGAGTAAACCGCACCTCCTGCACATGGACCTAGAATAACTGATAGCTGAGGAATAACTCCTGAGGCCAACGTGTTACGATAGAATATTTCACCATATCCAGCTAATGAGTTCACACCTTCCTGGATACGAGCACCACCGGAATCGTTAATTCCGATTAACGGCACACGCATTTTTAAGGCGTGATCCATGATTTTTGTAATTTTACGGGCATGCATTAATCCTAATGATCCCCCGGCTACTGTAAAGTCCTGTGCGAAAATACAGATAGGTGCACCATAAATGGTACCTGTACCGATAATTACTCCATCACCATGCAATTGCTTTTTGTCCATTCCGAAATCACGAGCAGTATGCTCAACAAAAAGGTCATATTCGGTGAAAGAATCTTTATCAACAAGTGCAAGGATTCTTTCGCGAGCCGTCATTTTACCCATGGCAGCTTGCTTCTCAATGGCTCTGTCGCCACCACCCTTTTCTACTTGTTCCTTTCTTTTCCGAAGGTCAAGGATGTGTTTTTTCAATGACATAATCCAAAAATTTGATTTAACCTACTATTAATCAAAATGCCAATTATTTCACTCTGATTAACAATTTTTCAGAGTGCATAATTACTAATTTATTTTTTTTAACAAAAGGAATAAGGTCAGTAAGTGCGAAAACGAACAGACTAATTTCACACTTAATTTTTTAACTGTCAAGTTATTTAGGGGCTCTCATGTATAAAAAGATTCCAACAGCTGCAAAAACAATATTTGGTAACCAAACAGCCAATATTGGATTCATGTTACCGTTGACAGCAAAAGTTGTAGAAATGGTCATAAACAAAATATAACCAAAGCTTAATGCGATACCAACACCAATGTGCAGTCCCATTCCACCCCTTACTTTTCGTGATGCCAATGACACACCTATTAAGGTTAGAATAAACGCACTGAAAGGCGAAGCCCACCGCTTGTATTTCTCTATTAAAAATTCTTCAAGATTACCTACTCCCCTTGCCCTTTGCTCATCAATATATTCATTGAGCTCTGTATTAGTCATCATCTCAAAGTACTTACGTTCTTCCTTAAAGTCCTTTGGTGTGATATTAGGAATTAGTGTATCAAGTTTCTTTCCGGTTACGATATCATGCTCAACACCATTCTTAAATTCACGAATTACATAATTACTGAGTTGCCACCTGGTAGTTGCAGTATCGTACTTGGCATAGCGAGCCGATAATTTTGACATCAACTCTTTCCCATTGTACTTTTCCATTGAGAAATGTTCTCCCCTGCCACTATAGGCACGGTATTTATCCATGTATACAAATACGCTCGGCTCAATTTGCATATGGATTTTCTCAAGCCCTTTTTCTTTCCTGTTTTTGACGTACTCATTCTCAAACTTTATTCTCGTTTGATTAGCAGGCGGAATAACATAGCCTCCCAATAAAAATGAGAATGTTCCAATGATGGCTGCTCCAACAAAATATGGAAACATCATACGACGAAAACTTACTCCACTGGATAAAATGGCTATTATCTCTGTCTGATAGGCCATTTTAGAAGTAAAGAAAATTACTGCAATAAAGACAAACAGGGGGGTAAATAAGTTAGCAAAATACGGTATGAAGTTTTTATAATAATCAAAAACAACAGCTTTAAGAGGTGCTCCTGTTTCAAAGAAATTATCAATTTTCTCGGTTACATCAAATACTACTGAAATACTAATTATCAGCAAGATGGCAAAAAAGAAAGTTCCAAGGAACTTTTTAAGTATATATAAATCAAGTTTTTTCAAAACCTGTAATTTTTAATTGAAGTATTGTGTCAACTACAAAAGAACGAAAAAATAGTTATAAGCTAAATTTAATGCTCTTTAAGTTTTTATGGGTACAGTATCTGTCTGCACATTTATATAGACAACCAGACACCGGTTAACACTCATGGAAAATTACAAACGAGTAGTTAACTTTTTTACCATAACATCTTTCCATTGAGCAAAATCTCCTTCAATAATGTGCTTCCTTGCCTCACGGACAAGCCATAAATAAAAGCTCAGGTTATGCATACTTCCAATCTGAGCAGCTAACATTTCTTTTGACACATAAAGGTGACGCAAATAAGCTTTGGTATAATGATGGTCTACAAATGAAGTACCGTTTGGATCAACAGGTGAAAAATCATTCTTCCACTTCTCATTTCGCATATTTAAAATACCTTCTGAAGTAAACAACATGCCATTGCGACCATTACGCGTTGGCATAACACAATCAAACATATCTACACCCAGAGCTATATTCTCAAGCAAATTAGCAGGCGTTCCTACTCCCATCAGGTAACGCGGTTTATCTTTAGGCAAAATACCATTAACCAACTCAACCATTTCATACATCACCTCGGTAGGCTCACCCACTGCCAAACCACCAATTGCATTTCCCTCTCTGTTTTGTGAAGCAATAAATTCTGCCGATTGTGTTCTTAAATCACGATATCCAGCTCCTTGTACAATTGGAAAAAATGTTTGTGAATGTCCATACAAAGGTTCTGTTTTGTCAAAATGATCAACTCCCCTTTTCAGCCAGCGATGAGTCAGCTCCATCGATTTTTTGGCATAGTCATATTCTGCATCTCCCGGAGGGCACTCATCCAGTGCCATTATAATATCAGCTCCAATAACACGCTGAATATTTACTACATTTTCTGGTGTAAATAAATGCTTAGAACCATCTAGATGAGAGCGAAACATGGCGCCTTCTTCTGTTAATTTACGATTGTCACTCAAGGAAAAAACCTGATAACCACCGCTATCAGTTAACATTGGTTTATCCCATCCATTGAATTTATGCAAGCCACCAGCTGCTTTTAAAATATCTAACCCGGGACGTAAATATAAATGATAAGTGTTACCAAGGATAATCTGAGCTTTTACATCATCCTCTAAATCACGAAAGTGCACTCCTTTAACCGAACCAACCGTTCCAACCGGCATAAAAATAGGCGTTTCAATTTTGCCATGATCAGTTGTTATCTCTCCTGCCCTGGCACTACTTTTAGCATCTGTATGTTGTAACTCAAACTTCATTTTTCCAATTCTATCATTTACAATTGTTTCATCCTGAATTATATTCAGAACAGCCTGCAAATATACAATAGCTGATGAAATATTTAAAATATTGAACCGCCATCCTTAATGAATTCTCATGGAATGAACTATTTTTAGAGATGAGCTAAAATTGCTAGCGTCAGAACGGGTAATTTTTTGAAAATTGTTGCACTTTTGACTAAAATTCAAATCAGTGACGGAAACAACATTATATACTATAATCGGGCTCTATGCCTTTTCCTGGCTTTTTCAGTTATTTTACCACTTGTACTTCATGCTGAAACCGGCCTTGTTCGTACCAGAACAAAAGGATATTCAAAAACCTGTTTCAGTTATTATCTGTGCTAAAAACGAAGCAGAAAACTTAAAAACCTTTTTACCTTCTGTTTGCCAGCAAAAACATCAGCAATTTGAAGTTATTGTAGTGAACGATTGCTCAACAGATGACACTGAAATGGTACTGGCTCAATTAAAAACAGAATTTAATAATTTATATTACACCAGTATTCCGCTAAGTAAACAGCACTATCAGGGCAAAAAACTAGCATTAACAATTGGCATTAAAGCAGCCAATTATGAACACCTGATTTTTACCGATGCTGACTGCCGGCCTGCTTCAAAGGATTGGTTAACTGAAATAAGCAATCAGTTTAATGATGAAAAACAAATCGTTGTGGGACATGGACGCTACGAAAAGAAAAAAGGCTTTTTTAATTTATTCCTACGTTACGAAACATTTTTCAACACTGTCCAGTACATGGGATTTGCATTACGCAAAAAGCCATTTATGGCAGTTGGCCGAAATATGGCATATACCAAATCTTTATTTGAAAAAAGCGATGTATTTAAACATTATCTGAATATTGCTTCCGGCGACGATGATTTGTTTATGCGACGATGCGCCACAAAACAAAATACAACAATACATACTTGCTATAACAGCCAGACGATTTCTGTTGCACCTAAAAATTTTAATGAGTGGATAACTCGTAAATCAAGACATTTAACTACCGCTCCTCTCTATAAATTCGGCATTAAAACATGGTTGATCACAGAGGCCATGACCCGTCAAATATTTTGGATCCTAACACTTTGTTCACTTTTTTTTCCTACTTTTGTTCCGATAGCAGCAGGATTATTTATTAGTCGTTTACTGGTACTTCACATAGTACTTGCTAAAGCAGCTAATAAAATGGGAGAAAATAAATTGTATTGGGCAACCATACTTTTTGATTTTATAACACCGGTTGTTATTGCATGTGTGTGGTTTAATAATTTTATTAGTGCAAAGAAGAAGAAATGGAAGTAAATCCGAATCTATCTGATAAGGCAAAATATGATTTAGACTTAGTGGAATTTGCAGTTAAAGGCGATCAAAAAGCTTTTGCCGAACTGATGGGTCGCTACAGAGATGCCATTTACTTCATGCTGCTCAAGATGGTGAACAATAAAAGTGATGCAGAGGACTTAACCATTGAGGCATTTGGCAAAGCTTTCAAGAACATTCATCAATACTCACCCAACTACGCTTTTAGTACCTGGCTTTTTAAAATTGCATCCAACAACTGTATCGACTTCCTAAGGAAAAAACGCAATAACATTGTTTCTATTGATGGAGGAATTACAGATGATAAAGAAAATGATCAGCCAATTCACCTGAAAGATGAAACACCCGATCCTGAAGAGCATCTTATCAAACAGCAAAAGAAGGTATTAATGCGCACTGTGGTCAAAAAACTAAAACCACGCTATCGTATACTTATTGAGTTGCGCTATTTTAAAGAATTCTCTTACGAAGAAATTGCTGAAGAGCTGGATTTACCGCTTGGAACGGTAAAAGCTCAATTATTCAGAGCGCGTGAATTACTCTTCAACACACTCAAAAACTCTGATATTAAATTAGGATAATCTCGATTTTTTTTCTTAACGAAATACCTTTCAGGATTAGTATCCTGTGTAACTATTATGGAATTAATTAAAAAGTACTTTCCAAATTTAGAGCCTTCCATCGAGGAAAAACTGGGCATGCTTGGAGAGTTATATACCGACTGGAATTCTAAAATCAATGTCATCTCCCGTAAGGATATGGATCATTTTTATGAGCGGCATGTACTGCATTCATTAGGCATTGCTGCCTTCATACAGTTCGAAAATGACACGCGTATTCTGGATGTAGGTTGCGGCGGCGGCTTCCCAAGTATTCCTCTCGCTATTATGTTTCCTCACTGCCAGTTTCACTCAATCGATTCTATTGGCAAGAAGATAAAGGTGGTGAAAGGGGTAGCTGAAGCACTTGGATTAGATAACCTGACAGCTGAACAGGTACGTGTTGAAAATCATCCAAAACAATATGACTTTGTTATTAGCAGGGCAGTGACAGCTTTTCCTGCGTTTGTAAAACTTTGTCAGAATAAATTCCTTGAAAAAAACAAGAATGCTATCACTAACGGCATTATATATCTTAAAGGTGGTGATTTTGACGATGAACTAAAAGCTTTTAAAAACAGGGCTTCAGTAACTCCCCTGACAAATTACTTTGAAGAAGAATTTTTTGAGACAAAGAAGGTAATCCACCTGTCAATGTGATAAGCAATTAAAGAGATGAATTTACTATTGCAAAAAAGCACTCATTTTTTTTTGGAAGATAAAAAAAACGTGTATTTTTGCAGTCCGAAAAGCTAGGGTAATAAATTTTAGCTTAGCAATTCAATGGAGGAAGATCCCGAACGAATCCATTAGAAAAGCAACAATAAAGAAGATTTAAAAAATTACATACAATGAAAAGGACATTCCAACCATCGAACAGAAAGAGAAGAAACAAGCATGGTTTCCGCGAAAGAATGGCCAGCGCAAGTGGTCGTAAAGTTTTAGCAGCAAGAAGAGCTAAAGGACGTAAGAAATTAACTGTTTCTAGCGAAAAAAGACACAAAGCTTAATTATTAGCTTTCACGATATAAAAAGTAAAGAGTCCTACTGTTGGATTCTTTACTTTTTTTATGCCCTTAAGTTTGGTAGCAGAAGTATTAAACCAAAAATATCATCAAAGGATCGATATAATTTGTTTCTTTAAGTCCTCTACTTCTTCTTAAAATATCAATGTAGCTATGGCTCTAAATCTGTTTTATTATAAATATTATTGCTAAATTCAGCAGATTTTAAAATAGCTTAATTCTGCCTTCATTCAACGCAATAATTCATTTTAGAGGCTCTAAATAATTCAAATTATTTATCAATCATTCAATAATACATTTGGTATTACTATTTTTGAACGGTAGAGAACACTGATACTTATTAGACGGTCAATTCTAATGAAAAGGCTGTTACAAACCT
Organism: Bacteroidales bacterium; assembly: GCA_022361295.1. GTDB lineage: Bacteria > Bacteroidota > Bacteroidia > Bacteroidales > Marinilabiliaceae > Carboxylicivirga. Next base: position 13,501 of record JAKSBD010000620.1, read on the forward strand.
ATGCATATGTCATATATTAAAAATTTACTGAACAATGTATTTGTAAAAAATATAGTAATTGCAATTGTTGTTGTATCCTTTGTTCTGATAGCAACATTTGTAAGCCTTAATATTTATACAAATCATGGTGAATACTATCCGGTACCTGATTTTCGTGGTTTAACCGAAGACCAGTTTAGCAAACTGATTGAAGAGAAAGGATTCAGATTTAATATTATTGACTCGGTTCATATCGAAGGAGCATTACCTGGTGCTGTTATTGAACAGATTCCTGCACCCGGAAGCATGGTAAAAGAAAACCGTAACATTCACTTTACCATTAAAGCTATTGCCCCTGAAAAGGTTCAAATTCCTAATTTAATTGACTATTCACTTCGAAATGCCAAGGTAATACTTGAGTCTTATGGTCTTGTGGCAGGTGAATTAATTTATGTACCAAGCGAATACCGCAATCTGGTATTACAGCAATTATACAGAGGTAAGCCTGTTGAACCGGGAACAGTTGTATTAAAAGGTTCTGTTATCGATATGCATATTGGCAAAGGCCTGAGCACTGAAAGAACAAATGTACCAGACCTGACAGCTTTAACACTTGAAGAAGCCCAAAGTTATTCGGTATCTGTATCTCTCAATGTAGGGGCAGTTATCTATGATGAATCTGTTCAGACAGAAGAAGACTCACTGGCAGCAACCATATGGCAACAACAACCATCGGCAGAAACAGGAGCCCGTATTCCTTTAGGTGCATCCATTGATGTTTGGTTGAGTGTAGATAGTGCCAAAGTAAATACATTATTAGAATTAGAATAATCAACTTGCAAAACAGTTGAGTAAGGATTAAAAAGAAAATGGCTGAGCACATACAGGAAGAAATAGATGAATTAGACGAAAGTAATGAGTTGTATGAGCATTACCGATTTGTAACTGATCCAGGTCAGAAACCTCTGCGAATTGACAAATTCCTGGTTAACCGGGTTGATAATGCATCACGTAATAAAATTCAGGATGCAGCCGCAGCAGGCAATATACGGGTCAATGATGTACCTGTAAAATCGAATTATAAGATTAAACCCAACGAAGTCATCACCATCGTGATGTCCTTTCCCCGCCGTGAATTAAAAATCATTGCTCAGGACATTCCGCTTGATATCCCTTATGAAGATGATGATTTAATTATCATTAATAAAAAACCAGGTATGGTGGTACACCCTGGTCATGGTAACTATACTGATACGATGGTCAATGCATTGGCATGGCATTTAAAAGATGTGGAGTTATTTAACTCTGAGGATCCACGGCCGGGATTGGTGCACCGTATTGACAAAGACACATCAGGCTTATTGGTGGTGGCTAAAACTGAGCAGGCTAAAAACTTCCTGGCTCGACAGTTTTTTGAAAAAACTTCAACTCGCACCTATGTGGCATTGGTATGGGGACAACCAAAAGAGGATGAAGGCACAATTACCGGTAACATCGGCCGCAGTCTTCAGGATCGCAAACAAATGGCTGTTTTCCCTGACGGTGACAGAGGTAAGCACGCTGTTACACACTATAAAGTACTGGAACGATTAGGCTATGTGTCATTGGTTGAATGCCGGCTTGAAACCGGTCGGACACATCAGATTCGTGCGCACATGAAGTATATTGGCCATCCGCTATTTAACGATGAGCGCTATGGCGGACACCAAATATTAAAAGGAACCACTTTTACGAAATACAAGCAATTTGTTCAAAACTGTTTTAAAATATTGCCACGTCAGGCTTTACATGCTAAAACATTAGGCTTTGTACATCCAACAACTAAAGAGTACATCGATTTCAACACTGATATTCCAAATGACATGATGGAAGCCATCGAAAAATGGCGCGGATATATTGCCGGACGTGAAAATGATTAATATTTGAACTTATTAGTACCTGAACATTTGAAACAACATGCAAATTTGATTATACAAATGGACACACAGGAGCCCTAATTGCCATCGGGGGATTAAATTTTCTTGGGAGTACGATATCGATCGTACCCATGATGTGACCATTGAAAAATAAATTTAATTAGAGTATATGAAAAACATTGGCATAATCTACGGAGGTTATTCTTCTGAAATAATTGTATCTGAAAAAAGTAAAGAAGGCGTAATGACCTTCATCGATGAAAAAAGATATAATCGTTACCCCATTTTAATTACCAAAGAGAAGTGGTGTGCAGTAATAGATGATCAGGAGTTTCCAATAGATAAAAATGATTTTTCATTCACTATACTTGATAAGAAGATAACAATTGATTTTGCCTATATCACCATCCATGGTACACCTGGTGAAGATGGTTTACTTCAGGGCTATTTCAACATGCTTGATATTCCGCACAGCACCTGCGATGTACAGGCAGCATCCATCAGCTTTAATAAATTTACCTGCAACACCTATTTAAAAGGATTTGGTGTAGCTGTGGCTGATTCAGTATTAGTGCGCAAAGGCAATAGTTTTAATTCAAAAGATATTGTCGAGCAATTGGGCTTACCATGTTTTGTTAAACCCAATGCGGGAGGTTCCAGTTTTGGTATTACCAAGGTGCAAAAGCCTGAGCAATTAACGCCTGCCATTGAAAAAGCCTTTACCGAAAGTGACGAAGTGATTATTGAGCAATTTGTTGCCGGAACAGAAGTTACTTGTGGACTATATAAAACAAAGAATACACAACGCGTATTTCCGGTAACCGAGGTTGTAAGTAAAAACGAATTTTTCGATTTTGAAGCCAAATACACAGCCAGCAAAGTTGAAGAAATTACTCCTGCCCGTATTGAAGACGCTGTTCGTGACCGAATTCAGTCAATATCTTCACTTATATACGATATATTGGGTTGCAAAGGCATTGTTCGAATTGATTATATCATCAGCGACAATAAGATATTCCTCCTTGAAGTAAATACAACCCCGGGAATGACGGTAACAAGTTTTATTCCTCAACAAATTGAAGCTGCCGGACTGGATATTAAAGAGGTGTTTAGTGAGATAATTGAGAACGAGCTGTAATATTGTCGAACTGTCGAATTACTTAATTGTCGAACTGTTGAATTGTTAATTTGTTAAATCATTTTACCACTCAGCCCTTTGGTGTTCGAAAAGAAGTTTTACTAACGTATATACCTATGCATCTAGAGAATAAACTCTCATCCTTTCGAAGGAGGAGAGCTGATTTACAGCTTGCAAATTACTATAATTGTGAACCTTG
>JAKSBD010000222.1 GCA_022361295.1 Bacteroidales bacterium
ATCCAAACAATGCCATTGTAGGTGGTTCGGGTGATATCGCTGTTGGTGCTGCCTTGTTTAAGAAAGTGAATCAGAAAGATGGTGTTGTGGTTGCTAATATTGGCGATGCTTCCATGGCCTGTGGCCCTGTTTGGGAAGGATTGGCTTTTGCATCGATGGATCAGTTTGAGCAATTGTGGGAAGGTGCCTATAAGGGTGGTTTACCAATCATCTTCAACATCATGAATAACCAGTACGGTATGGGTGGTCAAACTTGTGGTGAAACCATGGGCTACGACATTGCCGCACGTATTGGAGCCGGTGTTAATCGCGATAGCATGCACGCTGAGCGAGTGGATGGTTATAATCCATTGGCCGTGATCGATGCTTATCAGCGCAAACTGGAATTATTAAAAGATAAAAAAGGTCCTGTATTATTAGATGTACTAACCTATCGTTATAGTGGTCACTCACCATCCGATGCCTCTTCATACCGCAGTAAAGAAGAGATTGAGGCATGGGAAAAGCAGGATTGTATTGCTTCATTCGGAGCTGAGTTGGTGAGGGCAGGTATTGTTGCTCAGGATGAATTAGATGGTATTAAGGCTGATGTGACTGAGTTGATGAAATATTCCATGACTTTAGCCATCGACGAAGAGGTGTCACCACGTATGGATTTGGTGAAGCATCCTGAGATTATCGGAGAGATGATGTTCTCTGAAGGCAGCGAAGACAAGATGGAAGATCGTCCGGTGGAAGTGAATCATCCGATGGAAGAGAACCCACGTGTGAAGCAGATTGCCAAGAAAGAGCGTTTTGCTTTTGATGCCAATGGCAAGTCATTCTCAAAAATTAAGCAATATCAATTGCGTGATGGTTTATTCGAAGCCATTGTCGATCGATTCTATAAAGATCCGACTTTAGTGGCCTATGGTGAAGAAAATCGTGACTGGGGTGGAGCTTTCGCTGTGTATCGTGGCTTAACAGAAGCCTTACCTTATCAGCGCTTGTTTAACTCGCCTATTTCTGAAGCGTCCATCATCGGAACAGCCATTGGATATGCTATGTGTGGTGGGCGTGTGATTCCGGAAATCATGTATTGTGATTTCTTAGGTCGTTGTGGTGACGAGGTGTTTAACCAGTTGCCGAAGTGGCAGGCCATGTCAGGTAATGTGATTAAAATGCCAGTGGTAATTCGTGTCTCGGTTGGTTCTAAATACGGGGCTCAACATTCACAAGACTGGTCATCATTAGTAGCACATATTCCCGGTTTGAAGGTATGTTTCCCTGCTACGCCATACGATGCCAAAGGATTGATGAATACGGCGCTTCAGGGGACCGATCCGGTGATTTTCTTCGAGAGTCAGCGTATTTACGATATCGGTGAGCAGTTCCATAAAGACGGCGTACCGGAAGAATACTACGAAATTCCATTTGGTGAACCGGATGTAAAGAAAGAAGGTAAGGATATTACGATTCTATCAATTGGTGCGACTGTTTATCGTGCCCTGGAAGCAGCCAAAGAGCTGGAAGAAAAGTATGGTATGTCAGCCGAGGTGATTGATGCCCGCTCCATTGTACCATTTAATTACGAGCCGGTTATTGAAAGCCTGAAAAAGACAGGTCGTATATTATTGACCAGTGATGCCAATGAGCGGGGGTCATTCCTTAAAGATATGGCTCAACGCATAACAGAGCTGGCCTTTGACGAGTTGGATGCGCCACCGGTTGTGGTAGGTTCGCGTAACTGGATTACGCCTGCTTATGAGTTGGAGGATTATTTCTTTCCAACAAAAGACTGGATGATTGATGCCATTCATGAGAAGATTGTGCCGTTAAAAGAGCATAGTGTAGTAAATAATTTCACCAATGCAGAGATGATTCGTCGCTCCAAGCTGGGTATTTAAAAGGTTACTCATGAGCTACACAAACAGTATCAAAGATTTCTCACCCGAAGCAGCTTCGGGTGAGATGAAACCACTATTGGTTAATAATCATATTCACACACCATATTCATTTAGTGTGTTTAGTAGTATTGATGATGCATTGGATCAGGCAGTGGAAGAAAATGTGCAAGTGGTCGGGGTTAATGATTTTTATACATTCGAAGCCTATCAGCAATGGTGTGATGGTGCATTTAAAAGGGGCTTGTTTCCATTGTTCAATGTTGAGTTTATTGGCATAAATCGTGAGGATAAGAAAAATGGGCTCTTAATTAATGATCCATCTAATCCCGGACGTATTTACATTAGCGGTAAGGCTTTGGCGTACCCATCGGTATTGTCAGACGAAGACCAAAGCATTCTGGACGATATTATGATACTTAATAATAAACGTTCAGAAGAAATGACAAAAAAGTTGAATGCCTGGTTTAAGGAAGTAGGCTTTGGTTATGAGTTGAACTTTGAATCTATTAAAAAGAATTTGACCAAAGGTCATGTGCGAGAGCGTCATTTGGCATTGGCCATCCGTTTGTTGGCAGAGCGACATTATCATTCTACCGAGCGCCTTTTAGGTTTTTATTTGCTGTTATTCGGTGATAAATGTTTTGAAAGTAACCTTCATTCATCCTCGGGAATGGAAAATGAAATTCGAAGTGCTTTATTAAAATCAGGCAAGCCTGCCTATGTGGAAGAAAGACCGGAGGCTTTTGCAGACAGTAGTGTAATCAAATCGATCATTCTCAAAGCAGGAGGCGTGCCGACTTATCCATTTTTGGCCGATGCAGTTAAAGGGTATACCGATTTTGAACGCGAACTCCACAAGGTTGCGGCAGATCTTAAAAGACGCAATATCTATTCAGTCGAACTAATACCTGCACGAAATTCCCATCAGGTTCTTAAGGAATATGCCACCTATTTAAGAGATAAGGGATTTGTTGTGAGTTTTGGGACTGAGCATAATAGTCCGGGGTATCAACCAATAGAAGTAATGGCCAAAGGGGGTGTGAAGCTGGATGAAGAGTTGTTGAATATTAATTATGAAGGAACCTGTATACTGGCTGCTCATCAGTATTTATTTGCTGAAAGTGGACGGGGGATTCTTGATAAAAGTGGTGCGTTTATCGCAGAGCGACGAGAAGAATTTTATAAGCTTGGTAATGCACTGATTAAGCATGTGACATGTAAAAAGGAACTTCATGGAGTTGATTGATATAATACCCGTTGTGCGGATGGTTCTATCTGCAGACGGACTGGTTTGTTGCCAGGGATTTTTAAATACATCTGAAAGAGAATTTGATTCATTAGAAGGTGTAAAAGGTATTGATAATAGCATTACAAAGGCTGATTGTGTTGAACTAAGAGATTTAGATACAGTCGAGGATATTGTTCAGCAACTAAAAGAGCAGTTGCTGAATCGACAGGAGGTTAAGGCTGTTGTTGTTAGTGACTTTGGAGCCATACTCGTTGATCAGCCGGTTGAAACCTCGCAATTTAGTCCTGTCGTCGAAGGTCGAATCATTATTGTAACAGGCGGGGCACAAGGCTTTGGTGGTGGTGTAGCAGAAGAATTGTTTGCCAAAGGTGCGCACATTGTCGTGGCTGATCTGAATGAAGAAGTAGGAAATGCCATGGTCTGTAAGCTGAATAGTCAGGGACAGAGTAATAAGGCTCTGTTTGTGAAAGTTAATGTCGGAGATTCTGGTTCTGTATGCCGAATGATTGAACAGACGGTAATTCATTTGGGAGGTGTAGATGCCATTATTAGCAATGCAGGTATATTGAGAGCCGGAGGATTGGAAGAAATGGATGCCGATACCTTTGAGCTGATGACGAAAGTGAATTACAGTGGTTATTTTTATTGTGCCAAGCATGCATCACAGGTGATGAAGCTTCAGGCGCAAATAGCACCACGACACTTTACTGATATTATCCAAATAAATTCTAAATCCGGGCTTAAGGGAAGTAATCGCAATTTTGCATATGCCGGTGGTAAGTTTGGTGGCATTGGACTCACGCAGTCATTTGCCCTGGAGCTAATGCCACATAATATAAAGGTAAACTCCATTTGTCCGGGTAACTTCTTTGATGGTCCTCTTTGGAGTGATCCGGAGAACGGGCTATTTGTGCAATATCTGAAAGCAGGTAAAGTGCCGGGGGCGCAAACCATTGAGGATGTACAGGCGCATTACGAAAAACAAGTGCCGGCAGGTCGTGGTTGTCGGGTGAAAGATGTGGCCAAAGCCATTCTTTACGTCATCGATCAGGAGTATGAAACAGGCCAGGCCATTCCGGTAACCGGCGGGCAAGAAATGTTGAGATAGAAAAGAGTAGTGTAAACTTATATGACGGATGAAGTGATAGGCGCCGTGTAAATCGTCTTGATACTTGATACTCATATCTTGATACTAAATATAATGAAAACAAAAGCAGTACGATTATACGGTAAGCAGGATCTTCGTATCGAAGAGTTTGAGTTACCTTCAATAACAGATGATGAGGTGTTGGCCAAAGTGGTGACAGATAGTTTATGTATGTCGAGCTACAAGGCGGCTAATCAGGCGACTGATCATAAGCGTGTGCCTGACGATATAGCAGAGAATCCAATTATCATTGGTCATGAGTTTGCAGGAGAAATTGTTGAGGTGGGTTCTAACTGGACTGAAAAATTCAAGCCTGGACAGAAATTCTCAATCCAGCCTGCCATTTACTACGAAGATGGTCCTGTTGGGGTATTAAGCGCACCGGGTTATTCTTATCAGTACATTGGTGGTGATGCTACTTATGTAATCATTCCCAAAGATGTATTGGTACAGGATTGTTTACTTGCCTATGATGGACCGGGTTTTTATCCGGCCTCCCTGGCAGAGCCATTAAGTTGTGTAATAGGTGCGATGCATGCCAATTACCACACCAAAGCAGGGAGTTATGTGCATGATATGGAGATTGTGGATGGTGGTAAAATGGCCATACTGGCAGGTGTAGGTCCTATGGGATTGGCTGCTATTAATTATGTGCTTCGTCGTGAGGACAGAAAGCCATCATTATTGGTGGTGACAGATATTGATCAGGAACGTCTGGATAGAGCAGCCAGTTTATATACGGTTGAATTCGCAGCTTCACGAGGTATTGATTTACGATATGTAAATACATCAACCAAGGATAATGCAGTTGAGGGTTTACGTGACATTACCAATGGTGAAGGATATAATGATGTGTTTGTGTTTGCCCCTGTTCCACAGGTGATTGAACAAGGGGATGCTATTCTGGGGTTTGATGGCTGCTTAAATTTCTTTGCTGGTCCTTCGAATACTGATTTCTCAGCAAAAATGAACTTTTACAATGTGCATTATGCCTATACCCACATTGTTGGTACATCAGGTGGGAATACCTACGATATGAATGAGGCCCTGGAAATTATGACCAAGGGACTGGATCCGGCGGGGCTGGTAACGCACATTGGCGGATTAAATGTGGTGCCTGAAGCCACTCTTGATTTGCCGATTATCCCTGGCGGTAAAAAGCTGATTTATCCACATGTGGATATGCCATTAACAGCAATTGAAGACTTTAAATCGAAAGGAAAAGAAAATAGTGTCTATGCAACACTGGCTGAATTATGTGAGAAGCATAATGGTTTGTGGAATGTTGAGGCAGAAACATACCTATTGGCTAACTTTGATGGTTTAAATATTTAAACATTACATTATGATTTATTTAGCCGATACTGCCAACACAGAGGAGTTAAAGAAGTTATTTTACTATTTTCCTTTAGAAGGAGTAACTACCAATCCGACCATTATTGCTCAGGCAAACAGGCCAATGTCTGTGATATTGCCAGAACTGATTGAAATAGTTCAGGATAAAATGTTGCATGTGCAGATGATTAGTAATAAGGCAGAAGATATGTTGCGCGAGGCAAAGGCCTATAAAACAAAGTATGGATTAGGTGATAATTACTTTGCAAAAATTCCGGTGACAGAGGAAGGTTATAAAGCCATGCCGAAGATTAAGGAGGCTGGTATAAACGTGACGGCTACAGCCATTTTTACCCAGCAACAGGCATTGGTGGCAGCAAGGGCAGGTGCTGATTGGGTAGCTCCCTATGTTAACCGCCTGGATAATATTTCATCGCATGGTATTGAAGTGGTGGGTAATATCGTAGAGAACATTGAACGCTTTGGTTTGTCAACCAAGGTGCTGGCTGCCAGTTTTAAGACAGTTGACCAGGTGCACCGAGTGAGCATGATGGGCAGTCAGGCAGCTACAATAAACTTTGAAATTTTAGAACGCCTTCGCAGCCATCCAATGACTGATATGAGTGTTGAGTGGTTTGAAAAAGATGCGGAAGGCTTGTATGATATTGATTTTTGACTGTAAATTATACAGTAGAATAGTTCTTCAAACTGAAAGCACTCTTGATTAACGGATCAAAGGTGCTTTTTTTATTTTGAGAGTAGATGAGCTGGCTTTAATTGAACTCTGGTTATTCATGACTCAGCCTGCCAATATTTTCGGTGAGGCTGTTTATGAGTCATGCTATTAAATAGTTAGCTAATATAACGAGTGTTCTGAAGGTGTAACAGACGTTACAAGATCCTTTCGTAAAAATCGATATTGTACTTATTTAAAATGTCTATTGGCAGATAGTTGGTGTCAGAAATTTTTTCCATTTTAAAAAGGAGGTTGAACATCATTCTGACGGCATTATAGCCTTGTGCTGTAGATTGCTGACCGATGAGGATGTCAATAAATCCCTCTTTCATAAATTGAACGTTTTCCTGGAGGGTATCAAAACCAATAACGAATTTGTCATCAATAGAATGCTTCTTTAGAATTGATGCAATCCTGTAGGCACGGGAGTTGGGTACGAAAATTATGTGTATATCAGGCTGTTTGTCCAAGTAATCGATCAATGTGCTTTCGTGATTTAAACCCTTCTCATTAATTTTAAGAATCAAATGATTAATGGCAGCCGAAGAAGATGATTCCTTAAAGAATTGGGTGAAGCCATTAATTCTTTCCTGGTGATGTGAATATTCCTGTTCTTCTGTAGAAATGTAGGCTATAAGTATATCCTGGTCAGCCTTAAGCTTAAGCTGGCAAAGGCTGGCTGCAAGTTGTCCTGCTGCCGAAGGGCTCTGACCAATATAAGCCACAGGTTTCGTTTCGGGGTGATTTATATTAATATGGAAGAAAGGAATGTTCCGATTGTGCAACTCCTTACTTAATTGTATCGATTCATGAATAAACATAGGTGCATAAATTACACCATCAGCCTGCTGTTTTAGTAACTCTTCCGATTTTTCTCTGAAAGAATCCTTACGTGGAGAGAAGTATAGTTTTTCTATTTCTATTTTAAATGAAGATAATTCTTCAATCGCCTTATCAATGCCATTTATGGGGCGCTCCCAATATATTATTTCACCGGGATTTGGTAAAAGGCAGATGATCTTCGCATGTTTTTTCAGCGCCAGGTTGCGGGCTAAAATATCCGGTTCGTAACCAAGTTCTTTGATGGCCAGCTGTATTTTTTCAGCTGTACTCTCTGAAATTCGGCCACGCTTATGAATATAACGGTCTACTGTTCCTGCAGATACTTCGGCTTTACGTGCGATATCAACTATTCTAATCTTCATCTGAACTAAAATAAGAACGTCAGCTTTTTACACTGACGTTCTGTTTTCCAATTATTGCATTCAAAGTAACTATAAATTATGAAATTTTAAAAGTTAAAATAGTTGCTGGCATTGTAATAACAAATGTTTTCAACGTATTCGGAAAGTAGTTTCATGTCATTGGGGATCAACCCTTTCTCGACATCCTGTCCAATTAAGTTGCATAGGATACGGCGAAAATATTCATGGCGACTATAGCTTAAAAAGCTGCGTGAATCAGTAAGCATGCCAACAAATCGGCTAAGAAGACCAAGATTTGACAGGGCATTCATCTGTTTTTCCATGCCATCTTTTTGGTCAAGAAACCACCAGCCGGAACCCCATTGGATTTTACCGGCTATACTACCATCCTGAAAATTGCCTATCATGGTGGCATATACTTCATTATGCGAAGGATTCAAGTTGTAGAGTATCGTTTTACTTAGTTTATCATTTGATGCCAGCCTATTGAAAAATGTTGCCATATCTTTGGCGATAAGATCATCTCCAATGGAATCAAAACCTGTATCAGGGCCAATTTGATGAAACATTTTCGTATTATTATTTCTGATGACGCCGATATGAAATTGTTGTGTCCAGCCTTTTTCATGGTCCATTATTGCGAGGTCGTATAGTATAGCCGATTTGTATTTTGCTTTTTCGGTATCGGTGAGTACCTCCTCATTCATCGCCTTTTTCAGAATGGTATTAATCTCTGCTTCAGTGTAGCTATCGCAATAGAAACGATCTAAACCATGATCAGATAATTTACAGCCCATCTGTTCAAAAAAGTCCTGTCGTTTTTTTAAGGCCTTTATTAAGGTTTTATAACTGCTGATCGCAATACCACTTACTTCAGATAATGTGTTCAGGTATGCATTGAAATCGTATAAGTTGTCTATGGCCAATACTTTATCGGCACGCCATGTTGGTAAAACTTTGGTTGTAAAACCTGAATCTTTAATTATTTTATGCCACTTTAAAGAATCTGTAGGATCATCAGTAGTACAAATTACTTCAACATTTGCCTTTTTTATAAGGCTTCTGGTCGAAAAATCAGGGCGTTGTAACAGGGTATTGCATCTATCCCATATTTTTTTAGCTGTGTTGCCATTCAATAGTTCATTAATGCCAAATGGATTTTTGAGTTCAAGGTGCGTCCAGTGATAGAGGGGGTTGCGCAAAGTATAAGGCACTGTTTGCGCCCAACTGTAAAACTTTTCCCAATCACTCGCATTACCTGTAATATGGTTTTCATTGATTCCATTTGCCCTTAACGCACGCCATTTGTAATGATCTCCCTGCAACCAGATTTCAGTCATGTTTTTGAAATTAATATCTTCAGCAATTTGTCTTGGAGACAAGTGACAGTGATAATCAATTACAGGCAGTTTTGATGCGTATTGGAAATAGAGTGTTTTTGCTGTGCCATTTGATAACAGGAAGTCATCATTTATAAATATTTTCATTTTATAATGTTGAGTTAATTGCTTGAAAACTAATTGTTAATTGTGATGTTTTGCAAATATAGTGAAAAATGCGTGTGCGCACACGCATTTTTCACTATATTTGCTCTCTCAATTTTATTTCTTGCTGTTTATCATGAAATTTTTAAGAATAAAGAGTGGGAGTTAGCATTACAATATAGAGTTTGATCTGAGTATGATCTGACCTATGCCATTAAAAAATAACTTTTCGAATCATGTCAAAGAAGGTAGTCACTTTTGGAGAGATCATGTTACGCTTGTCAACGCCGGGATATCAGCGTTTTTCCCAAGCTAAGAATTTAGATATGTGCTATGGAGGCGGAGAAGCCAATGTAGCCTACTCATTAGCCAATTATGGTATAGATGCCTCACTGGTCACACGTATACCTGATAATGATATGGGTAAAGCCTGTATGATGGAACTACGCAAATATGGTGTAGGCACCGGAGATATCATTTATGGAGGCGATCGCCTGGGCATATACTTCCTGGAAACAGGTGCAGTGGCACGAGCCAGCAAGGTGGTATACGATCGCGCCTATTCATCTTTCTCCGCCATACAACCTGGTATGGTCAACTGGGATGAGGTGTTGAAAGATGCCGCATTCTTTCACTGGACCGGTATTACACCGGCAGTATCGCAGGGAGCAGCCGATGCATGCCTGGAAGCGATTGAGGCCGCTAACCGGTTAGGTGTTACGGTTTCGTGCGACTTAAACTATCGTAAGAACTTGTGGAAGTACGGTAAAAAGGCATCTGAAGTAATGCCGGAGTTGGTGGCCGGTTGTGATATTGTTCTGGGTAACGAAGAAGATGCAGCCATGGTATTGGACATTCATCCGGAAGGCATGGATGTGACAAGTGGTCATGTTGAAGCGGAGGCCTATCGGAGTGTGTCGCAGCAGATCATGAAACAATATTCACGCGTTAAGAAGGTCATCACCACGCTACGTGGTTCTATCAATGCCAACCATAATACATGGTCGGGCGTGTTGTATGATGGTGATACTTTGTTTAAAGCAGCCGACTATAACATCACCCATATTGTTGATCGTGTTGGGGGAGGCGATTCGTTTATGGGTGGATTGATCTATGGTTTACTGAGTTACGAAGGAGATGATCAGAAAGCACTGGATTTTGCAACAGCTGCTTCGTGCCTTAAGCATACCATCCATGGCGATTATAACATTGTAACAGTAGAGGAAGTGGAGAAACTAATGGGAGGAGATGCTTCCGGACGGGTAAGTAGATAAATAGATATTGGACACAATGTAAATGACGATAACGCTGTGAGCGACTATATCTATAGCAGTTCATAATCTTAAATCTTGATACTTTAAAAATGGCTAAATATACCAGAATAGAAGTTTACCAGGCAATGAAAGAAACGGGTGTTGTGCCGGTTTTCTATCATGCAGATATTGAGGTGTGCAAAGCGGTTGTAAAAGCATGTTACAATGGCGGCATACGTGTTTTCGAATTTGTTAACCGTGGCGATTTTGCCCATGAGTTGTTTGCCGAGTTAAATAAATACGCCCTGGCTGAATTGCAGGGTATGATACTGGGAGCCGGTTCTATTGTGGAAGAAGGAACAACGGCCCTTTATATTCAGAATGGGGCCAACTTTATTGTGTCACCGCTCCTGAATGAAAACATGGCCAAAGTCTGCAATCGTCGTAAAGTCATGTGGTCGGCAGGTTGTGGCACCATCACCGAGATTAACAAAGCACAGGAGCTGGGCTGTGAAGTGGTCAAGGTCTTTCCGGCTTCAGAAGTGGGTGGACCATCATTTGTCAAAGCTGTAAAAGCGCCAATGCCCTGGACTGACATCATGCCAACCGGTGGCGTAAGCTGCGACAAAGATAACCTGGCCAAGTGGTTTGCAGCTGGTGTAACTTGCGTTGGAATGGGCTCTAATTTGTTTCCAAAAGACATAATGGAAGCCAAAGACTGGAGTGCTTTAGAGGAAAAAGCGCGCGAATTGATTGAAACCATAAAATCCTTAAAATAAATCCGATGAACGAATTAAATTTAAAAGATAAAGTAGCTGTTGTCACCGGAGGCGGTGGCGTATTGTGCTCAACAATGGCTAAAGGGCTGGCGGCCCTTGGTGTTAAAACCGCCATACTTGATTTGAATAAAGAAGCGGCCCAAAAAGTGGCAAAGGAAATTACCAGTGAATACGGTGTGGCTTCAGTCGGCATCAGTGCCAATGTATTGAGTAAAGAATCCTTGGAGGCAGCCCGAGAGCTGATACATAAGGAGCTGGGAGGCGTTGACTACCTGTTGAATGGCGCAGGAGGTAATGCTGCAACAGCAACTACTCAGGCCGAGTTTCTGACCGAAGATAAGCTGGATAAGCTGGAAGAAACCTTCTTTGGTTTACAGATGGAAGGCTTTGACAAGGTATTTGCCCTGAACTTTCAGGGAACCCTTTTGCCATCCATGGTGTTTGCCAAAGACATGCTGGATAAAAAAGCCGGTGCGATCGTTAATGTATCGTCCATGAACTCCTACACCCCATTGACCAAGATACCGGCGTACTCAGCTGCTAAAGCGGCCATTAACAACTTCACCCAGTGGCTGGCGGTTCACTTTGCCAAAACAGGCATTCGTGTCAATGCCATTGCGCCCGGCTTTCTGTTAACGAACCAGAACCGCTTTCTGTTGATCAATGAAGAGACAGGTGAAGCCACACCTCGAGGCAACAAGATCATTACCAATACACCCATGGAGCGCTATGGCGAGCCTGAAGAATTGTGTGGTACTGTCAACTATTTGTTGTCCGATTGGGCTAAGTTTATTACTGGTGTGGTAGTGCCAGTTGACGGGGGATTCAGTGCCTACAGCGGCGTTTAGGTCTATTATCTAATAGCGCAGCGTTCTATAAACGTAGCGATCTAATATCTAGTAAAATGATTGAACAAACATGGCGATGGTACGGCCCCAATGATCGTATCACATTAGCAGATATAAAGCAAACGGGAGCAACAGGCATAGTAACCGCTTTGCACCATATTCCTAACGGAGATGTATGGACCGTTGAGGAGATTAAGAAAAGAAAAGAAGAAGTAGAAGCCGCAGGACTAAGGTGGTCGGTGGTTGAAAGTGTGCCTGTGCACGAAGACATCAAGAAACAAAGTGGTGACTGGCAGCTGTATATTGACAATTACAAGCAGTCTATACTGAACCTTGGACAGTGTGGTATTGAGACAATATGCTACAACTTTATGCCTGTACTGGACTGGTCAAGAACGAATCTGGAGTCGTCATTCGACGATGGATCTTTGGCCTTGATTTATGAGCAAAAGGTGTTTGCTGCTTTTGATATTCATATTTTAAAGCGCCCTGGTGCAAAGAATGATTACAGCGAAAAGATCGTACAAGATGCTAAAGAATATTTTGAAAGCCTTGATTCAGCAGGAAAGGAAACATTAACCAATACAGTTATAAAAGGTCTTCCCGGAGCTGAAGAAAGTTATACCCTTGAGCAGTTTCAGCAGGTGCTGGATGCTTACAAAGATATTGATGATGAGAAACTAAGAAAGCACTTGCAGGCCTTTCTGGCTGCCATTATTCCGGCTGCAGAGGAAGTAGGAGTGCGCATGGCTATTCACCCCGATGATCCGCCATGGGGCTTGTTGGGCTTGCCTCGTGTGGTAAGCACCTTAGACGATGCCAGAAGCATCATTCAAATAGTTGATTCGGTCTCCAACGGCGTCACACTGTGCACCGGTTCCTGGGGAGCAGGATATTTCAATGATTTATCAATTATGGCTAAAGAATTGGCACCTCGTATCAATTTTGCCCACCTGCGCAATGTTAAACGCGATACCGACTACAACTTCAATGAAGATTACCTGTTTGAAGGTGATGTTGATATTTATGAAGTATTAAAGGCCATCGTAGAAGAAGAGGAAGCGCGAAAATCGCAAGGACGTAAAGATTTTTCAATCCCTGTTCGTCCTGATCATGGCAACCAGATGCTGGGCGATATAGGACATGATAATAATCCGGGCTATTCGTTATATGGTCGAATGAAGGGGTTAGCTGAAATCAGAGGTCTGGAGTTAGGTATTCGACGCAGCCTGTTACTTTAACTATTAGCTAGTTATCCCAATGGAAAAAAGATATGTAATAAAATCAGTTTTACCTGTTTTGTTATTGATGTCATTAATGGCCTGTAACAAACAAGCTAACTATTCAAGTATAAAGCTGGCTCACGGTCTTGATCCTTCCCATCCTGTACATAAGGCAATGGTTTTTATGGCAGATACATTGAATAAGATATCTGAAGGTAAAATGAACATGGAAATATACCCGAGTGCTCAGTTAGGAGGAGAACAGCAATGTGTTGAATTACTTCAGATCGGAAGTTTGGCAATAACAAAAGTATCAGCGGCTGCATTGGAGAGCTTTACCAACAATTACCAAGTTCTTGGATTGCCTTATGTGTTGCGCTCCAGGGAGCATTGTTATAAGGTTTTGGATGGCCCTATCGGAAAAGAATTTTTGAATTCAACGGAGAAGTATAATCTTAAAGGCTTATGTTTTTACGATGCCGGAGCACGCAGTTTCTATAGTTTGAATAAAGATATCTCTCATCCGGATGATTTATCAGGTATGAAAATCAGAGTGATGAAGAGTCAGACAGCTATGAGTATGGTAAAGGCTATGGGAGGCTCACCAACACCAATTTCATGGGGTGAATTATATACGGCCCTGCAAAGCGGAGTTGTTGATGGAGCAGAAAATAACCCGCCAAGTCTTTTGACTTCGCGACATTATGAAGTATGTAAACATTATAGTTTAAACGAGCATACCCGTGTGCCGGATGTATTGATCGTGAGTACAGTTGTTTGGAACAAACTATCTGATCAGCAAAAAGAATGGTTACAGAAGGCAGCTGACGCTTCTGTTGATGAAGAACGTCGCTTATGGATAGCAGCAGAGGAGGAAGCCTTACGCATAGTGCAGGAAGAAGGTGTAAAGATAACTTATCCTGATAAGGCACCATTTGAAGCCAAAGTGGAAGAACTTCTCGAATCATATAAGGTGCAACCCGAATTGTATGATCTTATTCTTCGTATTAGAAACACCAGGTAATTGATATCCTATGAAAGTTCAACAAATAA
>JAKSBD010000062.1 GCA_022361295.1 Bacteroidales bacterium
TACTTCATCCACAGAAAAAAGAAGCCATTATTATTTGATATTTACTTCATTCACGGAAAAAAAGAAGCATTATTATTTGATAATTTACTTCACCCACGGAAAAAGAAGTCATTATCATTTGATAATTACTCCACCCACGGAAAAGAAATCTTTATTATTTAATAATGACTTCACGCACGGAAAATAGAAATATTTATAGTTGCTCTGCCAATAAAATTTGCAACAGTGTTTTCTTTATATACTTAACTCATTTGCATAGAATGTAGCTTTTTGTATATCCCGTCTTTCTCAATTAGTTCATCGTGTGTGCCGGTTTCAACAATCTGACCTTCATTAAAAACACAAATTAAATCAGCATTGCGAACGGTTGATAAACGGTGTGCAATAACCAATGAGGTTCGGTTTTTCATCAGGTTTTCTAAAGCATCCTGCACCAGGCGTTCCGATTCGGTATCCAGAGCAGACGTTGCTTCATCAAGGATAAGTATAGGAGGATTTTTTAGAATAGCCCTTGCAATGCTCAGGCGCTGACGCTGTCCACCTGATAGCTTACTTCCGCGGTCGCCAATAACTGTTTGATAGCCATCCTCAGTTGACATAATAAAATCATGTGCATTGGCTACTTTAGCTGCATTGATAACCTCTTGTTCAGTGGCGTGTTCAACTCCAAAGGTAATGTTGTTGTAGATAGTATCGTTAAATAAAATCGCTTCCTGGTTAACATTACCCATTAGTTCGCGCAGATCAAATAATTTAAGGTCTTTGATGTTGGTGCCATCTATATAAATACCGCCACCTTGTACATCGTAAAAGCGTGGTAGTAGGTCAACGAAAGTTGTTTTTCCACTACCTGACTGTCCGACCAGTGCCACTGTTTTACCCTGTGGAATTGTGAGACTAACATCTTTAAGTACATTCACATCTTCATATGCGAAGGTGATATTGCGATACTCAACGTTGCTTTTAAATTCTTTTATCTGCTGCGACCCATCGTGTTCTTTTATGTCTAAATCAGCTTCCAGTACTGCTTCGATACGCTCATAAGCCGCCATACCTTTTTGAATGCTATAGGCTGCCTGAGAGAATGCTTTGGCCGGGTTGATGATTTGGTAGAACATACCCAAATAAGCAAAGAATGTTGACATATCAAGGCTTTTGTCCTCATTAAGAATAAGTGAACCACCGTACCAAAGGATAATAACAAAAACAATTGTACCTAAAAATTCGCTGGTTGGATGGGCCAGGTGCCGGCGTCTTTGCAGTTTATTCATTGTCCTGCGATAGCTTTCAACCTCTTTAGTGAAACGCCCGCCCATTCTGTTTTCAGCATTAAAAGCCTTAATAATTCTTAACCCTGATAATGACTCTTCAATAATGCCAAGTATCAACCCTAACTTGTTCTGACCTTCGCGTGATGTCTTTTTCAGGCTTTTACCAATGCGGCCTATGGCAAATCCCGCTACTGGAAGTACCAGAAATACAAACAGCGTTAATTCAAGACTCACATATAACATTGAAATCAGAACCACAATAATGATGATAGGGTTCTTTAGAAACATATCTAATGAAGACATAACAGATGTTTCAACCTCCTGCACATCGGCTGTTGAACGTGCCATCATATCGCCCTTACGTTCATTGCTGTAAAAGCCCAATGGTAACTGAATCATCTTATTATAGATGGCTTTTCTGATATCGCGTGTCACACCATTACGTATACCAACTGTTGTATAAGATGCAAAATAAGAAAAGCCTACCTTCAGCATGGTAGTTATAATGCCAAATAAACCTAAATAAAGTAAAGTGGCTTCAGGGCCATATTTACTTTTAATAATGGTGATGTAGTAGTTTATATTATTGAAAAGAACATCCTTGTCAAGAGACCATGCCATTAAAGTTGTAACTTCCTGATCATCCTGCAGGATAACCTTGAGCATCGGAATCATTGCTAACATTGAAAAAACAATGAAGAAGGCTCCAAGCAGGTTAAATAAGAAACTTAGTGCTAATTTGGCTTTGTATGGAGGCAAATAAATGCGAAGTACTCTAAAAAAATCTTTCATTATTGATTAATTGCTTAATGTCATTATGACAGTTGTTCACCGTGTTACACGTAAGTCAATCTTCTTGCCAAATATGCAAAACGGGCAGTAAAAGTATGTTTTTACCGCCCGAATCACAAGTTATGCGTATGTTATTATATCTTAAAAACGCCGGTATAAGAATGTGGAGTTAAAGCTCTCATCTCTTCTTTTACTTCTTCTGATACATTTAAAGTATCGATAAATGCAGCCATTGTTTTAGCGTTGATTTCTTCATTTGTTCGTGTAAGCTCTTTTAGTGCTTCATATGGGTTTGGATAACCTTCACGACGAAGAATGGTTTGAATACCTTCTGCTACAACAGCCCAGTTATCTTCAAGGTCGCGCTTAATGGCATTTTCGTTTAATAAAAGTTTACCTAAACCTTTTGCTAATGAACGGATTGAAATAACTGAGTGAGCGATAGGTACACCAATGTTACGCAATACAGTTGAATCAGTTAAGTCACGCTGTAAACGGGATACCGGTAATTTCTCAGCTAAATGAGAGAAAATAGAGTTGGCAATGCCAAGGTTACCTTCCGCATTTTCAAAGTCAATAGGATTCACTTTGTGTGGCATCGCACTTGAACCTACTTCACCTTTTTTAATCTTCTGCTTAAAGTACTCCATCATAATGTACGTCCAGAAGTCACGTGCTAAATCCAGTAAGATAACATTGATGCGTTTGAAGTTATCAAAGCTGGCAGCCATGTTGTCGTAGTTGGAAATTTGCGTGGTAACCTGCTCACGGTCTAACTTAAGAATGTTGTTAACAAAGTTGTTACCAAAATCAACCCAGTTAATTTCAGGATAAGCAGCGTTATGTGCATTAAAGTTACCTGTTGCACCACCAAACTTAGCTGAACAAGGAATACCTTTTAATAAAGCCAGTTGCTTGTTAAGACGCTCAACGTATACTTTCATCTCTTTACCTAAGCGGGTAGGAGAAGCTGGCTGCCCGTGAGTTTTAGCCAACATTGGAATGTCCTTCCATTCAGTTGCCAATTGATCCAGTGTTTGAATTAACTCTTCCAATAATGGATAGTAAATATCGTGCACAGCATCACGCAATGAGTAAGGTACTGCAGTGTTGTTAATATCCTGAGATGTTAATCCAAAGTGGATAAATTCCTTGTATTTCTCAAGATTTAAAGCATCAAATTTTTCTTTAATGAAATATTCAACTGCTTTTACATCGTGGTTAGTTACCGACTCAATTTCTTTAATACGGTCAGCATCTTCCAATTCAAAGTTCTTATAAACTTTACGTAAATCTTCATAAAGCGCTTTGTCAAAGTCGGCCAATTGCGGAAGAGGTTGCTCGCAAAGAGCAATAAAGTACTCTATTTCAACAAGAACACGGTAGCGGATTAAAGCGTATTCAGAAAAATACAAAGCTAATCCATCTACTTTGTTTCGATATCGTCCGTCAACCGGCGATATGGCAGTCAATAATTGAATATCCATCATTTTTTCTATTTGATTTTTTGGCAGCACAAA
>JAKSBD010000494.1 GCA_022361295.1 Bacteroidales bacterium
GAGGAACTGGAAATAGAAGACACCGATATGGATGAAGATCTGGAAATTGATTTGTCTGATTTTGAAATGCCAGAAGAGGACACTGAAGATCAGATTTTTATGGTTGTTGAAGATATGCCTGTATTTCCTGGAGGAGATGCTGCACTATTAACCTACATTAATAAAAATGTGAAGTATCCGGTTATTTGTCAGGAAAATGGTATTGAAGGAAGAGTGAATGTGTCATTTGTTATCGATGAGAAAGGAGATGTTATCAATGTAAAAGCATACCAGGGAACTGATCCAAATCTTGAACGTGAAGCTGTTCGGGTAGTGAAAACATTACCCAAATGGAAACCAGGAAAGCAGAGAGGAAGACCTGTGAAAGTATCCTTTGTGGTTCCTGTTAGGTTTAAGCTGCAATAGCAGCCATGTATAATTATAAAGTATTAGCGTATGAATACAAAGTAGTTTAAAAGTCCTTTATACAGAGAAAACGTTCTCTGATATTTTTCAGAATAAAAGCCGATGCATCCAGCATGACCCTGCAAACTTCGAATTAATATAAGCAGCTGGAACATCGGCTTTGTTGTGCGATTTTATCTGAAGTGCTGGCGCGTTTTCGCCCAAACGGGCGAATAATTAGACAATAAAGATTACAGTAAAAATACTTCCTAAAAATAATGGTGGCTCATAAGGTGTAGTTAAACAGGGAGATATGTGCGAATGTGGTAAATTTATTTTAGCGAATGTTAATTGTGGAACGCTGCTTGGGATATAAGAAGCAACTAACATTAATAACCTCATAAATACATCGCCATGAAAGTAAAAAAATATAGACACGCCGACTTAGAACGTAAAAGAAGTATCTTCTTTCAGGTAGGATTAATAGTTGCATTAGGCGCTTCATTGGCAGCCTTTGAATGGGGATCACCGGCAAAAGGAATTGAGCAGGTAGTTATCGAAGACCAGTTTGTGGAAATAGAAGATATGATGCCCATAACAAAACCCGAAGAACCGAAGAAGGAATTACCTAAGCCAATTGCTATTGAACAAATAGAGATTGTTGATAATACTGAAGACGTAATTGAGGATATTCCAAGTTTTAATATGGACATTGAAGATTATGTGTATGAAGTACCTGAAATGCCGGCTGAGAAAGACGAAGCTCCGGTCACTTTTATACATGTTGAGCGCATGCCTGAGTTTCCAGGAGGACAGGCTGCTTTGTTAAAATATATAGCAGGCAATGTGAAGTATCCGGCAATTTGTGCTGAAGCTGGGATTACAGGTAAAGTATATATCTCTTTTGTTATTAATGAGCAAGGTAATGTTGTTGAGGCAAAAGTAGTGCGCAGTCCCGATAAAAAGCTATCAGCTGAGGCATTAAGAGTAGTCAATAATATGCCAAGATGGGCACCGGGATACCAAAGGGATAAAGCAGTCAGAGTATCTTATACTATACCTGTCAACTTTGTATTGCAGTAATGCCGGTTCAAAGTAGTATGGTATAGCTCTTCAAACCAATCTATATATAGAATCGACATCGGGTGGGCTTGTAATGTATTGTTTCATCCGTGCCTAAAGATAAAGCGATTATAAGAGCTTCATCCGGTGTCGTTTTACCTAATAATTTAAACTTTAATGAGATGAAAAATTATATAAATACCATCAGCAACAGAGTATGGTTATTAGCCATTGTAGTAGTTGTAACAATAATAGCAGTAGCAGCATGTGCCGATAAACCTTCAAACTTTAAGCCGCGGGCCATTGGTTCTCCGGGTGAATTACTGGTCGTAATTGAAGATCAGTATTGGAATGCAGCAACAGGCAAGGTTCTAAAAGTGCTTTTGGATGATGAATTTCCATCGTTGCCCCAAAGTGAAACATTGTTCAAGAAAACACGAATTGCCTACGAGCAGTTTGAACGTCATTTCAGAACCTATCGTAACGTGCTAATGATTTCTATACGTGATAGTGAGAGCTCAAACAGAGTTGAATACCGCAAGCAGGAATGGGCTCAAAATCAGTATGTGGCTAAAGTGATTGCACGCTCTCCCGAAGAGCTAAACGGGTTGCTTGAGCAGAAATGGTCAACCATAAAAGGTTTTTTCCACAATGGTGACATTTTTGCTATGGCTGAATCATACCATACTGTTTATGAGCCAGAGGCAGTGTCGCACGTTGACATTAACTACCCGTTTAAAATGTATTTTCCCAAAGGTTTTCATTTGAAGAAATTTAAGGGAGAATTCTCGTGGTTGGATTCACAACGATCAGGTAGTCAGCTTGGAATATTTGTTTATCAGTGCCCACTTGATTCTTTAGGAGAAATCAACACACAAACCTTAATGAGGTTTCGAAATAACCTGCTACGCAAACAAGTACCTGGTGAAAGCAAAGGATCATTTATGGCTACTGAAGAGCAGTTTCCGGTTTCAGTTCGAAAATCTAAGTTTGCCAGCAGGCAATGGACCGAATTGCGCGGACTTTGGAAAGTACAAGGTGATTTTATGGGTGGACCTTTTGTAGATTACTTTTATCAGGACAAAGAAAATAATCGTTTACTAATGGTTAGTGGTTATGTGTATGCTCCCGCCAAGCCAAATAAGGCAATTTATATGCGAGAAGTTGAGGCTGTGTTGAAAACATTGGAAATGAATTAATGACTAAAAAGTATGAAACAGGTATTTGTATTCATTTTCATTCTAATGTTAGGAGTAAATAGCAATTCGCAAGAACGTGTGAATGCAATCAAGAGCTTGGAATCGACTAAAAATGAACTGGAAAGGATTTCTTCCGCTGAATATAGCTATACGGACTATTTTTTGTTTTCCGGTCAACTAACCCCTGAAGAAAATGAAATTAACCGGGTTTTTATTAAAGAGCTGGTTAATGATGCTGATACAATAATAGGAGCCAGTTTTTTTCAGTTCAATATTAAAAATAAGGATGAATTACTTTTTGCTTACGACGGTAATGTTAAGGTCAAACTGAATTGGTCTGAGAAAAACTATAAAATGTTTGATTATAGGGGAGAGCCCTGGTATAAACGATCATTAATGGCTCCTTTTTTTACTCGTTCACTGGCAGTTGTTAATTATGCTCTGTATTCTGATGATAAAGTATTGGTTGACCAAGTTTCTACAGGAAAATATTTGAAGTATACCATAACAATTGTAAATAGGGAAATTGAATTTGTAGGCAAAATAAGCGATGATATCAGTAGAGAATGTGCAGGTGGCAATTCAAAATATGAACTTTGGGTTGATGCCAATACACTTCTGCCATATAAGCTAAGCCGCACATTGAGCACTAATACTATTGTTGAAGAAATTTCCGAGATTAAAATTAATCAGTCAGGAAAGGAAGAATTTATAATTAAAAATTATGTGCCTGACAATTTTTCTTTAAAGATTCAAAGTAACAAGCGCACAACAGATTTGCTTGAAGGAAAAGCAAACAATATAGAGTTTTCATCTCAAGAAAATACTAATGCTCGTTTGTATCAGATCAATAGTGAAGTAATTATTTTGCAGTTTACAAGTCATTTTTGTGGACCTTGTAAAAGCTCGAAATCAGCTTTAGATAAATTGCAAAGAAAGTATGCTGATGAAAAAGTGAAGGTTATTGCATTGTATAATAATAAGGAAGAGAAATTGGGTGAAAAATTAGAAAATGAAACAGATTATACTTTTACAAGCGCATTTGTTGATCAGGAAGGGTTTAGATCTTTTGGTATAGAGCTGCTTCCTACTTTTATAATTCTTGACAAGGATAAAATGGTTTCAAGGGTGGTTCAGGGATATACCCCAACCGAAACAGATAATATTATTGATAAGGCGGTTAAAGAATTGTTACAGCATGAAAGTGATTCACAAATTGTTTCCCGATGATTTATCGAATTAATAGTGTTAACAACCGTTAAACCTAAGCCGCTTATTGAAAATGTTTGACGGATAAATAATAAAAGTCTATCATTACAGCATGAGATATTTACTAATGTTGTTAATGGTGGGCTTTTTTACTGTCCGCGCCCAGGAGAAAACAGAAGTTGAGAAGTTGATTAAACAGGGGCAGACTTTGTATAATCATGACTTGTATAAAGATGCGATAAGTAAGTTTAAACAAGCCATTGCATTTGATAAAAAATGCATGGAAGCTCATTATGAGTTAGCATATACTTATTTAGCCATTAAAGATTATGAAGAAGCGTTGCATTATAGTCGTAATGTACTTGCAGAAGAAAATGACTACTGGTTGGATGCCTTATTGATATACGGCGCTGTTCTAAATGAAAAAGGCAATACAAAGCAGGCTATCCGTGAATATAAAAAAGCTTTAAAGAAATATCCGGACGAATATTTGTTATACTACAACCTGGCTGAAAGTTACATGATAATCAAAGAGGAGCAGCTGGCAGAGGAAGCATTGGTAAAAAGTTTACGTATGAACAGAAACCACATTCCTAGTCATTTAATGCTGGCATCTGTAAAAAAGAAGCAGAACGAAGTGCTGAAAAGTATGTTACCATTGTACTATTGCTTGTTGATAGAACCGGATGAAATGAAAAAAGAGGAATTGCTTGAAGATTTACAGGTCAGATGGCATGTTGCTCTAGTTCAAAAAGCAAAACAGCCCAGGCCGGTCAGCAAGCATTCTTCAGTATCCGGCCTTCAGGTGGCAGAATCGAAATTAAATATAATTGCTCGTGAGGCATCTGTTAACAATCCCGATGAACCCAATAAGTTGGTTAATCAAACACTGGCATTATTTGCCATGTTAAGTGAAGAACAAACAGGAGAAATGGACTTTTTTGATATTCAATATGTTGATTTCTTTACTCAGCTAAACCAGGCTGGCCACTCCGAATCATTTGCCTATTATATATGCAGTTCAAAATACAGCCCTGATGTGTTACTTTGGGTAGGAGATAATCAGGGGCGATTTAATGCATTTATTAACTGGATGGAGTTACAGCAGTAAGTATTTTGGCTTTTTGTCAAAAAATGGAAATGTTTTTGTATCTTAAATAGCCCTCAATCGTAAGAGATAGGAAATAGATGTAGAATTTTAAATTTAGGTGTTATGAGTAAAATTTTAACAAAGCATTTTCAATATACAGGTACTGATGATTTTGACCAGTCTCTAGACGAGCAAATAAACCAATTTATCGATAAGGAAGGAATTACATCCGAAAATCTAATAGATGTGAAATTCAGCGGTCATTCAGACCAGGGTGTAGCCACTTATTCAGCCCTTTTGCTTTATAAGAACTAATTAAATTAAGCTCAATTATATCAGCCTTCTCTATTTAGCGGAGGCTGTTTTGTTTAAAAAAAGCTCTGAACCCATTGCCAGAATGTATGATAGTACGCTTAATAAACTATTCCCCATGCTGCAAAACGAGTATCGCTTTCAAATGGTGTTAAAGGGAAAAAACCTTTGACTATTTGCCTGTTCTCTATTATTACAGGATACTTGTTAGTATACTCTTGATAAAATACTGGAGCTTCACCATTCTTGAACTGGTTTATCTGCCAGGTGCCTGACGCTTGGGGAACAACCTTTTTCTTAAGCTTTAGGTTGATTAATCCCATGTTGCATCGTAAGTTAGCTTCAACCAAAGGGTAAAATTTAACTGCGCTCTCTTCATTTCTAATAAACATGGCGTCAATGCCAATTGGACCCATGTACTTTTTGTGAATATCTAAGGATTTCATGCTGTCAATTATTGATTCAGCAGTTTTATTAACCCATTCTTCATCAGAAGGCAATGTGGTAACTAAGTTTTCAGGAATATGAAAATACTCCTTGTTAAAATGCCCGTGTTGGTCGGCGTCAAAATAATTAAGACCTAAAAATTCATACTCTGATGTATTGGTAATGTTAAACTGTAAAGACGCATCTTGAACTTTATCATATATGGGTTCTGCAATCAAGAAACCGTGTCTTTTAATTTGTGCCTTAATCCAGTTAGTGGCATTTTCGAATTGTATACTGTTACGGATAAAGAGAAGTCCTCGCCCCGAAGAACTCCATAGGGTTTTTAATAAGACTCCGCCCGCGTATTTATTTAGTAACATTGAAATTTCAGATATGCTGGAGACGCTTTGAGGTAAGACAGGTATCGAAACAAAGGGATGTAAGCATTTTTTATTTAATTCATGGCAAAGGTGGAGGCTTGTTTGACGACTAAAGAATAGCCGATAATCATCTTTGGAAGAAAAAACAGGAGGAGTTCCCTTAGAACTGTACCTCGCATTTATAATTTGGTTCCAGCCCCAGGGAATTACATTCTCAAAAGATATCTCATTCAACTGACTCCTGGGAATAAAAGAAGGGAGTTTTATTCCAGCTTCTTGCCAAAATATTTTGTAATAATATGGAAGGGCATTCTCATAAAGAATATAGTCTGATTCCTCACCAAGAAATGCCATTAATGGGCTGATGTCATTTTCAAATTTCGACAGCAGTTTGGAGGGCATAAAGCTATAAGTACCATTTTCAACTGCCATGTCGCATGTAGGATTATATATGAACAAGTTTGCCATAAACGCAAAAGTAACTGGATTTGGCCAATGTTCTGATGCCTCTTGACTATTTTGTAATTCTTAAATATCTTCCCCGGAAACAATTGTGGTTATGAAATTAATTTATTTAGGAGCTATACTTCTTAATGTCGGTGTAATGCTAAGCGCTTGTAGTAGTGAGAATAAAGAGAGGCCTGAAAAACAGCAAGGTGAAGAGGTTGTTGATGATGTGTTTTCAATAGGTGAGATTAACGGCAGTCATTTTATTGCCGATTATACGATTGCTAAAGAGGCAGTACTTCGATCGATCCCCCAAAAGTATATTAATCTGGCTCGTCAGAATCTTCATATTGCTTATCAGCATACATCACACGGAACGCATGTTAGTCGTGGTTTATATGGTTTGCAGGATTACAAGGTTGGTGATAACATTTTGTTTGCTATTTCGAATCATGATCCGCAGGACGATATATTAGATTTTAAAGATTATGCGTTGCAAGACTATGCCGAACCAGGTAGAAAAGCTGTTGATTTAAGCAGAGATGAAACAGCTTTTATACAAGCTACGCGCAATTATCTGGATGATAAAGAAAATGCTGAAGTCAATGTTGTAATGTGGTCATGGTGCAATATTGCAGGGCACGATGTCATTGGAAATTATTTGCCGGGAATGAAGACATTAATAGATGAATACGGAGTTGGAGGTTCAATGATAGGTGATGAAAAAGGGCAACGTAAAAATGCGGTTGCATTTATTTTTATGACAGGTCATGCCAATCAAAGTAACAATACAGGTAATGGTAATCCTAAAGAGCAGGCCAGGATTATTAATGATTATTGTAAATCAAATAAATTGTTGTGTCTTGATTATTATAGTATCGATACGCATTGTATGAATGATAATTATTGGGAGGATGCCAGTGATAATGGATATTCTGGCGATTATGGAGGGAATTTTTATGAAGATTGGCAAAATGCTAACGAATTAGGTGTTGCATACTACGAAAATAAAAACAAACCAGGCGGAGATGTTAAATTAGGCTCCCATACCAGCCAGCATATTACCTCTAATCGTAAAGCCTATGCAATGTGGTGGATTTTAGCGCGCCTAAGTGGTTGGGACGGTGAATCAGTTGAATAAACGGTGATGTAAATCAGTTGTTAAAATTTTGCGTGGTTGTAAGAGATTTGTTTCTTTTGCAATTGATGAAGTCTTTAAAGTTGAAATATAGAGCAATAAGCTTTGCACTGGTGATGGCAATTTTGCCATCGATTCTTGGTGTGCATATATTTCAGCATCATTGCTATGGATGTGATGAAGATGAAACAATAACAAGAATTATCACAACCTCTCATAATCACAACCATGCATGTGAAGATTGCTCATGCGACAAAGCATGTCATTCGTGTATTGAGGCTACAGGTAAGCATGTTCATCATCACGAAACCGATGGGGCATGTAAGCACGAGTTCAAAAAAGCATCGCTTGAGGGAAAAATCACTTCTGGAAAATATAAGATAAAGGTGGCTGCTATTGATTTGTTTCTTCAATCAACTATTGTTGCCGATCTTGTTTCTGACAATAATACGCCCAAACAACTACTATTTGACGTAATTCAGAATATACCCGACGAACCCTCGCCGGAGATGAATTGCGTTTTTCTTTTATGATTTATTCTTGCTACAATAGCTAGTTTTATAGGCTATTGTGAGAAGGTGAACCAAACAACCTGATTTTAATAATAACCTAAAGTTGATATTGGGGCATAATTGCATGCTCTTTATATCGCTAATCTCACAAGAATGAATCGATTTATTATAGTTACAATACTATTGTTTTGTACTGGTATTTCACTTTTTGCACAGGCAAATAAGGAAATAACCGGTGTTGTAAAAGCCAACGATAAAAAAAATGTTATCGAGTTGGTTGGGGCTAATGTGTATTGGGCCGGTACTCAAACGGGGACGGTAACTGATTACAAGGGACAATTTGCTATTGACCAACCTAAAGGGAGTCAGTTATTGGTTGTAAGTTACATAGGCTATAAACCAGACACAATTAGAGTGAAGAATCAACAACATTTAGAGGTGATTCTTCAAAGCGATGAGTTGGACGAGGTGTTGGTGGCTGGTAAAAAGGCCGGATCACACATGTCGCGTCTCGATCCGATGACAAAAGTGAATATTACAGGAGCTGAACTTTGTAAAGCGGCTTGCTGTAATTTGAGCGAAAGTTTTGAAACCAATGCTTCTGTTGATGTATCTTATTCAGATGCCGCTACAGGTGCTAAGCAAATTCAGTTGTTAGGATTATCAGGCAATTATGTGCAAATGATGACTGAGAATATACCCAACTTCAGAGGTTTAGCTACATTATATGGTTTAAATTATATTCCGGGTGCATGGATGGAATCCATTCAAATATCAAAGGGGACATCTACTGTTATTAACGGATACGAAGCTTTGACCGGTCAAATTAATGTTGAGTACAAAAAGCCCGTTAACTCAGAAAAGTTCTTCTTAAATCTTTATTCAAACAATACAGGGCGATGGGAGAGTAATGTTAATGGCTCAATTCATTTAAATGATAAATGGACAACGGCTATCCTGGCTCATTACTCAGAGGATCAGAAGTCGACTGATGATAATGATGATGGCTTCAGAGACGAACCACTATTAAAGCAGTTAAACTTTATGAACCGTTGGGACTTCAATAATAAGAATGGTTTTACTTCTCAGATAGGCATTAAGGTTCTTGACGAGAATCGACTGGGGGGACAAATGGGATTTAACGGAAGTAAGCCTTCTGACCAACAAATTGGATTGTCCAATCAGTTATATGGTATTAATATTGATACACGGCGCTATGAAGGATTTTACAAAGCCGGTTACGTGTTTGATGATGAGTTGACCAGTGTAGCGCTCGTGGCCAACTATTCTTTTCATGAGCAAAATTCTTTCTATGGGCGAAAGCAATATGATGCTGAGCAACGTTCGTTCTATGCTAATCTTATTTTGCAATCTGTTATTGGAGGTGAGAATAGTAAATATAGTACGGGTTTGAGTTTTCAGACTGATAAATTTGATGAGGTTTTGCTGATGGATTTTCAATCGCCCGATGAAGTGCAGATCTTAAACAGGGAGGAAATAGTACCTGGAGCATTCTTTCAATATACATATAATATACCTGAGCGCTTAACCATTATAGCTGGTGGTCGTGTCGATTTTCATAATGATTTTGGAACTCTGTTTACACCTCGTCTTCATGCTAAGTACAATATAACACGCAATACCATATTGCGCGCTTCGGTCGGTAAAGGATACAGAACTCCAAATGTATTGGCTGAAAATAGTTACTTATTAGCAAGCTCAAGGCAAATTAATATAGCTGATGATTTGGATCAGGAGGAAGCCTGGAATTATGGAGCAAACATCACTCAGTATATTAATATTGGAGGAAGAGAGTTGACCTTAAATGCAGAATTTTATCGAACTGATTTTAAAAATCAGTTAATTGTAGATGCAGATCAGAGTGCAGATGCCGTTTACTTCTATAATTTGGATGGCGATTCATATGCCAATAATTTCCAGGTAGAAGGAAAATACGAACTGTTTCGTGGTTTGGATGTTGTTGCAGCATGGCGTTTAAATGATGTTAAAGCAACATATAACGGAACTTTGATGAAACGACCCTTGATAAGCAGGACTAAAGGCTTATTAAACTTGTCTTATTCCACTCCACTTAAAAAATGGCAGTTTGATTTTACGACGCAATTTAATGGCGAAGGACGAGTTCCATCAACAGCCTCAAATCCTCCGGAGTATCAACGACCAGATTCCTTTGATTCGTATCAGATAGTTAATTCTCAGATTACAAAGTATTTCAGGAAGTGGAATGTGTACCTGGGTGTTGAGAATCTGGGCGATTTTAAACAAGATAATCCCATAATAGCAGGCGATGACCCTTTTGGCGATAATTTCGATAGCTCATTAATATGGGGGCCAATAATGGGGCGTCGAGTCTATTTAGGAATACGTTTTTCAATTGACAGAGAGTAATAATCAGTAAATTAATTTTAAATCATGAAGAAGCTAATCGTATTAATGGTAATGGCATTGTTTGTTTTTAACACTTATGCTGAAGATAAAAAGAAGAAAGTAAGCGAAGTAACCTACAAAGTTGAAATGGACTGCCAAAGCTGTGTTAACAAAATCACGAAGAATATTCCTTTCGAAAAAGGAGTAAAAGATTTAAACGTAGATTTCGAAGGTCAGACCGTGACAGTGAAGTATCGCGAGGATAAAACAAATAAAGAAAGTCTGGTTAAAGCTTTTGAAAAGTTAGACTTTAAGGTGGAGGAGCAAAAGGAAGGAGAATGCTCAACTACGAAGAAGAAATGCTGCAGCGGCTGCAAAAACTAATCGAATATCGATATGTAATTATATCTAAGGGCTCCTAGCGGAGCCCGTTTTTGATACCCACTCCCCATCACTCTCCATTCATTGACGCACTAAACCCAATTTTAACACATAATAAACACATACCAAATACATATTAAATTCAATTTGAATCGAATTTAATTCGAGTTTGGTTTGAGTTTAGTTTGAGTTTGGTCTGAGTTTAATTCGAAGAAAGTACCAGGCAATTGCCTTTTAAAATACAATTGGTATTACTTGCAATGGAAC
>JAKSBD010000722.1 GCA_022361295.1 Bacteroidales bacterium
AAACATATATGTCATGTCTTCGACCCCTGCTGTTGAGTTGCCCCAGTCTAATGGCTGATTACCATTATTAAAAGTTTCGGCAGCATTAAACATATAGCTCATATTTTTTACCGAGCTAACATCCCAGGAGCTAATGTCTTGATTAAAGGCAGAAGCACGATCAAACATGTTGCCCATATTATTGACCTTTGCTGTTTTATTACCCCAGCTTAATGGCTGACCGCCATTATTGAAGCTGTTATTCCAGTAAAACATCAGGGACATATCTTCAACATTACCCACGTCCCATCCGCTTAAATCCTGGTTAAATGAACCAGCATTCATAAACAAATTACTCATATCTACAACTGTACCTACACTCCAGCTACCTATGTTTCCATTAAATGCCCTGGCATTGCGGAACATATTGCTCATGCTGCTTACATGGCTTAAGTTGGGGTTGTCCATGGCATTATAGGTTAAATTGGTACAGCCATGAAAAGCACTCTCCATGCTTCGCCACTCTATGGTACCCCAGTTGTCAATACTCTGTATCTTATCTTTATCACCCGCGTTGTTGAAGTATATTTGCGGAAAATCGCCTACTATTTTAATGCTTGGGTTGGTTATACCCGGGTCGTAATAATGCATGTAGCCGGGTATAAGAGTGCCATCTGCACGACGGTATACACGTTGGTTATTAGTACGTGTTTGCAATGTGCCATCGCCCCAGTCTATGGAAAAATCGTAGCCATCGCCATCAATTGGTATAAACACAGTTGGGTCAGCAGCATCGAGCTGCCAGGTGGTGATAAAGGCATGAGAACAATCTTCACTATCTTCATTTATTACCCAACCATTTGTTGTTCTTAAATACGCATGTGCTTCTGCTCCCAAGCAATACCTAAGACCTTTAGCCCCCAATACTACTCCTGTTTTAGTTGGATAGTTTGTTCTCCACCCAATTAATAGATTATCGTAATTTTCAACACTCATAGCACAATTGTCTAGCATATTGCGAGCTCCTCCATATTGTGGACTACCAGGTTGGATAGATGAAATATTCCAGTGACCAATATTGCGATCAAAAGCAGTTTCGGCTAACATGTAGCGTATATCTGTAACATTGCCAATATTAAAGTCAGTAATATCGCCATTAAAAACAGTACATTCATAAAACATTGTTGTCATGTCTGTAACATTGCTTGTATTCCATTCACTCCAATCAAAATCTCCTGTAAAAATGGAACAACCTGAGAATAAGTTTTTCATAGACTTTATGTTACTAACATCCCAATCACTCAAATCAGGATTTAAGCTTGTACAATTCCTAAACATCAATTCTAAGCTCTCCACATTACCTAATTCAGGTGCATCTGAGGCTAGTATATTTAGTTGATTACACCCCCAGAAAGCGGCATACATTGTGCTCCATACAATAGTTCCCCATTGCTCCACAGTTTGTATTTTATCCTTATCTCCACTATTTTGAAAATAAATTTGTGGAAAATCACCCGCTATCCTAATGGTTTTAAGCCCTTCGCCTGTAGTGCTGCTATAGTCATGATAATACCCGGTAACAGTGGTACCATCAATTATGCGATCTTCGGTCTCTGTATCTGTGCGCGTTTGTATTGTTCCATCTCCCCAATCAATTAAAAAATCGTAGCCAACACCGGTATCCGGAACCGGTATATGTACAGTGGGGTCAGAGGCATTGAGCTGCCACGTGGTAATAAAAGCATCGCCGCAGTTGGCTCCTGCATCCCAAAAATCAGTAATAGTATTAGGAAAATTAGTCACATCTATTTGTGAGACACCCCAGCCTTCTGCCAGCAAGTTGGTGCGGGCAGCTTCGCCCATGCAATAATTTAATCCGTCGGCACTAAATTCTACATCAACAATATCTCTTGCTGACGCATTGGCCTTACTAGCCACAACCTGATTGTTCCAGTTTACCAGGAGCTTATCGTAATTGATTGTGCTCATACCACTATGGCTTAACATTTCGCTAGCTCCTTCTGTCAGGCCATTGGCAACATCGCCCAATGAGCTTATGTTCCACCCACTAATAT
>JAKSBD010000061.1 GCA_022361295.1 Bacteroidales bacterium
TGTATCAGAGGTTCGAAGTCAACTTTTTCAGTATTACCAATTGATAAACCAAGCGGTTAGATAATTTAAGCATGTATCGCTTATAAAGTGTTTTAGAATCCACTTTTTGAAACCACTGCTCAATGATGTTGCTCCAGGTAATTGTCATTTTTTCGGGTTCTACCACCTGCTGATAATAATCTTTAAAGAGTGGGAATGTATATTCCGAAATACCTTCGATTATATTTTTGAATACAAAATTGTATTGTGTATTAGCACGGTGAAGGATTAATTGTTTTTGAAAACGAATGAAGTCTTTGTGAGCTTCTATTTTTGCAAACAGTTCAGGGTACGAAGCTATTTTTGTCAGGCATTCTTCTCGTATGGTTTTAGCATACTTGTAATGCCATCGAAACAGTTGCCTTATTAAGTATTGGTAGTCATCTTTTGTGTTAAGTTCAATAAGGTATGCCGACTCGGTTAATACAGCCGGTCCTCTTAGGCCAAAATCGTGATAGAGTTCTTGTATGTCTCTCTTTTCTACTGTCATAATTGCTATTTTTAATATTACAATAGCAAAAGTAGAGGTGTACTAAAGATGAAGTTTAGACAGGTGTGTCAGATGTTTGTATATTTTTCAGAAGAGTATTGAATGAAACTTCAATAACTGGTGTTACTCACAAGCTGTAATGTGATGCAACAAACTTTTTATGTTTTTTTTCATTGTTTTACTAAAAGCGCTTTGAGCTTATGATTGGAAATAAGGCTCAATCTATTGAAGAATAGGCTTTAATGTTTTTGTCCACGGAACATTACTATTTATGCACCTGGTGCTTGGCAAATGCCAAGACAGACTTCATCATATCGTCGGCTATTTTGCTCAAAACCGGCGATGTAAAGTTATTGAAGTCAAGTTTAGAGAACCAGGCATCGTTAACAGTGTCCCAAATGGATTGAATTAAAAAAGGAGGTAAATCTAAGCGGTAATATTCCATCACTTTAGGAATGATAAACTCACTATTCTTCTTTCGCATGTGCAAAAACACCTGGTTGTAACGAATGTCATCCCTATTTTTAAACAATTGCCAATGAAACTTTACTGCCATTTGATTTTCTACAACAATATCGTACAGGTCTGGAATAAATTTATTGAAACGTGTTTGTAAAAGATTACTAAACTCAGCTACTTCTTTTGCCAGGTGATCATTCAATAAACGGTCAATTAAATCATTTTTATCGGCAAAGTGATAATAGAAATTGGTTCGTGGTAGTCCACATTTTTCAGAAAGGTTTTTAACGTTGATGGCATCAGGGCCAACATCTGCAAAAAGTTGGTAGGCGGTTTCTAGCCAAATGTCTGCTGATTTCTTCTTTTGTGTCATAGCGATGAGGTGTAAGTTCAAATATACTTAATTATACTATTAAGAGTAAAACTGATGATGAGTTTTATTTATTTGGAACCCCAGTTTTTTCCTTTTATGCCAAAACGATAGTTCAAGGAAACTAATCCGGCAGTTCGGTCTCCCATAAATTGAGCCTCGGCTCTAACCTGCCAGCGTTTATTAATTTGCCACTGAGCACCAACCAACATATTCCATGGGTTTTCAATGCTTTTATTCATTTCATACCGTATATATGAATTTTCAACGCCGTCTTTTAGGTTACCCAATCCATCATCTAGGCGTTTATAAATCACACCATATTTAATTTTATCAATTGGCGATAATCCATCATACCAGTTGTTTAAGTTTCCGCGCATATCATCAATTTTGCCAGGAGCATCAGGCGCTAAATCAATGGTGTTTATCTGACCAACGGTATGTCCATTAAAGTGCGTATGCATGGCGCCTACCCAAATGACTACATTCATGTCAGGTTTGTTTTTGAAATTAAAAACCGGGCCAATACGCGTACCTGTAATCAAAACCTTAGCTGGTTTATCTAATCTGGGATTGTAACTAAATGTATGGTTCATATCGCCCGACACAAACAGTGGGCCTATGCTACCGGCAGCCATGATTCCATAACCAACATAGGTGCCACTAACCTCTGTGGACACTGGAAGTGGGAATGGTTCCGTCATATTTACATTAATATCTGCCTTCTTGGTTTGTCCAACAATGCCATATACATTAAGGAAAGGAAATACCCAGGCGTCGAGTCGAAGGTTAAAAGTTGATGTTTGAGCGCTTACATCGTCAAATTTAACAATGCCACCCAAGTCAATCATATTTGGCGGAACAGGTGAATTCAGGTTACCAAATCCAACCTGCAGCCCTGATAAACTTAAGTTCTGATTTCCGCTTAATGAGTTAAACATGATGCCCATAGGAAATGGTAAGTTAAATCCTAAATCGTGTACCTTATCTCCCATAATTGGAAGGATGTAAGGGTATTTGTCTGGTACAAGTGTTGTATCTTTTTTTAATTGTCTGGAAGGTATATTTTGTGCTGTAGAGATTTGACAAACAAATGATAAGACAATAATGACGAAAATATATTGGATTCTTTTCATGATGATTCGATGTGAAAATTTTTAATGGATGATTAAAA
>JAKSBD010000339.1 GCA_022361295.1 Bacteroidales bacterium
CATCGGCTCCTGTTACATATAAAAGTGAAGGCTTAGCCAAATACCTTGGCCTGTCTGATTTACACATTACATTTAGTGGTTACTGGCCTGAGAAAGGTGCCAATTTTCGTACTTGTTCTTTTAAAGAAACTGAAGCATATTCTGTAGGTGGACGATTAAAAACCGACGATGGTACTGTTTTAGTTGTTGCATCAGCCGGTAATACGGCCAGGGCTTTTGCACGCGTGTGTTCTGATAATAATATTCCTTTGTTGCTTTGTGTTCCTGAAGATAACATAGATGCCATGTGGTTTGATGAACCAATTAAGGATAACGTAAAGTTGGTTGTTACCAGGTCAGGTAGCGATTACTTTGATGCCATTCACCTATCCAATATGGCATGTGAGCTGGATGGTTTTGTGGCTGAAGGTGGAGCAAAGAATGTAGCACGCCGCGATGGTATGGGAACCACCACTTTATCAGCAGTGACAACAATAGGACGCATACCGAAGTATTACTTCCAGGCTGTTGGAAGCGGTACAGGTGCTATTGCAGCCTGGGAAGCCAACAAGCGATTGATCGAAGATGGTCGCTTTGGGAATCATTTTATGAAGCTTATGGTATCGCAGAATATCCCATTCCTGCCAATTCATGATGCCTGGAAAGCCGATTCACGTAAGATGTTACCATTGGAAGATGATGTGGCACGCAAGCAGGTTGAAGAAATTGATGCAAAAGTGTTATCAAACCGTAAACCTCCTTATGCTGTTTTTGGTGGATTGTACGATGCCATGAAAGAAGCAGGTGGTGATGTGCTGGCAGCTAATAACCAGGCGGCGGAAGAAGCGGCCCGTATTTTTGAAGAAACTGAAGGTAATGATATTCATCCGGCAGCTGCAGTAGCAACAGCTACTCTGATTCAGGCTGTTAAAGATGGTGTTGTTCAAAAAGATGACTGTATTATGCTGAATATCACCGGGGGTGGAGAGAAGCGTTTTAAAAGTGATAAAGAGATTACCTATCTGAAACCGGCCCATGTGTTTGATATTACCCCTGAAATGGAAGATGTTAAGCATGTATTAGGTCAGTTATTTAATAAATAAGCTAAATGAGTGTAGAAAAAACATTGATGGCCCGCAGCGGGTCAAAATGTGAATTGTGTGGAAGTGAAGATGGATTAACCGTTTATCAGGTTCCACCTGTTGAGAGTGGTGATGCAACTGTAAGCGTACTGACTTGTTCAACTTGTCATGAGCAGATTAAGAATCCTGAATCAATGGATATCAATCACTGGAGGTGCCTGAATGACAGTATGTGGAGTACAGAACCTGCCGTTCAGGTAATGGCCTGGAGATTACTAAACCGTCT
Organism: Bacteroidales bacterium; assembly: GCA_022361295.1. GTDB lineage: Bacteria > Bacteroidota > Bacteroidia > Bacteroidales > Marinilabiliaceae > Carboxylicivirga. The sequence continues at coordinate 1,348 of JAKSBD010000339.1, forward strand.
ACAGGCTGACTGGACACAGGATTTACTGGATATGCTTTACCTTGATGATGAGACAATGGAGTGGGCCAAAGCGGATGGTGATGGTTTATCAGAAGATGAAGTTGATAAGTACATCGATAGTAATGGCGCTGAATTAAAGGCAGGCGATACCGTGGTGTTGATAAAAGACCTAAATGTGAAAGGAACGAGCTTTGTTGCCAAGCGCGGAACAGCAGTCCGTAACATTATTTTATCTCATGGCGATCCGGAACATATTGAAGGAAAAGTAAATGGTCAGCACATTTATATCCTAACCAAGTACGTTAAGAAAAACTAAATAGCTATTGTTTAGGAGTTTATTAGTTTACCCTTTCAATTCTTAAACTAATAAACTCTTAAACTTTTTAACAGATCATCGATTCGACGATTCATCAGTTAATCAACTCCTCATCTATTAAACTTATCAACTCCTAAACTCCTCATACATGCTGTTAAATATCGCTTTAATCATCACCCTGGCATTAGTGCTTTATTACCTTTTTTCGTTGATAAAACTACCGGGTATCCTGGGTTTAATAGCTGCCGGCATACTGGTTGGTCCGAGTGTGCTTAATGTTGTTGATCCTGAGGTGGCGATTCTGTTAAAAGAATTAAAAACAGCAGCGCTTATCGTCATCCTGATTCGCGCCGGACTGGGTATTAACCGCGAAACCTTGCATAAAGTAGGGCGACCAGCCATTAATATGAGTTTTATTCCCGGTGTGATTGAGGGGCTTACCGTGATGACGATAGCTCATTATATCTTTGACTTTTCATGGGTTGAAGGGGGTATGTTAGGTTTTATCATTGCAGCCGTTTCGCCGGCAGTTGTGGTGCCAACAATGCTGGAGCTGAAAGACAAAGGATATGGCAAGAAAAAAGAAGTTCCAACACTTGTGTTAGCCGGTGCATCGGTCGACGATGTGTTTGCTATCACCATCTTTAGTGTTTTTACCGGATTGGCTGCAGGCTCATCTGTTAATGTAGGGCATATTCTATGGAGTGTACCGGCCGGTATTATTTTGGGTGCCGTACTGGGTGTTGTTCTGGGCTTTGCCCTGGTGTGGTTTTTCAGGAAGTTTCATATTCGCGATACTAAAAAGGTGATCATCTTTATGATTGTAGCTGTTGTTTTCTACGAGATAACCGAGATGGAAAACCTTAAAGAGATAATTCCTTTAGCCGGCTTACTTGGTATTATGGCCATTGGCTTTATCATCCTCGAAAAGTACAGTAAACTGGCAAAGCGTTTATCATCTAAGTTTAATAAAGTATGGGTGTTATCAGAGATATTGCTCTTTGTTTATATTGGTACTGAGGTGCAAATTAATCAGTTAGATGCTTCATTGGTTGGCAGCGGTCTGCTAATATTACTAATTGGCTTAACAGCCCGTAGTATTGGCGTCTGGATTTCACTACTGGGCTCTGATCTAAACTCTAAAGAGAAGCTGTTCAGTGTAATAGCCTATTGGCCTAAGGCTACAGTTCAGGCCGCTATTGGCGCTGTTCCCTTAACTCTTATTGAAGCCGGAAAATTGGGCAGTACCTCCATCGAAACAGGGCAGGTTATATTAGCCATGGCGGTGCTGAGTATTGTTATTACAGCGCCACTGGGTGCCATTGGAATTAAGGCATTTGGTCCTAAATTGCTATCTAAAAACTAGTTTTATCTTATTGCTTAGCAGTGTATTGGCACTAAAGTTTTAAGACCAACACATGGTGATGTGTTAATTAAGCACTGAATACACCGGTTTTCACAGAAAAGAATTGGGTGTTAGTTAACCGCTGCTGCCGTGCAAACCCCTTTGCGTGGTAGCGGAGATATTAATTTATATCTCAGGCTCATACACCTGTTAATAAGCTAATGACATTAAGCGCACAGTAGCGATGTCCAAATAGTCCCAATAGTAACCTGAGGTCGAAATTTAATGTCGAACTCAGGCTATTAAATCTTTCCTCCCTGCAGCTTTTACAATTTTCCTTTAGATAACCATGAATTTTTATAAGCGCGATATTGAAAAAACGTACTGACGCTTCTTCTGTTTGACCCGGGTAAAAGATATTTGTGACCCAGGTTAAAGCATTCTTATTACCCGGGTAAAAATGCACAAATGTCACCGGGCTTTTTTATAAACATACTGATGAACATTCATTTACCTCCTTATGAAAAACCATTTACATCAGTATATTTGGTTAAAATGCTTAGTTGAATAAAAGCATAATGCTGATAGCTTTTATCAGGTCAATTATACTTACGCTCCGTAAAATACGTCTGTACATTTCGACTGAATCTTATTATCTTATTAAGCATCCAGTATTAATTTAAATTAGCAGGTATGTTAAAAGACAATGTATTACAGAAGCTTAATGAGCAGATTCAGCTGGAACATTATTCGGCTAATCTGTACCTGGCCATGTCATCGTGGTGCCAAGTGAATGGACTTGATGGATCAGCTCGGTTTTTATATGCTCATAGTGCTGAAGAAATGATGCATATGCATAAACTCTTCAACTATATTAATGAAACAGGTAGTATGGCTTTAGTGAGTAATATTGATGCTCCGCAAACGCAGTTTAAAGATTTACGCGATGTGTTTGAAAAGACTTTTGAACATGAAAAGCTTGTAAGTGCCCGAATAAACGAACTGGTTGAACTGACCTTTGCCGAAAAGGATTTTTCAAGTTTTAACTTTTTGCAGTGGTACGTGGCCGAACAGCATGAGGAAGAAGCACTGTTTTTAGGTATTTTAGACCGTATGGATGTGATTGGTTTTGATGGTCGTGGCCTGTATATGGTTGATAAGGAAATTGGTAAGCTAGCGACTGTTGCAGCAGCAGGTGGACCGGCGTAGCATAAAAGTGAAATCGTCAGATGACAAATGTAATGTCAGCATTATACGACAAAGGCTCTGATAACACATGGTAAATAGCTTAGTGTTATCAGAGCCTTTTATTTTTTTTAGATCAGCCTTATTTCAATCTATAGTCTAACCATCTTTTGTTATCTAGAATCCTAAACCAAAGCGGGCCCAATACATTTCTTCCAGCTCTTTCCAGCGGAGCATGGTTGCACCTGAAAAGTCTTTAGTATATCTGTTTAACAAAGCTTTAGCTTCGTCTTGTTTACCCTCGCCGATTAGCTTTTCTATGCGTGCCTCCAACTCTTTTGTCTCAGTCTGGCCCTTTTCTTCAAAATAAGCCACTTCTTTTAAGAAGTCGTCTTTTGTTGATTGCCAGGCCAATGTAGCCAGCTTATTCGCCTTGCGGTATTGCCAGATAGCAGCATCTTCGCGGTAACGCTTTTGCCCGCAGAAGTTGAAGCTTTCAGGTAACTCAGTTGCTCCAGAGTAGATTGGTATACGAGGTGACTGACCAGGGTTATCAAAACTAAACCATGCAATGCCACCAATTTCATCAGGTAACCAATCGCGCAGCTGGATAATCTCAGAATAAGAACACCAAGACACTGCAACTGTACGCTGAAATTCAACTGTACCTTCCTTTAGCTCATTGTACAGGTTACGCTCACCTCTGCCCATCCATGGATTAGCAATAGGTGATTTAATGGTGTCAACACCTATTTCTTCTTTATCATCATTGTACTTCTTCTTAGTTACCATTAGGTTCTGAGTCATGTCATACTCAGTGTTTTCGTAAGTTTCACGATACAATGCCATTACATCCTGAACAGATACTTTCTTGTCTGGTTTAACTGAGAAAGGAATTTCATCAGCTTCAAAATCAAGGTTTAATGATGGAGCTAATGCATTTAAAATAAAGTATTCACGAATTTTAAAAGGCTTTTCAGTATCGCCATAGGCTTTCCAGAATTTAAATGGTTCTTTACCATCCCAGCGACCTAGTTTTTTAGCTGCCGACTTCACATTTTTCGATGCCATAAAATGGTCTTTGTCTTTAAAGTCAATTTCGCCAATGCGCGATATGTTGGCAGACACACCAACATGACCATCAGGAATACGTTGTGCTGCCCATACACCACCAATCTTATCAGGGCCTTCACCCACAATCTCCATTTGCCATACTTCCTTTTTATCGGCAATGGTAATGCATTCACCCCAATCACCATAGCCATATTCTTCAATCAGTTCTCCAATTAATTTTATGGCATCACGGGCCGTTGAACAACGCTCCAAAGCAATACGCTCTAACTCCTCAATCAGAAACATACCATCTTCATTAACCAATTCTTCCGGGCCAACAAATGTTGTTTCACCAATAGCCAGTTGTTTTTCATTAAGGCATGGATAGGCCGTATTTAAGAAACTGAAAGTTTGCTTAGCCTGAGGAATGCTTCCAACTTGTTTCACCTTGCGCATGTCCCATGGTGTTTCAGTTCTTAACTTTCCTTTGAATACCGGTGTTGTGGTATCGTTGTCAAATGTTTGACCTTCTTCGATGGTTAACCAGGTGCGATAGCGACCATCGCAAGTGTGCGATGTAATGACTGAACCATCGGTGGTTGCACCTTTAGCCACCATAATACTGGTACAGCTCTCTCCGAAATAAGGATCGTTTTTTTGCTCAAATATGCTTTGTGCCTGCAAACTTGCAACCATTCCAAGCGCAAGAACAAATAATACTAAATGTTTCTTCATGAGATTTTACTTTTAAACAAGATCATTTGAGGTAAAAATAGTAAAACGTCTCCTTATGGCAGCTAACAATCATCATATATAGTACATACCCTTTATATGCAATGGTATTATTATAGTTATTTAGAATGGTTTTAATGCTGAAATCACACATAGACACTGAAAAAGGAGTGTGTGGACTGGCACCTTTTCTAATTGTTTAAATGATTGTCCGCATTATAGCATAAAAAGATAAACACAGAGACGCAAAGACGCAGAGTTGTTTTCGAGTCTTATTATAAAACTCTGCGACTCAGTGTCTCTGTGTTAAGTTTTTGTTTGATCAATGTTTTGTTTATGTTCTATGAACAATTACGGATATTCAAAAACTTTAAAACAACTATGTTTTGCGCAGTAGCTGTGCATTTTTATTATTTGATCGTGACGTACTGGATTCGTATATTTGTACGTAAAGCTATTGAATTATGGAAACGAAACTAACACTAAGGCTTAATGATAACGTTATTGAGAGAGCAAAAAAATATGCTCGAAACCACAAAACTAGTCTTTCAAAAATGATTGAATCGTATCTTGATAGTATAACTAAGGAAACGGATACAGACGATAAAATAACTATTACTCCATTAGTTGAAAGCTTAAGCGGGGTGATAGATTTACCTTCTGACTTTGATTATAAAAAAGAGTATCGTGATTATTTAGAAGCAAAATATAAATGAAAAAGTTATTCGTTGACACAAATATTGTGATTGATTTAATATCACGGAGAGAACCTTTTTTTGAAGAAGCAGCCGAGTTGTTTTCTCTTGCAGATAAACATCAGGTTGAATTATCAGTTTCAGCTTTAACAATAGCAAATACCAGTTATGTATTGTTGAGACAAATTGATTCAAATAAGGCAAAATCAATTTTAAGAAAGCTCAGGCTGATTCTTAACATCCTACCGTTGAATGATAAAGTTATTGGATTAGCATTGAACGATGATACTTTTTCAGATTTTGAGGATGGACTTCAGTATTTTACAGCTATTGAAGACGAGCAAGATATCATTATAACTAGAAATCTAAAGGATTTTAAAAAATCAAAGCTACCTACAATGACAGCGAGACAATTTATTGAAACCATATAATAAAAATAAGCGCGTTTGCCCTGATATCTTAAATCATTCAAATCCGCGTCAGCGCGAGATAACCTTCGTAGGGCTAACGCCCCTCTATCCCTTTTAGTTTTGCTTTTCATCAGTTAATCGCATCTATGCGCTAAGCGGATTAGAAGTTCACATCCCCACATCCAACCATCTCACGTCCTAAATCACGCATTTTAGGTATAAAAAAACTCTGCGACTTAGTGTCGCTTCCGTCTCTGCGAAACAAGTTGTGTCAATCTTATACCGATTACTATTCAAAATGCGCCTTTACTTCGTTTCACTCCTAAAGGCACTATGAATATGTATCGGCATTATACCAGCGCATTTAAATATTTAATTGGTATTAATTGCTTAAAAGCAGACAATCATATTTTATAATACCAATTGATCATTCATTCTCTTTCCGTGCAATCCGTGTAATCCGTGGTTAAAACTATCTCCGTGTAATCCGTGAAATCCGTGGTTCCATATTTTCATCCAAATCCACCCCACCAGACCTGTTACGCTTACATGAATCCGAACCACAAAATCTGCGTCGAGCTAAAAAGGCCAAACACCAGAAGGTAAAAACATGTAAGATGCACTATGACAGCAATATAGCCCTTGTTGTACACCTAAAAAGTGCCTTTTCGATACGTAAAATGCGTATTAAAAATACGAATAATGCGACCATAAAATGGGTTGAAATGCTAATAAAGACCTCAAAATGAGCCTTTAGCTTTGTAGTGTAAATTAAATACGAACGATTAAATAAAAATTAAAATGAAACAAGTATTTACATTATTAACATTTATTGCCATAGGCTTAATAACAGCACAGGCGCAAACACACACGGTAACGGCCGACGAAATTACCGTTAACGACAATGGATACCTTAACAGCTGGACGCCTCCGGCTGGAACAACAGTTACCGACATAACCATTCCCGGTGACCTTGTGAAAGATGGGCAGCCCGTAACAGAAATTACAGGTAGTGCTTTTAGAAATAAAAGCTTAACAAAGGTAACTATTGAAGAAGGTATTACAGCTCTTCGCTTTTGGACATTTGCCAACAATGAAATTACCGAGCTTAATATACCAACTACATTAACGCATATTGGTGAGGCCGATTTTAACAACAACAAAATTACTACCATTA
>JAKSBD010000448.1 GCA_022361295.1 Bacteroidales bacterium
GCGTTTAGCAGTACCAGCTGAAGTAGCACCTCGTTCAGAGCTAGACAGTATATCTCCACCTTCCTGAACAGAAAACAAAGCCGACATATATAATCCTTTGTAATCAGCAGTCAGGTTAATAGAGCCAGTCCAATCAGCCTGAATGTTACCAATTACATGATCACTCCCCTGTGCTAAAGTAGGTAGTCCTTTATCATCAACTATGATTTGTCCCTGATCATTTCGTGCATAAACCGAACCTCTGATATCACCTAATTTACCACCTTCAACAGCCCATACATTGCTACCGAAATCATACTCCTTCAGATCTTCATGTAATGCTTCCAGTACACCTTCATTTTTAGAGAAGTTAAAATCCAGACCTAAAGTAAAGTCCTGTGTTTTAACCGGCACTGTAGATAGCATGAACTCAATACCTTTGTTACTAATTTCACCTGCATTAATATATTTTGTTTTATAACCGGAGCTCTGTACCACTTCAATGTTAACTATTTGGTTTTTAGTCAACTCGTTGTAATAAGTAAAATCTAACCCAAGACGGTTATTAAAAAAGCGTAAATCAACACCCGCTTCCCACGAAGTAGAAATCTCAGGCTTTAAATCTTCAATAACAGCATCTTCAGGAACAATTCCGGTTGTTAGTCCATAGTTCCAGCTTTCTAATTTATACAGTTGACTGGTGTTATAGGGATCTGTTGCTTTACCCACTTGTGCCCATGAAGCTCTTGCTTTGGCGAATGACACCCAGGTTGGCATATCAATCATATCAGAGATAATTCCACTTAAACTCAACGATGGATAAAAATAAGAGTTATCAAACTCAGCATCAGCTGATGTTAAAGTCGATGACCAGTCGTTACGACCTGTAAAATCGAAGAAAATCTTATTGCGGAATGCCACCTGTCCAAATCCGTAAACAGAACGCACTTCTGACTCTGTAATTGACTCTGTAGCATTGATATTAGAACCTGCTCCTAAGAAGTAGTCACCTTCAGATGCAAGGCGGCCAGATGTTGCACGAAGGCGTTTATCCATGCGTGACATATTATTGGCTCCAAAGTTTAAACCAACCGCCCAATCATCATTAAATGTTTTGTTATATGAAAGTAAAAACTCGTAGTTCTCTTCTTTAAAATTACTTTGCTCAGTATTGTAGTTAGGGCGTGATGAATCAACATTATCACCATATAAGTAACCTTCGACAGCATTAAACTGGTAAAAATCCAAACCATACTTAAACTTGGCCTTTAAGTTCTTGTGAAGCTTAACATTAGCTGCAACATAACCAAAAGTTCTGTTTTTACTATCGGTATTATCTGTTTGCGCCTGCAAAAAGTATGGGTTACGATTGTTGGCATTAACAGTAGTATATAACTTTTCTACGTGCTCACCCGAAACAATATTATAACCTGGCTTCAGATCCTGGTTACGAATATTCCTTGGCATGGCGTTGAAGTATGACACATAACTGTAATTACCTATCTCAGGTCGCTGATCACCTTCTGTTACAAAGTATGATAATTTTGTGTCGATATTTAACCATGAGTTGATATTGTAATCTCCTCTAAAATCAAAAGTTGTCTTCTCAACTTTATGATCTTCGTAAATACCATTCATTATATCTTTACCTACTGATACACGGAAAGTTCCATCATCATTACCACCAGTAAAAGCGACGTTATGTTTGTGACTTAAACCTGTGCGTGTAAAATCTTTTAAACGGTTTTTTTGTGCCGTAAAAGGAATTACTTCACCAGTCCAGGATTCTAATTCCTGACCGTTCATTTCAGGTCCCCAGGACCATTCACTGTCCTTGTAATAAACACCGTCTGTACCCTGACCATAACGATCCTGAAGGTCGAGCATATAAGCAGCTTCAGAAAAAGTAATACCACCTGCGTATGAGATACCCAAACCTTTGCGGCTCTTACCTTTTTTAGTGGTTACCACGATCACACCGTTACCACCACGCTCACCGTATAATGCAGCTGCGTTAGGGCCTTTTAGTATCGATACTGACTCAATATCTTCAGGGTTCAGGTCAAAAGCACCACCAGCGCGGGATGTACCCCCCCAAATGCTACCATCACGATCATTACCATTATCAAACGGTACACCGTCAACCACCCAAAGAGGTGCATTGTTATCGGTTAATGAGCTCGCACCTCGTATATCGATACGTGAAGTACCTCCAATACCACCGCCAGACTGGTTAATCTGAACACCGGCAACTTTACCCTGTAATGAGCTAATTAAATCGGCATCGCCAGCCTGGGTAAGCGCCTCCGATTTAACATCCTGAACAGCATAACCCAAAGCCTTCTTTTCACGCTTAATACCTAGAGCGGTCACAACTACCTCATCAATATCCAATGCATCAGACACTAATGTAATATTAATTGAATTACGACCAGCAACATTCACTTCTTGCTCTGCATAACCAATAAAGGAATATACCAGAACAGCCTCAGTGTTAGATACAGATAATTCATAACTACCATCGATACTTGTGATAGTACCATTAGTTACATTATCTTTTTCAAAAACGTTTACCCCAGGTAACGGTTCCCCCGTATCATCAGTAACAATACCGGTCACTTTAATTTGCTGTTGAGCTGTTGAAGCCTCAACGGTTTGGTAACGTTTTGTGATAATAATATCCTGGTCAATGATATGGTATTTGTATTCATTCAGGTTTAATACCTTGTCCAGAACTTCTTCAATATCTTTTTCATTAGCATTAACATCAACAAGCTGATTTTCATTTACATCTTCTTTACTGTAGAAAACGTTGAAATCAGATTGTTTTTCAATTTCATCAAAGACTCTGGATAGCGTAGATTTCTTTAAGTTGATAGATACTTTAGCGTTTTGCCCAAAGGTGGCAGCACTAATCTGCATCATCCCAACTATCATAAATAGAACACATAGTTTCATAATACGTGCTAGTTTCTTTAGCTGGATCCATGGGATACCAACTATGGTTTTGTTTTTTTTCATAAATTTGCAATGCTTAATTATACAGTTTATAATTAGTTATAGCCGGTTTGCAGACCGGTTGTACCTTACATCGGGAGTAGTTGCAGCTATTCCCGTTTTTTGTTAGCTCTTATTGATTTCAACCTGAGGCATATCCCCTAAGTCTTTTGTTCATAGCTCATCTCATTATTTAACTATTTTGATTTAAGGGTTATTGAATCATCATTTACTTCGTAATTAAGGTTGGTTATGATACTAAAACGTTGCAGCGTTTTCAGTACCGATTGTTCTTTTTGTATCACGCAACGATAACGTTTATGCTTTAAGGTTTCATCGGCTATAATGATGTCAATGTCATATAAGGAGGACAGCTTTGATGCAATCTCTTCCAAAGTTGCATCTTTAAATTCATAGTGTCCAGTTGTCCAACCTGATATCAATTTGACAGACTCCAGATTCTTAATAGTTGCTTTACCAGCCTGGTCAACACTATACTGCTGGCCCGGCTTTAAGCGCGCTACTTCCTTCTTTTCATTATTTAATATGCCCACTGAACCCTGACGCAATGTAACCTCACACGTTTGCTGATCCTTATGGGAGATCATATTAAACTCAGTACCGTATACTTTTACAGTATGGTTGTAACCCTTAACAAGAAATGCCTGATCTGGATTATGAGCTATATTAAAAAATGCCTCGCCTTCAATTCTGGCTAATCTGCTATTGCTTTCTGCATCGAACTGGTAGCTCAATTCCGATGAACTATTTAACCACACATTACTCCCATCGGGCAATTGAAAATTAGCAGGTCCGCTCTCTGGAGCTGTAATTTTAAATGCACTGGCCAGCAAATCATTCTGCTGACTGATAGTAGTGTTGAAATACA
>JAKSBD010000497.1 GCA_022361295.1 Bacteroidales bacterium
ATCATGGCCCTCGATAAGAAAGAAAACAACACAATCCTATATCAGGATAAATCATTTAACTGCAGCCTTGCCTTTACACTTCATCTTATAGGTGACAAATATAAAAGTCTGATTTTATATCATCTAAAAGATGGTCCTCAACGTTCAGGAATACTACAAAAAAGCATAACTGATATTTCCAATCGGTTTATTACTCACAAACGTACACTTCAAAAGTCTGCATTACAATATAGCACAGCGATTGCACATAGTAACACCAATGTGTATTTTTAAGAACCTCAGCATTTAAATTCTCAAAAAAACCTTGGCGCTGACATTTTGGTGTTTCTCCTGATTACCTGTAACATAATTTTCTCCCTTCCTCTTGTTTTTAATAATGATAAAAAATATCTTTAATACCCATAAAGCTAAAAGTCCCATTTATTAGCTTATTACAATCAGGCACTAAGTTCATTTAGTGCCTGGTTTAATAACCTTATTATTCTACAAACCCATGAGCAGGGCAGCCTTTGCTTTTCTGTTGCTATGTTCAAAAATCTTTGAAAATGAAAGCAATTATTAATCGACGAGATTTCTTAAAAGCCGGAACGGTAACAGCTGTTGGCGCAGCTATTCTTCCCCACGTTCTGTCCGGTTGCACAACCGGACCGGCAAAAATTGGAGGTGACATGACAATTCATGATTATTTGGAGCACTTTGGTGTGACTGAACAAATGATTCAGCAAATTATTGCTGAAGGCTTATCTAAAGGTGGCGACTATTGTGACGTCTTTTTTCAGCACAGCATTGGTAACTACATCGGATTAGAAGACAATGCTGTTAACCGAGCCTATTCTGATATTAGTTTCGGAGTTGGCATTCGTGTATTAAAAGGTGACCAGACAGGTTATTCTTTCAGTGAAGAAGTAAGCCTGGAAGCGATGAAATCAGCTGCCCGCACAGCTGCCAATATTGCCAATAGCAGTGCTACTGTTGAGCCGGTTGCATTTGAATCACCAAAGCTGCCGAACTACTATAAAATCAATACGGCCTGGGAAGAGGTTTCTATCAACGAAAAAATCCCTTACCTGCAACAGGTTAATGAAAAAGTATTTGCACTTGACGGACGTATTATCAAATCAAATGTCTGGTTTAATGACGAAACATCATATGTACTTTTTGCCAATTCAGAAGGTCGGATGACATGCGATTACCAGCCAATGGCGCAGTTATCGGTTAGCGTAACAGCCGAGCAAAACGGTCAGAAAGAGCAAAACTACTTTGATTATTCAGGGCGTCGCGGTATTGAATTCTTTACCCCTGAAGCCATAAACACTTTAGCTACTGAAGCTGTAAAACGTACCGTTTCATTATTTGATGCCGTTAAACCTAAGGCAGGTGAATTACCTGTTGTACTGGCAGCCGGTAGCTCTGGTATTTTATTACACGAGGCCATCGGTCATGGTATGGAAGCTGATTTCAACCGCAAAGAAACATCCATTTTCAGCGATAAAATTGGTAAAAAAGTAGCTAAAGACTTTGTATCCATTGTTGATGATGCAACTAATGAAAACATACGTGGCTCAATCAATGTTGATGATGAAGGAAACGATACTGAGAAAACGTACCTGGTTGCAGGCGGAACCATGGAATCATACCTGCATGACCGCATTAGTGCTAAGCATTATGGTGTGAAACCTACCGGAAATGGCCGACGTGAATCATTCCGCCATATGCCTATGCCACGTATGCGTAATACATACATGGAGAATGGTCCGCACAAAAAAGAAGAAATCATTGAAAGTGTGAAATATGGTGTTTATGCCGAATCATTCTCAAATGGTCAGGTTATGATCGGCGCCGGTGATTTCACATTCTACGTTAAGTCGGGTTATCTGATTGAAAATGGCAAGCTGACTCGTCCTATTAAGGATATCAACATTATTGGTAACGGTCCTAAAGTATTGGCCGATATTGAAATGGTGGCTGATGACCTTAAGATGGCCGAAGGTGGCTGGACTTGTGGTAAAAACGGACAAGGTGTTCCGGTGTCGCAAGGTTTACCAACCGTTAAAGTTTCCAAAATCACCGTTGGCGGTGTTAATGCTTAAAATCTAACCCGAAAAACAAACAACAATGAACAATAAAGAACGACAAGAACTGGCCATGTGGGCCGTTGAGTTCGCTAAAAAGAAAGGTGCATCCGAAGTGGCTGCATCAATAGATAATTCCCGCTCGTCGGAGGTGGAAATACGAGAGCAAAAAATTGAAGTGATAAAAGAATCTACTACTAATGGACTAAATCTAAATATTTATCGCGATCATAAATATTCAGGGCACACCACAAACAACCTGAATAAGAAAGACCTTGAGAAGTTTATTACTGAAGCTGTTGAAGCAACCAAGTATTTAACCGCTGATGAATTCAGGGCTTTGCCTGATGCTTCGTTATATCCCACCGACTTAAATAAGGATTTAAAACTGGAAGATAAAAGTTATAATACGGTTGCTCCTGAGCAAAAAATTCAAATTGCTAAAGAGATAGAACAGATTGCACTTTCAAAAAGCGACAAGATTATAACTGCAACCGGAGGATTCTGGGACAGCTATTCTGAGAGTGTTTTGGTGCATAGTAACGGATTAGTAGCAGACCGCTCATCCACTTTCTTTGGAGCTTCCGGCTCTGTTACTGTCAGGGATGGTGATGCTCGACCCAGTGGTGGTGACTGGGCTGGTGGACGTTTCTTTGAGAACGTACCATCTGCTGAGCAAATAGGTGCTAATGCTGCTGAAAATGCAATTCGAAAAATGGGTCAGGCTAAAATAGACTCGGGCAAATACGATATGTTGATTGAAAACCGTACAGCCAGTCGCTTGCTATATATGTTTATGCGTCCAATGTCGGCCAGATCGTTGCAGCAGAAAAGCTCTTACCTGGATGGTATGTTAGGTAAACAAATTGCTTCGCCTCTGTTGACCATGATTGATGATCCGTTTATTGCAGGTGGTTTTGGCTCGCGTTTATACGATGGACAAGGAATTGCAGCCAAAAAGCGAGTGATGATTGAAAAAGGTGTTTTAAAAGAGTATTACATCGATAATTATTACGGGAAGAAACTAGGAATGACTCCTAATGGTGGTTCATCATCTAACATTAGATTCGAACTGGGCTCACGTGGTTTTGATGAGATTGTAAAAGATGTGAAATCAGGTATATTCGTAACTTCATTTAATGGTGGTAATTCCAACTCAACAACCGGTGATTTCTCATTTGGAGTATCAGGATTTTTAGTTGAAGGCGGGAAAATTGTAAAACCAGTCAATGAAATGAATATTTCAGGTAATGCAAAAGAATTTTGGCAACAGCTGGCAGAAATGGGTAATGATCCATATAAATATTCAAGCTGGTTAAGTCCAACATTAGTATTCAATGATATCGATTTTAGTGGATTGTAAAATGAGTTATCGACCATAAAGTATAAGCTGTCAGCAATGGCAGCTTATTTTTTGTCAATGATTATCTTTTCGGATTTAGAGGTCTTTTTATATTTTTGCACTCTAAAATGAATTGTATGGATCCGAACAGTAGTAAAAAACACTTGATAAACCGCCTGAGTCCTGAGGAATTAGAAGATCGTCTGGCTAACGAATCATTCAAGCGCACAACGGTTTCTTTTTACAAGTATGTTATTATCGATAATCCTGCAGAGATGCGCGACATGTTATACTCCATGTGGGACAAGCTGCAGTGTTACGGACGAATTTATGTAGCAAACGAAGGTATTAACGCCCAAATGAGTGTGCCTGATCACTTTTGGCAGGATTTTAAAGATCAGTTATACTCTATTCCGGTCTTTAGCAATATCCCTTTTAAAATAGCCGTTGAAGACGATGGCCGGTCATTTCTTAAATTGCAGATTAAAGTGCGCAGACAAATTGTTGCTGATGGCTTAAAGCCGGAGGAATATGACGTAACGAATGTAGGAAAACACCTGACGGCTAATGAGTGGAATTCTGCTATTGATGAAGGTGCAATTGTTGTTGACATGCGTAATCATTATGAAAGTGAAATAGGTTGTTTTGAAGGTGCTATATTACCCGATGCGGAGACCTTTAAGGAAGAACTTCCTGAAGTGGTTGACAAATTGGAGGGCAATAAAGATAAAAAAATACTACTCTATTGTACCGGCGGTGTCCGCTGTGAAAAAACCAGTGCCTACCTGAAACACCATGGTTTTTCAGATGTCAATCAGTTGTTGGGTGGCATTATTGATTACTCCAGACAGGTTGAAAATGAACACCTGGAAAATAAATTCATCGGTAAAAACTTTGTCTTTGATAATCGTTTGGGAGAACGCATTAGCAATGATGTCATTAGTCACTGTCATCAGTGCGGTGCACCTTGCGATACTCACACCAATTGTGCCAACAAGCAATGTAACCTTCTCTTTATCCAATGTGATAATTGCAGATCAAAATACGATGCCTGCTGTAGTAATGATTGCCAGAGTTATTTACTGGCATCTCCTGCCCAAAAACAGAATTTATCAAAACAATTGGTTTTCACCAGAGGTAAGCGTTTTCATAAACCTGCTAACCTGCGTTCGATTTAAATTTCACACCTCAGATTGTTAAGTCTGCCTAAACCATGAAATTTGGTTTTGCATCAACAATTAGATTGATTAATTTGCTTCGCAAAAGAAACATATATGAAACGAACATGCAAATTTGATTATCCAAACTGACATAAAGGAAGATGATTAAATTTATTTGTGAGTTCCATGTGACCATTGTAAAAAAAATTTAAACACATGAAGATAATATCATGGAATGTTAATGGCATTCGTGCTGTGATGAAAAAAGAATTCCTGGAATCATTTAAATCAATGGGAGCTGACATTTTATGCCTTCAGGAAACAAAGGCTCAGGATGATCAGGTTACAGAAGCTCTTGCCGAATTCAAAGAATATCATATTTACTCCAATTCGGCAGTTAAAAAAGGGTATTCGGGAACAGCAATTATCAGTAAGGAAGAGCCAATCTGCATAACAAAGGACATGGGCATTGAAGAACACGATCAGGAAGGACGTGTTCTTTGTGCAGAATATAAGGATTTTTACCTGGTAACAGTATACGTTCCAAACTCTGGTAGTGAGTTAAAGCGCCTGTCATACCGCCAGGAATGGGACAAAGATTTCTTCAACTATCTGAAAAAGCTGGAAGAAACCAAACCCGTAATGGTCTGCGGCGACTTTAATGTGGCCCATACAGCAATTGATTTAGCGCGTCCAAAACCTAATTATAATAAGTCGGCCGGTTACATGCAGGAAGAAATCGACGGCATGGATCGCTTTACTCAAGGTGGTTTTAAAGATACATTCCGCCATTTTTATCCTGAGGTAACGGACAAATACTCATGGTGGAGTTACAGAGCGGGTGCCCGTGGAAAGAATGTAGGCTGGAGAATTGACTATTTTTTAGCTTCAGAAAGCTTTTTACCACAACTTAAAGATGCATTTATTCTCAACGAAATAATGGGCTCTGACCATTGCCCGGTTGGTGTTGATTTATAAGAAAAAAACCAGTTTAAAAGAAACGGATGTCCAATTAAGAGCATCCGTTTTGTTTTTTTATTGTCCGGCCTTTGTTAAGGCTTCTGCCAGTTCATTGCAAACTGCCAGTTTACCATCAATTAAAGTGGTAGTTGTTACTATGCCTTTTAAACAAAGTTGCTCATCGGGCAAACGATAAATATCCTGGTAGAACATATATTTTATACCCTTGTGCTCTACCCTTGTACGTACTACAAACTTGTCATTACTTCTTAAAGGTGTTTTGTAAGATAAATCAATACGTGCAACCACAGCAACAATATTACGCTCAAATAAGTCTTTAAAATTAACGCCGACAGAGTCGAGAAACTCATGACGTGTATGCTCCAGATAGTTCTGGTATACTGAATTATTGACAATACCTTGTAAATCGCATTCGTAATCGCGTACCTTAAACTCTAATTCGTAATCATATTTTTGAGTCATAATCATTCTTTTGCACACGAAAGTAAAAATAAAACTCTTGTGCTTCAAATTGGCCACACAGACCTTTGATTAAATCAAATAACCGAGCTTTATATAAAGTGCTTACTTACATAGGTAAAACTTCAACTATATGCTTGTTAAAGCTCCTATTGCCATTAGAGACCTTCTGAGTAAATGAACAAGGGGTATTTTGCCCCTTTTGAGCAGTCATTTTCAGGATCTATCTATTGAAAATCAGAAGTATTAAAAGGGTTTGTCTCCAAAGTACTTGTCTTATATACTCCAGAAACAAACCCTTAATTAATCATCAAAGAAAATTCTAAACCTTTAGTCTTTATGATTAATGTGTATTAACCGCCACGCTCGTTTGCGAACCCGGCTAATACGGACAGATGATTTGGCTTAAGTTATAATACCAATATCACATTGAAATTGGTATTAGCGAATGATTTTTGTTGATTCAATAGAGAACAGAACCTGCCGTTGCAGGCTCTATCCTAATATAAATCCAAATCACACACTAGTATTTTGAATCGGGAAACCTATTTAATATCCCACCATAATCTGGCGGTATAACTATCTTCTCCTCCGTTTAACAAGGCCGCTGCAGCTTGTACATTAGCGTCATTAATAACCCACTCGCGTGATGAAAACTTCAAGCGCATAGGAATATCAGCTACAGTCTTACCAGGTGGAACATTGAACTGAGGTGTATCTAGTCGGCGAGCTTCAGCCCAGGCCTCACCGCCCTGAAGAAACAGTGCCACCCATTTTTCCCGGCCAATTCGTTCAATCTTGGCTTCCGGGCTCGTTGCCTGATCAAGGTCAACCACATCACTTGCCAGGTATGCATCAATATCGTCTTGAACATCTTCCATCTCAAGGAAATCGGCATAATACTGAATACTGGCTGCAATGGCATTGTTATAATGTGTTTTGGCATCACCAGCATCAGCATAACCACGAACAGCAGCTTCGGCAAGGAAAAACTCTACTTCTGCAAAGTCAATGAAAATACCTGGTAAATCTTCCGGTCCGCCACCATACCAATACCCATTATTCTTGTAGTTTTTGAAAGCTATGAGGTCGTAATTGATATTGGCAAACTTCCACCATGTTCCGGTTTCACCGTAAGGTAAGCCTTCATAGTACCATGGTCCGCCAAAAAACATACTAATGCGCGGATCAGCTGTAGACGCCATAATGTCATACATTGTGTTACTGGCAACAACACCAGGAGTCCAACCATCTAAAACATTCTCAAAAAAGCTATTGGCCGATGGTGAATCATGATAAGTAAATAAAGCATTTTCATCATTAGAAGTTATCACACCGCCATTGGCCGGATCAACAGCCATCGCGAAATATCTTCTTGAAAGCGTTTCATCAACATCAGAGACACGCATGGCTAATCGCAATAACATTGAATTGGCAAACTTACGCCACATACTAATATCACCATGGAAAACAATATCCTGGTCGCCCAGCTTCATATCAACATCAAGATTTGTTACTCCTGTTATTGAAGCGGATAATTTTTCCATCAGATCAACATAGATATCTTGTTGTGAATCATAAGACGGAGTTGGATCTCCAACCAGATCAAAACCTTTAGAATAGATAGCCGGTCCATTTACATCGGTAATATTCTGAAAGCAGAACGTTTCGAGTGTCGTTACAATCAAATTCCAGCCCTGCTTCTCTTCCTGCGAAAAAACAGCATCATCTGAATCATCAACATAACTGCGAATTTCCTTTAAATTGGCTAATGCCATATAGAACTCACCAATATTACGATCAAGCATGCCATCACGAAAATTATAGTTACTCTCATCGGCATAGCTGGGTTGTGAAAAATGCTGGCATAACACTCCTGTTACAATATCATTTACATCACAATTGAAGTAATGATTCATAGCTATTGACTGTGCTGTAGGAAGTAAATATTTTGGATGTACCTCTTTCGCACTTTTTGTATTATCATTGATGGATTCAAAATCTTCGGTACAGGCAAAAAGAGCAACAACCAGAAGAGCTGACATCAAGTATTTTATCATATTTTTAAATTTCATCTTTCTACGTTTTAGAATTAACACTCTTAGTGGATTAATTTTAGAATCCTATCTTAAGATTGAAAGCGAATGTACGTGCTGTTGGCATCGTACCAATATCAAGCCCCTGAACATTGCTGGCTCCATAAGTCATTTCAGGATCAATGTGATCAATATTACGATGAAGGATAGCCAGGTTGCGACCACTTACTCCAAATGACAGACTATGCAATTTTAGTTTTGAACAGAATGCCTGAGGCACATTATATGTCAGGTTGACTTCTCGTAATTTTACGTATGAAGCATCAAATACTGATGCTGCTTCAGGATTGTGTCCATTATCTGCTGCATCTTTAATGGTTACACGTACATCGTTGGGCGTACCATCTTCTTTTACACCGTCAACAATCACACCACCTGAATCTGCGCCATCGGTTATTGGATCACGCTTTGGATTACCCAGGTCATTTAACCCAACAGTAGATTCAAGAATACCTGTTGTATTTCCCCAATAATCGGTTAGTGAGAATAGGTTACCACCCATTTTAATATCGATAAGAGCACTCAATGTCCAGTTTTTAACCTGGAAACTATTGTTTATACCAGCTCTCCAGTCTGGAGCAACCTGACCTAATATCTGGTTATCATCCGTTTGTTTAT
The DNA here is from genome assembly GCA_022361295.1 of Bacteroidales bacterium. Classification (GTDB taxonomy): domain Bacteria; phylum Bacteroidota; class Bacteroidia; order Bacteroidales; family Marinilabiliaceae; genus Carboxylicivirga. Next base: position 8,729 of record JAKSBD010000497.1, read on the forward strand.
AGAATCCATCGTCACCAACGACTTTGTTTCCGTTATCATCATAAACAAAATCAGTTCCCACCAATACAGGATAAGCTTCACCTACCCGGGCCGATACTGCCACCCAGTTACTGTTCAACACATGTGAATCAATACCAGGAGCCAGTGATTTAATCTCGTCCGTATAGGCAGAGAATGTTCCGTTAATAGTCCAGCTAAAGTTATTGGTGCGGACAGGCACAACAAAAGCATCAATATCAAAACCTGTAATATCACGACGACCGGCATTCATATACTGTGTATAATAACCTGTTCCAACACTTACAGAACCAGGAATAATTAAGTCGCGGTTACTCTTATTAAAGTAACTAAAGTCTAATCCTGCACGATTATTGAAAACTTTCACATCAAATCCTACTTCCCATGAATGAGTCATTTCCGGCTTTAGCTCAGGATTATTTTTAAGCGAACGGCGGCCATAACGAAATGCTTCCTGTCCATTGTAATTACCATAATTATAATAGGTATCATATGTAGATGCAAAAGGGGCATCATTACCTACTTTAGCCCAGTTAGCCCTTATTTTAGCGAAGCTTAACCATGATGCATCCGTTGCTTCACTAAGTATCCAGCTACCAGACACACTTGGGTAGAAATACGAATTATTAGCATCGGGCAAGGTAGAAGACCAATCATTACGGAAACTAAAATCAAGATAAAATTGATTTCTAAATCCTAAAGAAGCCGTACCATAAGCACTATTTACTCTTCTTCCCCAGCTACCATCTGTTTTACCAATTTCAGGATTAACACTGTTGAATATGGTATATAAACCATCTATTTCAAGGCCGTTTACGGTATTATAACCAATGGTTTCATTTTCGTTATCACGGCGACTTACACCCAACATGGCTGTTAAGTTCAAATCAGAACCAAAGTTTTTGTTGATATTAAACATCAAATCGTAGTTCTTCTCAGTTGATGTACGCATCCATTTACTGTAATAGCTTTGAGCAAATGAACCTTTGGCTATACGCTCTTCAATCTTAAAATCGTAATGATCTAATGTTGCACGTCCCATAACCGATAACCAGCTTGTTAGCTTATAGTCGATTTGCCAGCTTCCGATTGTTCGGTTACGCTCATCTTCAGGAAAGTTCTTATAAACCATCCAGTATGGGTTGTCCCAATAGTTAGGTTGTGGATTATCCCAGCTCTGACGGTTCCATGTTTTCTGTTCGCCGTTATCTTTCCTGTAATAATTAGAAAGGCGTTCATAATCTACGTTAGTCTGCATCCACATACCTGCAGAAGCCATAAACGAACGAGCTGTCTGCCAGTCATACCCAGTACCCGGGCGATTTTTCGCATAAGTATTGGTCCATGAACCAGTAACGGTTGTTGATAAACGATCTGTTAGTTTAAGTGTTCCGTTAAATTGTAAAGTATTACGTTTTAATTCTGAGTTGGGAACTGTTCCCTGCTGATCCATATTGGTATATGACACACGGAAATTTCCTTTCTCATAAGAGCCGTCTAAAGCCACATTGTTAGTCAGTAACATGCCTGTTTCAAAAAAACCTTCCGGGCCATTGGCAGCTGCTACCCAAGGGCGTGGTTTCAGGTAGTTATCCGGATCACTCGGATCAAAAGCATCCCAGTGCAATACGTTTACATCAGGATCAAACTTTGGTCCCCATGATTCATCCGTACCATAATCAACCACCTGATAGTCGGTACCTTCAATTGTTACAGTCTCAAAAGATCCACTGGTATTGTTATCCCAGTCCCATGATCCTCCACCATATTCTCTCTGGTAGTTGGGCAATGTTGATTTATTAATTTTTTCAAAAGTTACACTCGAATTAATTGTTACGCCAACTCTGTCTTTTGCAGCACCTTTTTTGGTAGTAATCAATATCACGCCATTGGCTCCTCTGCTACCATATAAAGCAGTTGCTGAGGCTCCTTTTAATACTGATATATCCGCTATATCATTAGGGTTAATATCTGATGCCATATTACCAAAATCATAACCTCCGGCACCACGATTTGTTTCACCACTGTTTACAGAGGCATTTGAAATCGGAATTCCATCTATTACATACAAGGCCTGGTTGTTACCTGTAATACTCGATCCTCCGCGTATAATGGCATTGGTAGATCCACCCATGTTTCCGGAAGTGGTTATATTAACACCGGCTACACGTCCTGATAAAGCACTGGTAAAATTAGTTGACTGTACTTTGGTTAATTCGTCACCATCAACTTTTGATACCGCATACCCAAGTGATTTTTCATCGCGTTTAATACCTAAAGCGGTTACTACCACTTCGTCTAAATCTTCTGAATCCGGAACAAGGGTAATGTTTACTGAAGATCTTCCGGCAGCATTGACTTCCTGCGTTTCATACCCTATGTATGAAAAAACAATAATAGCGTCAGGATTACTTAACTCAAGGTTATATGATCCATCAATACCGGTAATAACACCATTGGTGGGCGCAGATTTTTCAAATACATTAACACCCGGCAGCGCTTCGCCCGTATCATCAGTTACAACACCATTAACCATTGTTGTTTGCTGTCCCATGGAACTGCCGGCCTTTGCGCGGTGCACAAAAATTAAGTTATTATCAAGTACTTTGTACTCATATGGTAAGCCTGTTAAGGCCTCATCAAGTATGCTGAAAACATCAGCGTTTGATGCATTGACTTTAGTAAGAGCCGATGCATCCACATCATCGTTATTGAAAAAGAACTTATAATCGCTCTTTTTCTCAACTTCTTCAAAGAGTTTTGCCAACTCAATGTTATTCGAAGAGATGGTTATACTCTTCTTTTGCGAATATCCGGCAGCAGATACTTGCAAAAATCCAATGACAAACAATATGCATGTAAGTCTCATGATTAGGTAAAGTTTTTGCATGCTTTTCTTTTCAAAAAAGTCATGACGATCCAATTTTAATTTCATAGATTTGTAATGTTTAGGTTCAACTTAAACAGGATTTAACTTTAAATAAGACCGGAAGGTGTGGCAGCATCTACCGGTTTTTTTGTATGGTTTCTTTTATCGCATAGGCCGATTAGTTTTGGGTAATAGTTATTGTATCATTCGTTTGGGTGAATCTGATATTATTTGACATGGCCATTATATTCAGGATATCACCAATACTTTCATTCTCAACAGTTCCTGTAAAGCGCAGATCCTTTACTGCATCATCCAGTATGATATTAACTCCATACCACTGCTCAAGACGTGGTGCCAGTTTTGAAAATGCTTCGTTTTTAAATACCAGCTGTCCTTTAGTTATGGCTGTATAGATGGCAACGAACGGCTCATCTGATTTTATCAACTTATTACCATAAATATCGAATTCAGACTTTTGCCCGGGCAACAATTGACATTGCTGATTATTGGCATCAACGTTTATTTGGACTTTCCCTTCTTCCAATACAGTTTCAACAATTCTCTCATTGGCTTTAACATTAAATCGGGTTCCTAAAACCGTAATAGTATGAACACCTGATTTCACTTTAAAAGAAAGGTCTTTTTTATGCTTTACATCAAAGAAGGCTTCACCTTTAA
>JAKSBD010000059.1 GCA_022361295.1 Bacteroidales bacterium
AGCTTAACCTAATTTGTTAATACAGCACTTGTTGTTTAAACAAAATGTTTAATTTAGTATTCAACAATCGGAAATTTTATAAAGTGTGTAACAAAATGGTTGATAACGCATTTTGCTTACTACAATTGTAAATGCCGACACACAATCACAGGGGATTTTCTCTCGTTTTGATTGGTAATCGGTAAGCCACCTTGAAGGAGAGCATCTATAAAAGTTGGAATTATAAAGGAATTTTGACATGTTCGCATTTAGGCGCGTATATGTTTATATAGTCGTTTATAAACGTTTAACAAATTAAACGCTTATAAGTGATTAATAAATGAATATGTCGCTCTTTTTCAGTTGGTAAAGAAATAGTTGGTGATATAAGTAAGTTGGGCTTCATGCAAAAACACAAATCGTATCAATAAAGTAACGACTAGATTAAATGTTCAAAAAGTTATTCAAGAATAAGATAGAATATAAATTCAAGGAAGCTAAAAATACGGCTTGCTTTGTTTGTGACCATGTGCTTAATAAAGAAAGAGAAATCCTATTTGTAACTCATGACAAAGATGATTCTAGTTGGCAATTCCTATGCGGAGAAAGTGACCATACCGAAAACAATATCAAGGTAATTAGTATGGGTGAAACTGTAGATATGGATAATACAATAAATGACTTATTTGAAATGCCGGAAGGATTTGGAGCTGAAATAAAAGAAATCGGTGAAAAATGGACTCCATTCAAAATTTCGGATTAAGGCTAAAAACCGTATGAAGTACCTAAGGAGCAAAATAGTCTTACAAATAATAGGTGGCATCATTTCAACCGTAATTGGAATTGAACTTGCAAAAGCTACCATCTTTGATAATTTTAAGGTTGCCATCATTTGGGGTATAATAGCCCTAGTTACAATAATAATTGGAATATTTGATTTCATCTTTAAAAAGCATTATTCTAAAATGCCTGGCATGGCATTAGCTATCCTAACACTAGGTTTTATTGTTTCTTTGCCAATTAGAAAGCATCACTGGAATGAAAAAAGAAACAAATGTGAAATAGCAATCGTCCAACTAGATTCAATAAAGACACATATCGGTAATTATCCGGAATCATTAGCCGACCTAAAATTAAATGTTGATTTTAGTGAAATAAATTATACAACAGACTCTTCAAGACAGGTTTTCAATATTTCATATAGCGTTGACGGTTGGCATAGAGAATGGTATGATTCTGAAAATAGAAAATGGTCTGGAGGTGATTAAAAAATAAAGCACGAAAGCCCAACAATGGCTAATAAAGCATAAGTGAGCCGACTAATCATGGAAGGTTCGTAGCTTCGGTGAGCAGCTCCAAATCGTTGATTTGGCTTTTAAAATGAAAAGATAAAATCAAATACAAGGCTTTGGCTTCGTGAAGTTTGGAGGTGAGTACGGTTAAAAATCACTTACGCTTTATAGCCTGGCCGTTGTGTGGCATATAAAAACGCTAAATACATGAAACAACACCTAATTATAGGATTATTCTTTTTAATGAGCACTTATAGTTTTGCCGAAAAAATTGATGGTCCTGCTAACATTAGAACTAATCCCAAAGGAATAAAACTAGTTTCATTATTTGATAATGTCCTCGTTGACTGCACGGAATTAAGAAATAACTGGTATCAAGTTGCTATCTCATTAAGAATAAACGAATCTCAATATGAATCTCGTATACCAATACTAAAAGGTGACACCTTGGTTAACTGGAAAAATGAGAAAATTGGAATCGCATTAATGAATATTCCTGACTCACTCTGCTTTTCATGGACTTCGGGAGGAGCTCCAGGAAATCCCAAAATATTTGGTGCGGAGATATTCGGATTCACATTCAAAAGTAACATCAGACCAGAATCCATTGTGGAAAATGATTTGGTTAAGATTATTATTGCTAGCAATCAGGAATTAAATAAACAGTTGTTTTATAAGCACCTTGAGAAATTTAACTATACAGACGGACTGAACATCGCAGAAATGCCTGAATACGAAACATTGATGGTGTATGAAAATATTATAGATGACCCGTCTCCAATAGATAGAGTTAGATTAATATTTGAAGAGAATCAACTTGTAGCAATCGTTCATTCAAGGGTGTTGAATCTGAATTATGAAACAGTAAATATAGACCGAAACAGAATGTTGACAATTATACAAAAAATGGATTCAGAGAAGAAAAAGAGATTCATAGCCATGAATAATAAGTCATATTGGGGAGTTGATTAAAAAAACGACACCACAACACACTGCAATAAAGCAATTGGCATTTGTAATTTTTGGGAGCTTTAGTTTCGTTAAATCTCCATAAACCATATTTATCCAACATCCAGGTAGCATTAAGAGTGGGAATGTGATTCTACAATTTGTATAACCCGGTGCGTATTTGTATTTTTGTATATGACCTTAAAATGTTATGAATATAAAAATACAAGCGAATAGAACAGGAGATTGGGTTGATGCTTTAATTATTGATGGAACCCGAATCCAGCTGCCAGGTATTCATATGGGTTGGAGATTCAATTTTGCTAAACACTCAAAAGAAAAGTATACTTACACTTATGCATTAGTAACCAAGCTAAACCCAGGCATAATACAAGGGTGTTTGATATACAAAATGCAGAATAATGAAGAACCATATATGGCATATTTAGAAGTTGCTCCTCATAATCGTGGTTTAGATAAAGAATACCTTGAGATTGCCGCTTATTTAATTGCATATGCTTGCAGGCTAAGTTTTAAGTTAGGAGAAAGCTATTACAAAGGTTGGTTAGCATTCGATGTCTTCGAAGAAAAAAAAGAGAATGAAATAAAGTTAATGACCTTATATTCATCAAAATATGGAGCAAAGAAATTTGGTGAAACAACAATGATTATTGAACCTGAAAAAGGGGAAGAACTAATAAATAAATATCTGAAGTAAAATTAAAAT
>JAKSBD010000159.1 GCA_022361295.1 Bacteroidales bacterium
ACCCGATTCATAGGGGTATTTTAAAATAGAAGCAATGGTTGTATAAGTCATGGCAAATCCACCCTTACGACGCCCTTTAAAAGCGTGTGTTAACATGCGCAAAGCATTTGCATTTCCTTCAAAGCGCGTAATATCTGTCCATTGAGAAGGAGTAAGGTCATTCTTGAACTTGAAGCCTTCGCCGTTGGTAAAGTAATGGCTGATCGCTTCTTCACCTGAATGTCCAAAAGGTGGATTTCCAAGGTCGTGAGCAAGGCAGGCAGCGGCTACAACCGAACCAATTTCGGCCACAAGGTCAGGGTTGCCCAATTTTGCTTCCAGTATTCGGGCAGATATATTATTACCGAGTGATCGTCCAACGCTGGCTACTTCAAGGCTATGCGTTAGTCGGTTATGCACAAAAACACTTCCGGGTAAAGGGAACACTTGTGTTTTATCCTGCAAACGACGAAAAGGAGAGGAGAATATCAGTCGATCATAATCGCGCTGAAACTGTGTTCTGTCATGCTTTATCTCTTTTCGATCTTCTTGTCCGGTACGTATCGTTGATAGTAATTGCTCCCAATTCATCCTAATAAATTTTTGTTTGGTAATCCTTCATTACCTTATCTAATTGTCTGGCATTGCCATTGCACATTATATCAAGGCGAGCCCAAAAATGAGGGCCATGGTTTTTCTCATGCACGTGGCACAATTCGTGCAAAAGTACATAATCTATCAATTCAGACGGTAATCGCATTAAATGAAGGTTAAGGTTTATATTATTTGTGGCCGAACAAGAACCCCACCGCGATTTCAGGTTCTTTACGGTAACATTCTGATATCTGATATTGTGTTGTTTTGCAAGCCATGCCAGTCGTCCGGGTAAAAAACGTTTGGCCTCCATTCTTAACGCTTCTTCAATACCAAAACGTATGGTATCTTGTATTTCAGGTGAAGAAACCGGCACATTCGACGGATAATAAACCTGCAGAATACCATCTTTAAGTTGCAGCCTGACTTTTGGATTGGCATGCTTACTGATGCGAAGGGCAAATGAGCGGGTTTGAAAACATGTCTGCTCATCAAAAATCGTCAGCTTCTGCTCTTTTTCTTCCAGCTTACGAAGGTTTTTTAATATCCATTCACGCTTTTCATGTAAAAAGCGAATACCTTCTTTTACATCCTCATTTTGAGGAATGATTAAAGTTACACCGCTAAATGGTTTTAAACGGATGCTGATACGACGTGCTTTGGCACTTTGTCGTATAGTAACATCGCTCAATCCTGGTATGTTTATTACTTGTTCGTTCTTCACACTTTTATTTCCTGGCATAAAAGTAATAAACACGGATGGAAATATTGTGCAAGCCGATAGATTAACCTGAGGTCGAAATTTAATGTCGAACTCAGATTATTATGAATGAAGGTTGAAGAATTTAAGTTTATCAATTAATGATTTAGCCTGATCAACCATTTGACTGGCATTGGAACTCATTGCTTCCGATATGGCTGCATTATTTTGTGTTGATCGGTTTATTTCCTGAATGGCATTATTGATTTGAGCGGCTCCTGTGTTTTGCTCTTCGCTCGAAGAGGCTATTTCGGCAATTAAATCAGCATTCTTTTTTATCAGAGGAAGAGTGTGCTCCAGTTTTTGCAAGGCAAGCTCAGCTACTTCATTACCATATTTTGTAAACTCTTCAATACCCTTAGCTGCCTGCTTACTGCGTTCTGCAAGTTTTCTTACTTCAGCTGCTACAACGGCAAATCCTTTGCCTTCTTCGCCTGCTCTTGATGCTTCTACAGCGGCATTAAGTGCCAAAAGGTTTGTTTGAACAGCAATTTCATCAATTACTTTTATTTTTTCATTGATTTGCTGCATAGCATTTAACGCTTGTTGTGTACTGGCAAAACTTTCATCGACCGATGTGCTGGCTTTTGCCGAATTATCTTTGGTACTTATAGCATTGTGACTGTTAGTTTCAATATTGGCAGCCATTTCTTCCATTGCCGATGATATTTCTTCCAAACCGGAAGCCTGGGTATTAGCCACTGATGAGATTTCGGTGGCGGTTGTATTCAGGCTGTTGCCCATGCTATCCACACCATCAGCTGATGCCCTTACTTCATTAATAACAGTACCAACATGATTTTGTAACGCATTAATGGCCTTATGAATCTCAAATAACTCACCTTTAATGGGCGCAGTATATTCTTCTTGTGTTATTGAAATCTGACCCGATGCAATGTCTTTAAGTTTTCGGGTAATATTGGCCAGAGGTTTTTTTATTTGCAGGTAAACAATGTATTGAAGAAGAGCAGTAAGAATAATCCCACTAAGCAATGCCGCCCAAAAAGGATATGATTCAGGATTATTGTAATGAATACGGCTGTTCATTACAGTCAGAAATACGTTAATCATCCAAAGGGCACCAATTCTGAAAAATATACTGCCTTTGTATAATAAGCGCAGAACAAAATATCCAACCGAACCGGTTGTTATTAAAATAATAATAAACCTGACCAAGAATGATTCCATAGCTCTGTTTTATCTCTCAATTCAATTGTAAATGGACAATTTAAAGCTGTTTCCCAAGATTTCTTAGCTCACAAAGATATTAAACTATTGGTTTGTTCAATCGCGTTATTTATTAAGATACACAAATAGCATAAAAAACGCCACTTGAATAAGTGGCGTTTTTTAATAATCAGATATGTAATGATGTCATTATCCTTTTTTCTCTTTCTTTTCTGAGCACTCTTTGCTCTCGCAAGCTTTCTTCTCTGAACATGCTTTCTTTTCTGAGCAGCACTTAGATTCACATTCTTTACTGCATTCTTTTTTCTTCTTTTTGTCTGCCTTTTGTTCTGTCTTAACAGGTTCCTGATCAATTGTAGCTGCCATTGCAGGTGCTGTAATAGCCATTGTAAATACAAATAGAACCGAAAGGATTAATGTCTTCTTCATAATCATGTGTTTTAATAATTAATTTCTTGTTTGTGATACACAAATGTATTATTGAATGAGTTAAAGGTAAGTTATTGACTTGTTAATCGTTGTTAAGGCGATGTTAAAAGAGGATGTCAAGGTCTTTTATTTTGGTATTTTTGAAGCGTTAATTAGAATGCGTACTTTTATCGTGATGGCAAAAATCAAAAAACACTATCTATTATCTATAGCCACATTTATAGGTTTGGCTCTGCTGCTGTTTATTCAGATTAATTATATAGTAAGAGCTGCCCGTTTGGAAGAGAAAAACTTTAATCATCGTGTGGTAATGGCTTTAAAAGATGCCAGAGACGAAATAGGCAATCGTCTGTGTCCTGATATGGATAAATTTCTCTGTGGTAATAATTGTATTAATGCCCGGAAAAAAAGTGTTGAGGTAGACAGCATCATCCACTCACAACTTGAGATTTACAATCTTCCACTGAACTATACCTTTGCTGTTACAGATACACTATTAGGAAATAATTCACGTCTTCTTTGGGGGCCCAAATGTTATCAGCAGTCATTAAACGGACTTTTGGAACGTGAGGGCATACGTTTACGTTTGCAATTTCCAGATCGTAACCGTTTTATTTTAGCCGAAATGAGCGGATTATTTATCATGTCGATAGTGATTATTCTGTTTCTGCTGATATCATTTATAATATTGCTACGACTGATTAATAGGGAGCAACTCCTTATGACGCACATGCGTGAGTTTGTTAATAATATGTTACACGAGTTTCAAACGCCCCTGGCTAACATCAGGCTTGCGGCCAATTTGATTATCAAGAAGAAAAACGACAGCGATAAAACGGTAGGTTATGCCAATGTGGTCTTAAATGAGTACGAGCGAATGCAAAACCATGTTGAAGATATTTTAAAACTATCATGCGATGCGGTTAAAGAGGGAGAGTATGATGAAATTGACCTGAAACAGGTAATTGAGCAGGTTGTGCAGTCTTTTACCTATCGGATTGACGAAAAAGGGGGGACAATTACAACTCAGTTTAATGCTGCAACCCACATTCTTAATAGCTATAACGGTCGCTTGTCGTTAGTATTATCAAACCTGTTGGATAATGCCATTAAGTATAGTACTGATAAACCGGTGATTGGACTTGAAACAAGTGCTGTCAATAATATGCTGCAGCTGAAAGTTATTGATAATGGTATTGGAATAGCTAAAAAAGAACAACCATATATTTTTGACAAATATTATCGTGTAGGTACTGGCGATGTACACGATGTAAAAGGTTTTGGCCTTGGGTTGACATTTGTTAAAAAGGTAATTGAAGAACACAACGGGCGTATAACTGTTGAAAGTGAAGAGGGTAAAGGAACTTGTTTCACTATTTTATTACCACTTAAGTAATGGCAAAAATTCTATTAGTTGAAGATGATATAAGCATGGGCTTTCTGCTGGTTGATTTTCTTGAATCAAACGGTTTTGATGTAAAGCTCTATAAAGATGGAAAACGCGGTCTGGATGCCTTCAGAAAAGGAAGGTATGATTTCTGTATTCTGGATGTGATGCTGCCGGGCATGGATGGTTTTACCATAGCCGAAAATATCCGACAGGAAGACAAGATGGTGCCAATCATCTTTTTAACTGCCCGCTCAATGAAGCAGGATAAGATAAAAGGCTTCCAGTTAGGTGTTGATGATTATGTGACCAAACCCTTTGATGAAGATGAACTGTTGTATCGTATACAGGCCATTTTAAATCGGATTGAATTACAGAATGAAACGCCAAAGCCCGAAATAACCAAATTTACTATTGGTAATTTTAAATTTGACTCGGCCAACCAGAGTCTCGAGGCTGATGAGTTTTCAAAACGACTGACACAAAAGGAAAGTGATGTGCTGAAGATGCTGTGTTTGTCGAAAAACGAAATAGTGAAGCGCGAAGATATTTTAATTGCAGTTTGGGGTGAAAATGATTATTTCCACGGTCGTAGCCTTGATGTGTTTATAGCCAAGCTTCGTAAATACCTTAAAGAAGATGAGACTGTTTCCATTGAAAATGTACCCAAAGTTGGTTTTGTACTAAATGGTTAAACCTCATGCAAGCACATAATCAAATTAAAACCTTTCAACTCACCAGGCCCAATGGTGAGGCAACTGATTTTGTGATTAAATCCACGGCTGATATTTACGAACAGATGGAAGCCAATCAAGAATTAACCGATCATCCGCATCGACATGATTACTATACTATTATTGTTGTAGAAAAGGCATTGGGAGGTGTTCATATAATTGATTTTAAAGAATATCCGCTCAACGAAGCTGCCGTTCATTTTGTATACCCCGGTCAGGTTCACCAGTTTCTTAGTCAATCAAAACCCAATGGCTATGTGCTTAATTTCAGCTCTACTTTTTTAATGAAAAATGGTATTTCTGAGGAACTGATCGATCGCGTTTATTTATACAACAGTTACGGCGATTCACCCCCAATGCCGGTTAATGAGCATCAACTCTCTACTTTATTCGGCATTATTGAGCAAATGAACAACTACCACCAGGGCGATAATTATTTTCGTTATGAAGCACTTGGCGCCTTGTTAAAATTGTTTATCATTAATATTTCTGGTGCTTGTACTTTATCTCACCTTAATTCTGAGTATGAAAGTGGAAGCAATCAACTTATCCGTGACTTTAAAAAGCTTATCAGGATAAAGTATAAAAGCTCTCATAAAGTACAGCATTACGCCTCTGAGTTGTCGGTTTCAAGTGACTACTTAAACCGCTTTGTCAAAGAAAAAACCGGAAAATCTGCCAAAGACTATATTCAGGATAAATTGGTAATCGAAGCAAAACGCTTGTTATTGTTTTCAGATTTGAGCAGTAAAGAGTTGGCCTTTGAATTAGGCTTTGAAGAACCCTCACATTTTAATTCCTTCTTTAAGAAACATAGTGGTCTATCACCCATCGCCTTCCGAAAGACAGTTCGGAATATGGCGTAAAGACCTGAATTTGCAATAAAAAGACATTTAGGTCTGATTTTTATAATTCATCAACAGTTTTTTGTAAGCGAAAGATTATAAAGTGCTTGTATGTTTGTATTGTACAAAAACGTAATATTATGCAAGCACAAGTTATTAAAGCAGAAAGCAGGGGGAAGGCAGATTACGGATGGTTAAAGGCCAACTATTCATTTAGCTTTGCCAATTATTATAATCCTGAGCGCACCCATTTTGGTGTTTTGCGTGTTTTAAACGATGATGTGATTGCGCCTGCAACAGGTTTTGATACGCATCCACACGATAATATGGAAATCATAACCATTCCACTGTCAGGTCGCTTAAAGCATAAGGACAGCATGGGACATACGTCTTTCATTGAAAATGGAGAAATACAGGTGATGAGTGCCGGTAAAGGTATTTTCCATAGTGAATACAACGGAAGTGATGAAGATGAATTGAACCTGTTCCAGGTATGGTTATTCCCCAATAAGAAGAACGTTGAACCGCGTTATCAACAGATTTCCTTAAGCTCTGTTGAAAAGCGCAATGAATTCTACCAGGTTTTAAGTCCACAGGAGAATGATGAAGGTGTATGGATACATCAGGATGCCTGGTTTTCAATGGCAAAGGTAGATGCGGGATGGGCATCTGAATATCAGGTTAAGAAGAAGGGAAATGGTGTTTACCTGATGGTCATTGAAGGACAGCTTAAAGTAGCTGATCATACGCTTGACAAACGCGATGCAATAGCGGTTTCTGATTTTTCAGAAATAGACATTAAAGCTTTATCCGATAGTTATGTCCTGGTAATGGATATTCCAATGTAATAATTACAATAGATCGTTAGACTATTAGACAATAAACCCCGATAGCTATGAGGGAGCTATGAAAATTAAGTATTCTTAATTGCTTCCGAACTGATTTACAGGTTCATAAAACCATTTTTTTAAATCAAACAAGTAAAATAGAAATAACAATAAAAACGATAAATTATGAAGACTAAATTTTTATTAGCCGTATTGGCAGCATTTTTAACCATTAATGTAAATGCTCAAAACCACAAAGCAAATATTGATAAAACAACTGTAAAATGGACAGGTACTAAAGTGGTTGGTTCGTCACATGATGGATTTATTAAACTCTCCGAAGGCCATTTAGCTGTTAAGAATGATCAAATAACAAGCGGTAAGTTTGTAATTGATATGAACTCGATTACCAATACTGATCTTGATAATAAAGAATACAACCAAAAACTGGTTGGTCATTTGAAATCAGATGATTTCTTTGGTGTGGCTAACTATCCTGTAGCCACACTGGAAATTAAAGAAGCATCAGCTTTTAACGATAATAAAGCAAGTGTTAAGGGTCACCTGACTATAAAAGGAGAAACCAAACCCATTGCATTTGAGGTTGAGAAAAAAGATAAGACTTATGTAGCATCCATTATTGTTGATCGTACTTTATACGGTATTCGTTATGGTTCTGGCTCATTCTTTGATAACCTGGGCGACAAAGCAATCAGCAATGATTTTACTTTGGATGTGAACCTTGTCTTAGAATAATTGAATTGTCTATAAAAATAATAGGCTCCATTGGCTATGCCAATGGAGTTTTCTTTTGTGGAGGATTAGCTTTAAAAGAACCAATACAAAGAAAAACAAGAAAGGCTAAACTGATGTATGCTACACTGCCATATGTTGAACTAAGTGTTTTAGCTAAACTAAACAGATAGGGGCCAAGGGCACTGGCCATTACCACCATTGCCATTGCCTTACCCGAAATGGCACCCAGGTTTTGGCGACCATAATAGCGAGGCCACGTAATAGCATTGATGACAGCAAAGAGCCCTCCTGTTAAGCCAAGTCCAACTATTATAAGAACAGTTCCTGCAGTTAATTGGATAAATAACAGTCCAAGCGATGCAACAAAGGCACCTGCAATCATCAGGTATAACAAGAACTTAAGCTTTATCCAATCGCTCACTACATTGGCTATTATTGAGGTAATAACTGAAACAACCGTCATAGGTAAAAAGATGCTGATAGCTTCTGTTCTTGATAAGCCGGCTTCTGCAAAAAGAGACACCACATGAAAGGTTAATCCGGTTACAAAAAATGCGTGAAATGATAGAATGAGTGCATACATCCAAAAACTGCGTGTTTGTTTAGCTTCCTTAAGCGTATAGTCCATGTCTTCATTCGTGCCTGAATCATGTTTTGAAGAAGTGCTTTTACCATCTGTAGACAAGCCATATTGTTCCGGATTATCCTTGTAAAATAACAGAACCATTAGTAATACAAGCATCAGTCCGGCTGCCATTGTCTGCCAGGCCCCCTGCCAGGTAAATCTCTGTATGAGATAATCAATAAATAGCGGAGAAGCTGAAAAACCCAATGAAACACTAACACTGCTAAAGGCATTAATACGTCCCCGCATCTGGTCAAACCATTTCATTATCATGTTTCTTGATGTCATGGTTAGTACGCCCTGACCGCTGAACCGTAGCATAAAAAACAAGGCAATCATCAATATAAATGGCACAGCCCAATGATCAAGACCTGTTAAAGCCTTTATTTGCTCTGAAATGGTCTGGGAATAGGAACACAACAATAAGGTAAGTGCCAAAATGGCGATGGATGCAGATGCTGTTTTGGTCACCCCATATCGATCATACAGTTTTCCTGCCTTAGTAAGTACGAATGAACTTAGAAGTGTACCAACCATATAGGCCAGACTGAATTGATCACGCGTTAACTGAAGGGCGTCTTTTACCGGGTCGGTAAAGGTAGAAACACCGGCAGTTTGACCTGGTATACTGGCCCATATGCCAATTGTACCAACAAAGGCTATTATATAACCATAAAAGAACGGGCTTTTATCTGGACGAATAAGTTCAAAAGCGTGCTTCATGCCGTAAAGGTATTAATAATGGGGTCTAAAACGTGTCATTTAGTTATTACCTTGCAGGCAATTTTTTTTGTTCCCTGCTTATATCGTAGACTTAAGTATATTACTAGTTGATCAAATAGTTAGTTTTAGGGGGACATCCCCAAATCTGCAACTATACTATTTCGCATGCAGAATTATGCTATATTTAGTCCAAAACAAACAATATGCGACGCAAGGAAAGAGAAATTAAAGATGCTGTTATTATTCATCAAATATTATCACAATCAAGCATTTGTCGCTTGGCCATTCATGATGAACCGTTCCCGTATATCGTACCTATGAACTATGGCTATGTCGACGGTACCATTTATTTTCATTGTGCCACAGAAGGGCGTAAGCTCGATTTGCTAAAGAAGAATAATAAAGTTGGTTTTGAAATTGAATACGACAGTGAAGTGCTTAAAGGCGCTGTTTCGTGTCAGTGGACCACCCGTTATCGCTCAGTAATTGGAACCGGAGAAGTTGATATTATTGATGATATAGAAACCAAAACCCTGGGATTGGATACCATAATGAAACAACATGGTAAAGCTGATAATGAATATATTCCGGGTGCTATGGCCAAAGCATTGGTTCTAAGGCTTAAAATTAAATCGTTTACGGCTAAGCAAGCTGGCGACTGGGCATAAGAAAAGATGTTCGATGACTAGCATTCCCAAAATCATCGAACATCTCATACATCTCACATTAACATCTGATGGAATTATGTCTGCGAAACTTTTTCCTTAATATTTATGCTTCAGCAATGGTGTTGCGCGCAATTTTAACCACGGTTGGGTGTACCAAACGCTGATAATCTTTGTAAGTCATTTGAATTAACTCAGCATGATTACAGGCATTAAAAGCAATGGTTGTGTCTTCCGTTAGCTTTTCAGCGACAAAAACTTCCATGTTATAAAGGTTCCCGAATGGTGGTTGAGCACCAACTTCACAATCGTTGAAAGCATCTTTAAATTCTGATTCTGTAGCTAAACGAACATCTTTTGCCGCAGTAGCACGTTGCAGTTCTTTCAGATCAACCTGGAAAGAGGCAGGTATAACAACCATGCACAGTTTTCCGTCAATTTTTACCATTACTGTTTTAGCTATCTCATTTCCTGAAATATGTGAATAAGCAGCTGTTTTTTGTGCAGTGTAAGCTCTGGAATGAACAATGCGTTTATAATTAACGTGTTCCAGATCCAGATACTTCTCTAGACGTGTAAGTGGCATAACTTTCCCTCCAATTAAGTGTTTATAATATCATCCTCTACAAAAACGCTAACATAAGTTACTATCAAAATGACGGCGTGTAAAGAGGGTTTTAGGTGAAAAAATGCGTTTATTGCCTTATATGCTGATTTTCAGGTGCCATTTTTCTTTTCAACATATTTATGCCAATTTTGTGGCTCAAATGATAATGAGAATGGGAAAAGAACAGGTTATGATAGCCGAAGAGTTGCACTTTCTGGGTATTAAGGTTGTGTATAAAGATATGATTGATAAGGGATATAAGGTGTTGAATGTTAGAAAAGAGCCTGATGTAAATCCTCAAATTTTAGCTACCAAGGACGATAAACGCTATTTTGTTGTCGTGCGAACAGAATCCTATCCTGATATGGGATTGCTGTTGCCGCATATTGCTTCAGAAGTAATGAAGCATGGCGAAAAACATAATGCCATATGCTATTTTGCAAGTGTTGGTATTGCCAACGCCAATGGTCAAACCGATGAGGAAATGGCCAAACCTGTTAAGGATGGAGAGTATTATATCAACTATAAAGGCCTGGAGTTATTTCCAACCTATCTATAAGATGATTAAGTATGTTGGATA
Organism: Bacteroidales bacterium; assembly: GCA_022361295.1. Lineage (GTDB taxonomy): Bacteria > Bacteroidota > Bacteroidia > Bacteroidales > Marinilabiliaceae > Carboxylicivirga. The sequence goes on from JAKSBD010000159.1 coordinate 10,700, forward strand.
GAATAAAAACCTTTTATCGTCAGAACAGACTGCTAATAATAATAGGTTTAGCATTTTTGTTACTAATGCAGATTTGTAGTCGGGGCGGACGTGTAGAGAAACCTATACAGCCAAGGGAACCACTAGCTGCAGAAGAGAGCATAACGGATGACTCACAGCTAAAACCCTTTAACGAACTGTATTACGAACAACAGCAGGAAAGGCAGCAGCGTAATCCTGAAATGATTTCCCTGTACATCTTAATGGGATTAGTATTATTTGTTTATGTAGCCACTAAACGTGGCTGGCTACAAAAGCTTAGCCCATCTGTAGTATGGGTCACTGTTCGTGTAAAACGCAATAAAGCAACAAAGGCGCGTGTTGCAAGCATATTAATCAATAATCAAACAAAGGAGAGCCTGACCTTTTCTCCACCGATTTTAGCTTTTGGAGCACCGTTTAAAAAGGCGCGTAAATTCAGAATTAAAGGCGGAGACGATAACCTGTTTCCTTTAACCCTGATGCCTGGTACGGCACATCGGCTGACAATTGATATTGATGCTTTCAGGCAAAAGGCAGGATTAGCAGGAAATAATTGGGTGAGGGTAGAAGCCAATGCGGGTTTAAAGGTATATCGTTCCATATGGAAATATTTGTTTTAAAACCATAAGGTATACCTGTTGTTATATCATTAAAGAAGATAAAAGAGTATGAAGAAAGGATTTTGGTCTGAGCAGTGGCATAAATATCGCCGAAAGAAAACGATCATGGGTATTGTTTTTGATTTTCTGTTTACTGCACTGGTAATTGCTATGTTATTTCCTGCTTCGCGCAAAATTGTGTCTTCAACAATAATTCGCTACAGCATGTTTCAGCCTCGCGAGAGTAAGGACGTGTCTTATTTATCAGATAGTGATTATAACTGGTATGTTGAAGATTTAGATGGTCATACTTTGTCACTTTCAGAACTCAAGGGAAAGGTTATTTTCCTGAACTTTTGGGCCACCTGGTGCCCTCCCTGCATTGCCGAGATGCCATCTATTCAGCGCTTATACGATGAGTATAAAAATGATATGGCCTTTATTCTCGTTAGTCAGGAATCAAAAGGAATATTACGTGAGTTTGTAGAAAAGAAGCAATATACTTTTCCGGTTTATGTTTTGAGGAGCCGACAGCCCGATATTTTCTCTTCTCGAAGCATCCCGGCGTCATTTCTTATTTCACCCGAGGGCCAGTTGGTTATGAAAAAGCAAGGTGCTGCCCGATGGGATGGTAGTAAGGTAAAAGACTTACTGAATGAAATGCTGAATTAAGTAAGCAAACAAAAAAATGTAAAGAGCAGGGATGAGTCCTTGCTCTTTTTTGTACCATTAATTTAAGATTCACTAATCAATTAATCGCAGCAGTTTCTTCTAACCTTAATGGCATGTTATATATTCACAGAAGGTAAATTGATAAACAAAATCTTTCAAAAAAGTATTTAACAATAATATGTCTGAATGAACAATCAATGCGAACATATCAGCCTTTTCTTCGAAATAGTGTCTTCGGTAAATTCAATGTATTTCTTCGGTAATACATTGAGTCTTCTCCGGGATTAGTTCGGGACCGCTCCGGATCAACCTCGCTGGCAGCGAGGTTGATCCGAAGAAGACTCCCAGCAGTCTGCCGGGAGGTACTTATGTGGTAGGAAGCGACAAAACTCCTCAATTGGCGACGTTTTGATAAATAGACAATACTTAAGGAGAATTATTCCCTTTCAAAAACGACAGTTTTGATCATCTTCCAGCATTTGAGAAAACTATTGAATAAGGATAAACAAATTCAAGGATTTGATGAACGACTTGAATTTGGTATATGACCCAAGAACTACCATTAATCAACTCCTCAAAGAGTCATCTTATACGTGATAATTAGATCATGATGAGTGCAAATCATTTCCTATCTTTGAATGCTTGTAATTTAAAACAGATGTAACAATGAAATACAAAAGAGTACTACTAAAACTAAGCGGAGAGTCATTAATGGGAGAGCAGGGTTATGGTATTGATCCTGATCGCCTGAATGATTATGCAGAACAGATTAAAGAAGCCGTTGAGATGGGTGTACAAGTGGGGATTGTAATTGGCGGTGGAAATATCTTCAGAGGGCTTAGTGGTGCCTCAAAAGGCTTTGATCGTTATAAAGGTGACCAAATGGGTATGCTGGCCACAGTTATTAACGGATTAGCCCTTCAATCGGCTTTACAGGCGATGGATGTTAAAACACGAGTTCTAACTGCGATTCGTATGAATCCGGTGGGAGAATATTACGACAAACCCAAAGCCGTTGAAGCCTTAAACAATGGCGAGGTGGTTATTATGGCTGCAGGTACAGGTAATCCTTATTTTACTACGGATACCGGTTCTTCACTGCGAGGAATTGAAATTGAAGCAGATGTAATGTTAAAGGGTACCCGTGTTGATGGTATTTATACTGCCGATCCTGAGAAAGATCCGTCAGCTACCAAATTTGATGAGATAACCTTTGACGAAATCTATAACCGTGGTTTAAAAATAATGGACTTAACCGCTACGACCATGTGTAAAGAAAACAACCTTGATATTGTGGTGTTTGACATGGATACAAAAGGTAACCTGGTTAAAGTGCTAAAAGGTGATAACATTGGCACTTTAGTGAAGAATTAACAATATATTACTCTTAAGAAAGGATGTCATCTTTATTTGCATTTTGCCTGTTAAGATGACATCCTTTTTTTTGTACGAGATCAAGATTTATGGAAATAAAAAAGGGAGCTAAAACAGCTCCCTTTATATATTTATTTGACTAGACTTTATCCTATTATTAGAATTCCCACATATCGTGTTCTTTCTCAAAAATACTTTGCTTAATGCGCTCTGACTCCATCATAGCTTCCATACCTGCAGTATAGTCTTCAATACGACGGTTGTTGTAAACGTTAGCTTCTTTGTAGATATAGCTACCAAAATAGCGCTTAATAAAAATATCATCGAAAGTACGACGTTGTGCATCGTTACGAGGGTTAAATACTTCGTGTCTGGCAAGAAGGTTACGTACTTCCGGGAAGTAAATCCAGAAAGTCTGAGAAACCCTTACTTCACTCTCCTGACTGTCACCCTGAACAAACTCTCGAATCGGACATAATCCAACAATACGAACATCCATACGTGAATATTTTCTGTCGAAGAACCAGATTTCTTTAAGCATAAACTGTTTGATCTCAGTTGAGCTTATCTCACCTTTGATAACTTTTTCTTCGTATAAACCTGTTTCAACATTTTGAATCATCTGTGTATCAGAAACAGCACCCATTTCACGCATTACCTGATCCAGGGTTAAAGGTACCTGGAACTCATCATCTGTCGTTGCAGAGTATGCAGTTAATCCTTCATACTGGATACCATAGATAAGCAGATCAATTAAATTGTAGCGATCATCCATTTTAGTTGTTGGATAATACATTGGCAGGTTCATTTTTTCACGCAGGTCAATAACACGCCAAATCTTTTTAGCCCACAGTACATCCGCTTCGCGTACGTGTGCATAAGGTATAGGCTTACGGTTTGGTACATGATCTTTCGTATAAAGCTCAGTGTTTACTTCTTGTGCTTTTGCCACATCAGCAGCACCAAATCCAACCAATACAATCAGGATAAAGAATAATCTTTTCATTGTCTTTATTTTTTATTTCCTAGTCAACATTAATTACTATCGGCGCGAGCTTTTTATTTCGTCCGTCTGGTCCGATAGCCTTAATTTCTTCTATCATAATTTTAGAACCCTTTGAGGATCCTTTAATTAATTCTTTTTGCTCTTCTGTAAGGCGATTACTCTTTGAAAATTTATTCACAAAGAATCCACCTCTGGTAGTTGCAACACTAAACTGCGTTACTTTGTACTCCAACTCAAAATCGAAGTCAGGACCCATGGTTGCAAAAATACCTGTTTGCGCCAGTAAGACATTCTTTTTGATCTTACCATCCTGCTTACCTGCAATTGTTGCATACGGTAAAGGAAGAGGTTTAATACGGAATTCTTTACTTCCGATGCGCTGTCTTTTGCCTGCTATATTCGCATAAACCGTTACAATAGATTTACCACCGGCAAAACCATTTTTAGGTTTTACGATGTATACACCATTACCTCGTGAACGTTTTGTTGCATTTGAGAATGTTACATCCAAATCACCTGAAGATATACCTGGTACAGATACCTCTACCGGGTTATCCAGTGCTTCATAAAATACG
>JAKSBD010000407.1 GCA_022361295.1 Bacteroidales bacterium
AAATCTCCATGCCTTTTTGTTTTTGGCAATAGACCAAATTCTCAAGCAGAATATCTTTATACTCGTTTCTGGTAAATACATCTAGCCACTCTACTACTGCAAAGCTCACAAAATAGACGCCTGCTGAATTATGAAATTTATAATTACGACTCATAAAATTTTAGGCTTAGTTTTGATACCACACGTGGGGACACGTGCGGTAGCGGGGGGAAATGAATCGTTATGATCCTGATTGTCCATAAGTTATAATTGGCATCAGACTTAAAAATAGAATTAGATGTTTCATGGTCTTTTTATGTTAGTTTATATATTTTTTATTCAGAATGTTAATTCCCCCGTCAGCGCGGTAGTAGCGGCCAGAAGCAATACAAATCTACCCTGACCTCAAATCAATGCTAAAACTACCACCTCCAGAAATATCCAATGTTGAACAAGCCTTTATGACCAAAGCCCAGCTGACCAGTTAATCCGTTTTTCTCTCCAATTTTGAAGTTTAAGAGCTCTATATGGAAAAATGGTTTAAGGTCACTTTTTCTTGATTTAAACATATCGTTATCGATATTCTCAATATGCTGAATCATTGCAAAGGCAATACCGCTTCCAAGGGTATATCCATTACTATTATAATACTCAAACAATAGTTGTGGAGCTACCATTAAATATAAATCCTTGGTCGTCTGTGTATAAAAAGTTGTCCAACCCGTAAAATCCGGATAACCTGAAAAATGATTTATTGAACCCCTTAATTTTACAGTTCTGTAATCAACTCCCACATTTATTCCTAGTTTCACCCATGGTTCTATATACCGATTATACTCCATCATTAAAGCTCCATAAAAAGCAGGATCTTCTTTGTAAGCGCTTCCATTGGCACCATCCGAATCATTTTTCCAACTGTCCATTCTTAGCAAAGAAACGGGTGAATACAATACTTTTATTTCATGTTTTTGTGAATAACATGACACAACTGGTAATAATGTTAAAAGGATTACCAGTGTATAGGAATGCATATTTAAGGTTATATATTTCTTCATAATATCAATTGTTATTGTTTTAAAATTAGCCCGGCGCAAGCGGCGCAATACGCCGGGCTTTGGGTAAGGTTTGTGATGGGGGCTAATAAAACGCACTTTCTAATTATAAATCAGACAATATTTCTTTTATAGCCATTACATCATCAGGTGATGCAATTATGTATTCGATCCTGGCCGCTACATCAATTATTAAGACTGAGTTCCTAAAAACCACGATTACTACCTTAAATTCAATATTAGAATGCTTATTAAATACCAACTCCCCTAGAATAAGTCCGGAACCAATTTTTTGTGGTATGTGTCTCTTTTTCTTTGATCGGATTAATATCGCTTCTAATTTATCAACTTCATTAATTGATAAAACAGTAAAGTCTGAACTCTCTACTTTTTGAAATTGAGCATAAACCCCAC
>JAKSBD010000058.1 GCA_022361295.1 Bacteroidales bacterium
CCTTCCAATTCAGCTTCACTCCAAGAGCAGTTTAATAAGAATGTACCACCATCTTTCAAACCTTTAAGCATGTCGTACATGTTAAGGTAAGCTGGTACGTGACAAGCTACAAAGTCAGGTGTATTTACCAGGTAAGGTGAACGAATTGGCGTATCACCAAAGCGTAAGTGAGATATTGTGATACCACCCGACTTCTTAGAGTCATAAGCAAAGTAAGCCTGAGCATACTTATCTGTGTTATCACCAATAATTTTAATTGAGTTTTTGTTAGCACCAACAGTACCATCAGATCCTAAGCCGTAGAATTTTCCTTCGAAAGTACCTTCATCGGCCAATGAGAATTCTGGTAACAACGGTAATGATGAGTGAGAAATATCATCAACAATACCAACAGTAAATTGGTTCTTAGGCTCGTCAAGCTTTAAGTTTTCAAATACGCTCAACATCATAGCAGGCGTCGTATCTTTTGAAGATAATCCATAACGACCACCAACTACAACAGGAGCATCTTCTTTTCCGTAGAACAAGTCACGGATATCAAGATATAAAGGATCCCCGTTTGCTCCCGGCTCTTTCGTACGGTCAAGAACAGCAATTTTCTTAGCAGTTTTTGGGAAAGCTTCCATAAAGTACTTGGCTGAGAACGGACGGTATAAGTGTACCGCTATCAATCCTACTTTTTCTCCTTTAGCCGTTAAGCTGTCAATTACTTCGCGAATGGTTTCAGTAATAGAACCCATTGCTACGATTACGTTCTCAGCATCTTCTGCTCCATAGTAATCGAACGGACGGTACTTACGACCTGTAATTTTACTTAACTCATCCATGTACTCTGCCACCATATCAGGTAAAGCATCATAGAATGGATTAGCAGCCTCACGTGCCTGGAAGTATACATCAGGGTTTTGAGCAGTACCACGTGTTACAGGGTGCTCTGGGTTTAGTGAGTTATCACGGAAAGCCTGAAGAGCCTCCTGATCTACCAAGTGAGCTAAATCATCATTCTCCAATACTTCAATCTTCTGAATTTCGTGAGACGTACGGAATCCATCAAAGAAGTGTAAGAAAGGAACACGTGATTTAATTGACGTTAAGTGAGCAACAGCAGCTAAATCCATCACCTCCTGAACAGAACCGGTTGCCAACATTGCAAAACCAGACTGACGGGTTGACATCACATCTGAGTGATCACCAAAGATTGATAAAGCCTGGGCAGCCAAACTACGTGCACTTACGTGGAATACACCTGGAAGAAGCTCACCGGCAATTTTGTACATGTTAGGAATCATTAATAATAATCCCTGCGATGCTGTAAATGTAGATGTTAAAGCTCCAGCCTGTAATGAACCGTGAACAGCACCTGCTGCACCGGCTTCAGACTGCATTTCTTCTACTTTTACTGTTTCACCGAAAATGTTTTTTCTTCCGGCAGCAGCCCATTCATCCACATTCTCCGCCATGTTTGATGATGGCGTAATTGGGTAGATAGCAGCCACTTCACTAAACATATACGCGATATGTGCAGCGGCGTGGTTACCATCACATGTAATAAACTTTTTTTCTTTAGCCATTTTATATACTCCTAATAATTAATTGGTTATTATAATTAGTACAAAGTATCAAGTACTGAGTATCAAGACTATTTACAGCCAGAATACTGCTTGGTGCAAAAAAATCTCATTACTCCATATTTTCTACTCATATCTTTAATCTCTTATCAAGTGTCTTATATCTTATGTCTTGCATCTTCTATTCAATCATTAATACAGAAATCCGAATAGCCATAACGGAATCTGATTCTTCTCTCCTACCTCCAGCATATGGTGGGCCAGGTATTCATTTTCACCCAGTTCTTTACCCGGTACTTTTTCATCACCAATGTAAAACTCAAGCCGGCCATTCACTTTAAAATCACTGCTTTTTGATACATTAACCTGATGACGATATCCTACCTGGTTTAGAAAAAAGGTACGATTCATATTTAACTGACTTACTTCTCCATGCGTAACTGAATAGTATACATTTGGATTTTGAATGTAAATCTTTGATGGTTTCTTTGTCGACTCACTATCTTCGTAAAGCATATTGATTAAACGCCCGTTTTTCAGATAATTAAGATAGTTCATCACTGTGGCTCTTGACGTTTCAATTTCCTGGCTTAACCGGCTCACATTGGGTTGAAGCGGAGCCATCTTGGCAATGGAATACAGCAATTTACGTAATTTGGGCAAATACTTCAATTCAATTTGCTCGAGGTACGAAATATCTATTTCAAGAATCAAATTAATATTCTTTACCACATTTTCATGATAGTTTCTCTTTTCCAGGAAAAACGGATAATAACCATGCTCGAGGTAATCATTAAAATAAGCCAAAGGACGTACTTTCGAACTTATCTCAGCACTTATTTCTTTATGATTGCTTAATATTTCATCTAATGAATATGCCTGGAACTTATTCTTAGTTGCCAGATTTAAATGCTCTCTGAATGAAAATCCATCCAAACGATAAACTGCAACACAATCTTTTAAATCAGGATTCTGATCCATAAGGCGCATAACTGCTGAACCACTGAATACAATTTTTAAATCATGGAAGTTATCGTAACAATACCGTAATTCTTTTGACCAGTCCGGATATTTATATACCTGATCCAATATTAATGTCTTCCCGCCCTTTTTTCTAAATTCATCGGCAAAGGAAACTATGGTACGCTCAGTAAAATAGAGATTATTTAAATTGACATACAAACAACTCTTGTCGTATCCAAAGTTTAATTTGGCAAAATCAAGCAAGAATGTTGTTTTATCAACTCCTCTTGCACCTTTTATACCTATTAAGCGATGGTTCCAGTCTATTTCATTCATCAGTTCGCGCCTTACAGGCGATCCAAGATGTTCTAATAAATAGCGGTGTGTTTCAAAAAATGATTGCATTCTCTATGTTTATAATTACAAATCTAAAATGATATTCGACACAATTGCAAACTCTACATTACAATTTTAACAAACTCCTGCTATTTATATTTATTAAAAATAAACACAACAATGCTTTCATTTTCAATATGAAATTGAAGAAATATTTCCACATTAAAAGCTGAAAACTTTCTCTATTTAGCCAGGGGCATTGTTTTAACCATTCATTTTCTATAATTTACGAGCATAGCATCAACGAGCTCCGGAAAATAAAACCTGATGTATTTCATGTTAATTTCATCGATTTTTGCGCACACCAAAACACGTAAACATTCCTTGTTTTGTCAACTATTTAAGTATTACTCTCATAGCTACATTATTTACTAGTTACCCCCATAGCAAAAAGGTCACTCCACTATAGTGAAATGACCTTTTCCAAAAGCATTATTTACTAAATCCCGGTCAAATCAGAACTCCAGGCGATAGCTAAAAAACGGATATATCATAGTCATGCCATGCGATACGACTTCCTGCTTTTTAAAGTCGTAAGCCCAGCCAAACATTTCTTCTGTCATTAAGATATTTTTGCCTTGCAAAATAAGCACATGAGATACATTAGTGCGATTTATACGATAATTGACAGCCAGATCGACAAACAGTTTATTGTCTTCCTGCCACTCAAAAGCTCTCGATTCATCCAACACCACCATTTCTGACGCCTGCGATAATTCCTGGTCAGGAGGCGTAAAACGATTCCCCCCCATATAAGCCAGTTTTCCATTAATGCTGATAA
>JAKSBD010000457.1 GCA_022361295.1 Bacteroidales bacterium
GTATGGTGTTATGCATATTAACCACTAAGTCACTAAGTTCACAAAGTCTTTAGCATTGTTTTCAGCTTTCATAGTGTTCATCGTGTCATGCATATTAACCACTAAGTCACAACGTACACAAAGCCATTATTGATGTTTTCAGTCTTTCTTCGTGTCTTTGTGGTGAAATAATAGAAGTTTAGTATTCTGGTTGTTAAGCTGCTAAGATAAATTTAAGCAAACAAATAAGATCTTTGTGGCTTCATATTTATACTTTCGATTTGTAACTCTCAGGTTATTATTTCTGCCTTTGATCAAGCCTCCTTTTTTTACTCAACAACCGTTAAGCGATCTTCGATCATACGGTTGTTATATTGTTGGATTATTGATTTCATTAGTGGTAAATGATTCAGGTATTCCTGGTCTGTATCTTTAATGTTGGTTGTTAACATTGAATCTTTGTCAGTGTTAAAAGCACTGATTATATTTTGCCCGTCAAAATGAATGACATAATCATCGTGCAACAATTGATAGCTGTCATTGATGTAGTTAATTGCAAAGCGATTGGAGTCTTCGTTTAACAGGTTGTTTCCAAAGGCAACGTATGGCTCCTGGTCATAACCTATGTAATTAAGAACAGTCGGCATAATGTCAATTTGCTGAGCAACTCTTTCATCAATGCCCCGTAAGGTAGAATCGCCCGGGCTAAAGAATATGAGCGGGATCTGAAACTTATTGGTGCTGATATGTGAAAAATCATAGTGCCCCCTGGAACTATGGTCAGCAGTAATGACAAACAATGTGTTTTCGTACCAAGGCATTTCTTTCGCCTTGTTAAAAAACTGGCGTAGCGCATTATCGGTGTAGCCAACGCATTGATGAAGCGGAAGCGTGCCTTTAGGAAATACATCGGTATATTGCTCCGGTACTTTAAAAGGGTGGTGCGACGATAACGAGAATAAGGATGTCATAAAAGGTTCCTGCATCTTGTTCATTTCATCGGCATAAAACTGAAAGAATGGCTCGTCCCAAATGCCCCACATGCCATCAAACTCATCGTCATTATTAAATTCGGTCATTCCTTTATAATCATCAAACTTAGCCACATTGGCAAAGGAATCAAAGCCCATAGAGCCGTTTGGAGCACCATGGAAAAATGCCGTTTGGTAGCCCTCCTTCTTAAGTAGGTATGGCAAGGCATTTATTTGGTTTGATGAATATTCTGAAACAACATAAGGAAGTACCAGTGCCGGAATGCTAGCTAAGACAGATGGCATGGCATCAATTGATTTTCTTCCGTTAGCATAGGCATGATTGAAAATCAAAGAATGTTGCGCTAATGAGTCTAAAAATGGCGTATAGCCTTTATAGTTACCATTATCGAGGTCTTTATTCATCGATCCGAATAATTCGCGACTAAAGCTTTCAAGGATGAAGATAACCACGTTCTTTTTGCGTTGAACCGCAGAGGAATCTGGCACATAAACGGGATGGTAATTACTTTGTAGTGCTTCTTCAGTCTCAAAAAACTTATAAGCAGTAAAGTTTTTCTTGCCCCAGGTGCGTATAACACAGAACGGCGTATTTAGTACAAGTGCCATTTCGTCTGGTGTATTCACATATTTACCTGCATTGGCCATGTTGATGGGGCGTGTAGAATGCTTGTATCCACCGCGCATACCTATAACTGAAAAGCCTGAGAATAAGGCCAGGGCAACGATTGAAACAGCCGGATAAATCCACCTGTTTGAAAACTTAATCCTGGTTGGTCGCAAGGCCGAATATGAAATGCTAAGTAACCATACCGATACAATGAAAATAAGGGCTACATACCAGTAGTCAATAATAAACTGTCCCCATAACTTAGTCATGTTTGTTTCATTCTCAAGAATATTAATGACATTGTAGGTAGTTCGTTTTTGAATAAACTGATAGTAGATAAGATCGATGCTGTTAAGTGCAAAGCCAACGCCATTAATGAGCAGGTATATGGTTTTAAGAAAATACTGATATGTTTTTGAGAATTTGAAAGGTAATGGAATAATGTATAATAGTGCATACAGCCCATTCAAATATAGCATTGCACTTAAGTCAAACATTAAGCCTCCTTTCAAAACAGTCATGAAAGAGCTAAAATCAACATTAGGAAATGCCGATGCATTAAATAGGTAGAATACAATGCGGAATGCACTGTAAAAAAGCATTATTAATAATAACCGGTAAATAAGTACGATGTATTCGTTATAAGTTTTACCTGTTTTATGATTTAGCGTCATGTTAACTTGAGTAAAAATTCGCACAAAGTTAACATTGTCGTTACGTTTTAACGATGATTTAATATTAAGAATCGTTAATAAAGTGGCTTATTCTGCGTTAAGCCACTCAAAAGCAGCTTCTTTGGTAGAGAATTGTTTGCGACTTATTTTTGAATTATCGGGCAACCATGAGAAAAGCATGGCATAGGCAGTGATTTTTGGATCCTGAACGCAAAAAGCTGTTTTAACAGATTTACAGTGAAGTGTTTTTTCCTCTGCTCGTTTAGACAATATATTGATTTCATCCAGTCGAAGGTCAATGGATGCTTCTCTTAAATCGTAAAATACCTTCAGGTGCTCGGGTAAACTGTGTAAATTGCCTAACTCATCCAGGAAATCATAGAGGTCATATATGGTGGCTGGCCCTTCGATGGACACATGTAGTATGTTATTAATGAATGCATATGAGGTCATATACCGTTCTTTATATGGTGAAATTACTTGCATATCCACTGCTTAAATTCTTTTGATAACAGGATGGTTTGGATAATGTTAACAAGCGTTTGGTTTGGTAAATCTTTTAAAAAGGCCTCCACCTCGTCTGATGAAACATTAGCTTGTGTTAAAATTGATTTCAGCTTTTTAAGAGAAGCACCTGTTAACTCATCTTCAAAAGGTAACCAAACAAAGTCGAGTCCGGCTTCCGAAGTAATCTTATCACCTTCGGAGTTAGATTCTAACCTGATTTCAAATTCTTTTATAATAGTGGATAAAGTTGTTTTACACTCGCGTTTTACCGGGTCAGAAGTGCCTGATTCGTCTCTCAGCGCCCAACTGCTATAGTTGTAATCAATTTTATCAAGAGCTGCAACCTGAGGCGAATTAGCACCAAAGCAAGTTGTAATTAAAAGAATGGTAGCATTCTTCCATGAGGCAAAATCAAATTCGCGATCATCAATCTGATTGAGTTGATTTTGCAGTAGTGTTAAGTACGATGCCTGGCTGTTCATAATTGCGTTTTTCAACTAATGATATGATATTGTAAGCTCTAAATTAAAAAATATACTTATGAAGCATTTATTACTTACTTTGTTTTTGATAACAGTACCTTTATTGGGTGTGACTGCTAAAAAAAAGACGATGAGAGAACAGGATAAACTGATGGTTGTGTGGAGTAGCGGCGACAGAGATGTGGCCCTTAAGGTTTGTTTTATGTATACCAATGCCGCAAAAAAGATGGATTGGTTCAATGATGTTTACCTGATTGTTTGGGGGCCATCGGCTAAATTGTTAAGCGAGGATAAAGAATTGCAGGAAAAATTAAAGGTGATGCAGAATAACGGCGTTGTGGTTGAGGCTTGTATAAATTGCGCTGATATGTACGGTGTAGCCGACAACCTGAGAGCAATGGGTATTGATGTGAAAGGAATGGGTAAGCCTTTAACAGAGAGGTTAAAAGCAGATTGGAAGCAACTTAATTTTTAATAAAGTTGTTTCAAAGTTATATTGAAAATCAATTCGTCACTCTTGAAATTTTCCAACAACATTAAACAACTTCAATAAAAAA
>JAKSBD010000509.1 GCA_022361295.1 Bacteroidales bacterium
ATTAATGATATAACATTTGCACAACCTTTGTTTTTCTGGCTTATGCTTATCGTACCGGCTTATATAGCCTGGTATGTTTGGAAACAAAAAGGAATGCAGGCCTCACTTAAGATCTCAACGCTTAAAGGATTTGCCAAGGCTCCTAAATCAAACAAAGTGTACCTGCGTCATTTATTGTTTGCCTTTAGGGTATTAAGTATAGTGTTACTTATCACTGTGCTGGCACGTCCGCAATCGAGCAATAGTTTTAGGAACGAAATTACCGAAGGGATTGATATTATGATGGCACTTGATATTTCAGGTAGTATGATGGCTGAAGATTTTAAGCCTAATCGACTTGAAGCTGCTAAAGAAGTGGCAGCAGAGTTTATTAAAGGACGACCAAATGATAAAATCGGATTGGTGATATACGCAGCAGAGAGTTTTACTCAATGTCCGTTGACAACTGACCACAACGTTCTTCAGAATCTATTCCGGGATATTAATCTTGGATTGTTGGAAGATGGTACAGCTATTGGGATGGGTTTGGCCACCGCTGTTCAGCGTATTAAAGATAGTGAAGCCAAAAGTAAAGTAATTATCCTGCTGACGGATGGTGAAAATAACCGTGGTGAAATTGCACCCATGACAGCTGCAGAAATTGCAAAGACTTTCGGCGTGAGAGTATACACAATTGGAGTTGGAACGAACGGAATGGCCCCGTATCCGATGCAAACAGTATTTGGTAAGCAATACCAGCAAATGGAAGTGAAGATTGATGAAGAGTTGTTGCAAGGTATTGCAGATATGACTGATGGAAAATACTTCCGTGCTACAGATAAGGCCAAACTTGATGAGATATATAAGGAGATTGATCAATTGGAAAAAACCAGGATTGAGGTGCGTGAATATACCAAACGAAAAGAAGAATACTGGTGGTTTGCTGCCTTCGCGGGTTTGTTTCTTTTACTTGAAATCTTTTTACGAAGTACGGTCTTTAGAAATCTGCCTTAAGAGAACATTATTTTGATTTAAAGAATAACCAATGAATATATTCAGATTTGAAAACCCCGATGCTTTATATCTGCTGGTACTAATACCTTTACTGGCATTTATAAACCTATTTCTGGCAAAAAGACGAAAGAAGGCCCTTGAGGAGTTCGGGAATACTGAACTGCTAAATGATTTGATGCCTAATGTATCATTCAAACGACCGGTTATAAAGTTTTACTTTATGTTATTTGCGTTTGTATTACTTATAATAACAATTGCAGGACCGCAATACGGGAGTAAGTTACAGACAGTAAAACGTAAAGGTATTGAGCTGATCGTGGCTTTAGACGTGTCTAATAGTATGATGGCTCAGGATATTGAACCAAATCGACTGGACAGAGCTAAAAGAGCAATTTCCCGCCTGGTTGATAAGCTTCACAATGATAGAGTTGGCTTTATTGTTTTTGCAGGTGAGGCCTATGTGCAGTTGCCAATAACAACAGATTATGCATCAGCAAAAATGTTTCTGAACTCCATTAATACTGATATAGTTGGGAAACAAGGTACTGCAATTGGCGCCGCAATAAATAAAGGAATTAATTCCTTCACAACACAAGAAGATGTTAACAGGGCAATTATTGTAATTACCGACGGAGAAAACCATGAGGATGATCCTATTGCTGCTGCAAGTGTTGCCGCCGAAAAAGGTATAAAAATTTATACAGTTGGAATGGGATTGCCTAAAGGAGCACCTATACCTGTTGCCGGAGGTCGCAGTAATGACTTTATGAAAGACCGTGATGGTAATGTGGTTATTTCAAAGCTGGATGAGCAAACCTTGCAGAAGATTGCCATAACAGGTAATGGAGCTTATATTCCTGCAAATAACATACGAAATGGTATCAATAGTCTGGTTGATGAGTTGAGTGAATTGGAGAAATCTGAGTTAGAAGCTAAAGTATACACTGATTATGACGACCAATTTCAATACTTCGCAGCTTTGGCTTTGCTTTTGATAATTATTGAATTCCTGATTTTGGAACGCAAAAACAGGCGCCTGAAACACATCAATATTTTTGAGGTGAAGAAAGAAGATAATCAGTAAGGATTTGTGATTATGATGAAATTTAAATACATATTTTTTGTTTCGACCCTGTTGTTTAGCATCATTAATGCCAATGCGCAAAATGAGCGCCGCTTTATCAGAAGTGGTAACAGTCATTTTGCCGATTCAGCTTATTTAGAGTCGGAAATTGAATATCGGAAGGCACTTGATAAAACAGGTGATTCTTTTGAAGGGCAGTTTAACCTTGGAGATGCCTTATTTAAGCAGGAGAAGTTTAATGATGCTCTGGATCAATTTCAAATATTAGCTGGTACCGAAACTGATCCGCAACGTTTATCAGAGGTCTATCATAATATCGGCAATAGTTATTTTGCCATGCAGAAATACCAGGAAAGTGTTGAAGCATATAAGAATGCACTTCGCAATAATCCTGATGACCATGATACGCGTTATAATTTAATTGCCGCTCAAAAGATGTTGCAACAACAGCAGCAGGATCAACAAAACCAGGATCAAAACAAAGATCAGGAACAGCAGCAGGATCAAAATAAAGATCAGCAGCAGCAGAATCAGGATCAGCAACAACAGGAGCAAAATAAAGATCAGCAAGAACAAAATCAGGACCAGCAGCAACAGGAACAACAGCAGAATCAGCAGCAAAATCAACAGCAACAACCTGAAGAGCAAATGTCGAAGGAAGATGCACAACGATTATTAAATGCTATTCAGCAAGATGAGAATGAGTTGCAAAAGAAATTGAGAAAAGCTAAAGCAGCTCAGCAAACAAAAACAGAAAAAAACTGGTAGAAGTACTATTTTTGTACTTTAGTCCGGGAGACGACTAAAGATGTTAGACACAAGTAAAAAATTATACGACATATAATATTGATTCTATTGTCTTGATATTAAATACTTATTTAAATATGCGACTATTCATACTTACCCTATTACTGTTCACTGCCGGATTTCTTTCGGTTAATGCGCAAGATGTTAGTTTTACAGCTCGTGCACAATCAGCAGTAGTTGTTGGTGATAAATTCCAGTTACAATATACCTTAAACAAGGAAGGCAGTGATATTCGGTTGCCGGCACTTCAGGATTTTCAAATTCTGATGGGACCCAGCACCTCATACTCTAACAGTACTTCGATTGTTAATGGAAAAGTAACACGCGAAACGTCTTATACCTATACGTTTATACTTAAAGCGTTAAAAGAAGGTCAGTTTACTATACCGCCTGCTACAGTTAAGGTAGAGGATGAGAAGGTGAGCTCAAATTCTATAAGTATTAAAGTTGTCAAGGGAGAGGCTCAAGCGCAGCAGCAAAATCAGCAAAGTCAAGCTGCCGGGAGTGCGCCAAGTGATGATGATTTATTTATCACGGTAACGCCATCAAAAAGGAACGTATATCAAGGGGAATCATTAGTGTTAACCACAAAAATTTATACAAAAGTTCAGTTAGATGGTTTATCGGATATTAAGCAACCTGAATTATCCGCTTTCATCACCCAGACGCTAAAAAGTCAGGACGGAATTTCCTGGACTATGGAAAATGTTAACGGACGTACATACAATGTTGGAACGTACGAGCAAAAACTGCTGTTTCCACAGAAATCCGGTAAACTAACGATTGAACCAACCGAGATTGAATTTCTTGTTCGCCAAAGGGTAGCAAGAAGTCGTTCGCGCAGCATATTTGATGATTTCTTCGAATCGAACTATCGAACCGTTAAAAAGAAGGTGCGCTCAAAGGCTATAACGCTAAATGTTAAGCCGCTGCCATCTGGTCGTCCTGAAGGTTATGCCGGTGGAGTAGGCCAGCTAACGATGAAGGCAAGCGTAAATAAAAGTGAAGTGTCTGTTAATGATGGTGTAACATTAAAGGTCGTTGTAAGCGGAACTGGAAACCATAAGTTTATTGAGGAACCACAAATAAAGTTCCCTGCCGATTTTGATGATTTTGATGCTAAAATCTCCAACAGTATTAGTAATACAGCAAGTGGAATGAAAGGATCAAAAACATATGAGTACCTTATGATTCCACGTCATGCAGGTGAATTTACTATACCATCTATAAAGTTTGCATACTTTAATCCAAAATCTGGAAAATACCAGACAAGTGAGTCAGGACCCATTAGCATTAATGTAGCAAAAGGAGAGGGAACAGAAGAAACGACAAGTGGCGTTATCCGCTCTAATGTTAGTAAGGAAAATGTTAAGTTTATTGGTAAAGACATACGCTTTATAAAAACAGGTAAGGCTTTATTAAAGCCAACAGGTACTTTCTTTATTGGTAGTTTGATGTATTACCTTACTTTATTAGTGCCTTTGTCCTTATTTATACTGCTTTTCATCATCAATCAGAAGCGAATTAAGGAAAACTCCAATGTCACATTGATGAAGACCAAAAAAGCCAATAAAGTGGCTATTAAGCGTTTGAAAAAATCAGCACAGTTCCTTAAATCCGGCGAAAAAGAAGCTTTCTATGAAGAAGTGCTTAGAGCTTTGTGGGGCTATTTAAGTGATAAATTAAGTTTACCATTAAGTGAGTTGTCAAAAGATAATGCCGGAGAGATTTTAACAAAGTCCAATGCTTCAGAGGAAGTGATTAATGAAATAATGGAAATACTTGATACTTGTGAGTTTGCTAGATATGCGCCCGCATCAGGAACAGGAGAGATGGATAAATTGTACAACCAGACAATTGCTACCATTAGTAAGCTTGAAAATCAAATAAAGCGTTAAAAATGAAGCAACTATTTATATTATTTATTTTTAGTTTGGCATTCGGTATTACGAATGCTCAAGATGAGCGATTAGAAGAAGGTAATCAGCAATATAGTGATGGCAACTTTCAGGGCGCAATTGATGTCTATAACGGAATATTATCGACCGGAGTAGAAAGTGGTTCCTTATATTTTAATCTTGGAAATGCCTATTATAAAAATGGAGAACTGGCCAATGCCATTCTTAACTATGAACGTGCCTTATTGCTTAAGCCACATGATAAAGACGTGAAGTATAACCTGGAGTTGGCATATACACAAACTACCGATAAAATAGAATCAGTAGATGAGTTCTTTTTAAGTAAGTGGGTTATCGACTTTAGGAATAAAGCAACATCCGATACCTGGGCTTATATTGGCGTTATTTGCTTTGTGCTGACCCTTGTTATGGCAGCTTTGTTTTTCTTTTCAAATTCAGTTTTGTTAAAGAAGGCAGGGTTTTATTTAGGAGTTGGACTGCTTGCCGGTGCTTTAGTTACACTTACCTTTAGCTATAGACAGAAGAGCAAGTTGGTTAATCGCAATCATGCTATTGTATTTAGTCCTTCACTGACAGTAAAAAGTTCACCTAATGCAAGTGGAACAGAAATATTTATTTTGCATGAAGGTACAAAGGTGGAAATAATAAGTACTTTGGGGCAATGGAAAGAGATACAGATTGCAGATGGTACAGTTGGTTGGGTGGAAGAAACTTCGATAACAATAATATAGACATCTGATAAAATTAAAAAAAGCTCCTTATCCGTTGATAAGGAGCTTTTTTATTATAAACACCCAAACTACTGATTGGCTCAACTTTAAAAGCTACCTTGTTAAAGCGCCAACCAATTATTTTTTAAAAATCTCTATTGTCTGTTATTAAATATTTATCGATCACAAACCAGATGTACATTAAGCAAGTGATTATACCGATAATTTCTATTGCAAACATATTTGTTCATTTATAGGAAGTATTTCAATTGCTTTGCCAAAAATGCTAAGTGGCATTGGGACAGTGACATAACCTTTTCGTGGGTGATGATTTTGTCCATAATGTGGAATTATTAGTGAAATTTGGAAAATAAAAAAGCGGATGCCCTCAATGAAGACACCCGCCAGCTTTACAACATAAATCATTTATAGCACCACTTTACGGCCAAAGAATTGATTGTTCTTAGATAAAATCAGATAATAAGGAGCTTCCTCTTTTTTTAGGTCAAACTCCTGCTTCATAGGCCCTGCTTTAATATTTTTGTCCTCTTTTACTTTGTTTCCTTCCTGGTTAAACATTTCAAGATGATAGTTTCCTTCAGGTAAGTTGCATTCTATGTGCATTAACGTTTGTAGTTTCTCATCTTCAATCATCTTCTCAATTTTTACCTTTAGCTCTTCTATCTTAAGTGGTTCATTCATTATCTTTTCTTGACTAAGACCAATCTTTTTCAAGAATGAGATGTCCTCCAATGAAATTGCTTCAACCTTCACGGTTGTTTTGTGCTCATGCTTTTCTTTCCAATGCATTGGGATGTCATGCGTGTCAGAGCTAATAATAAAGGATTTAACCACAGGTTCATGCTCGCCTTCCTCAATTATTTCTTTTTTTATGATTTTTATGTGGTCACCATCTTCATTAATAAATTCTTCAATGTCCATTTCATTTTTGCCTTCCTGCATAATTATTACGCGATTTCGATGGGCTTCATGCATGTGCTCAAGTTCTTCTATTTGAATACCCTTTTCTTTGAGAAGTTTTTCCATTTCAATGTGCATCTTTTCCATATCTCCATCAAACTCAAACTCAAAATCATTTAATGAATCCATTTTGAAGGCCATTACACGCATGTGCTTGTCAATTTCACCATGATGAGCATCTATTATGCTATCGAGATTAATAATCTTTGTTTTATCGCCTGAGGAAAAAACATAAACATCATGGTTAAATGTCGTATCTATCTCAACAACTTTTTCCCCTTCACTGTTAATTACCTTCACTCTAACCTGGTTATTCTTTTTGGTTTGAGCTGTAGTGTTAAAACCACATGTTGCTATAATTACAGCGCTGAGGATTAGCCCAAATACTCTTTTTCCTGATTTCATAGTTTCCAATTTTATGAGTTAGTAACTTAATCTATGTGCATTATCCATTATTGTCAATACACTTTAATTACAATTTCAAAAGTACAAATGAACTGATATTAAAGTGGTTAACATCGGGTTAAAAACAGTTAAGGAAAAGTTAATGTGTTTTAGTGCTTTGTATCAAAGCCCTATCTTTACAGTATAATTGATAAGCAAATGAAACGAAAATCAATACTTGGGTTAGTCCTGTTAATGAGTTTGTCACTGCTTGGGATAATTGCCGCTCAATACTTATGGATTCAACAATCGATAAAGGTGCAGAAGGAAAAATTTCATGCTGCCGTATACCGTTCACTTGATAATACTGTCCAGCGCCTGGAAAACGAACATAATACCGAGTATTTTTTTCGAGAATTTATGCCAAAGGTGCCAACGCATCGTAATACAACTGTTCAAAAAGACGCCAATGGAAATATTGCTATTATCCGTCAGCAGAGTATATCGCCGGCAAATTCAAAAGTGATCTATCACAAAAAAGATACAGTTATTACCAATGGCGGTACTCGAATTGAGGTTCATGCCGAGGTCAATGGGAATATTAGCGATCATCAGGTTTTTATTGATGCCTCTGGTGAAGAAATTGATGTCCTTGAACTTGAAGAGAAATTATTACACGTTGAAGATTCGATCAATGTGGTGATTGAGGCGCTTGAGCATCGAAATAAGGGGATGTTAGAGGTCTATAATCAAATGAAGCGTGAGATAGAGGCCAGGCACGATCCGCTGCAGCAGCGCATTGACTTAGATAGGTTGAATGAACTACTGACCGAGGAACTGCTTCAGAATGGTATTGATACAAAATATGAATTTGGAGTGTTTAATCAATACACCCGTCAATTGACCGATTATCAGTCGAAGGCCTTTGATGTTGCCAGAACATCAGATTACAAGCCGTATAATATCCGCCTTTTTCCACGTGATATATTCCGGGGTATTTCACCGTTTGAATTAATGATCTATTTTCCTGATATGGCTTCCTACATTATTAAATCCCAAGGTTTAATGGTGTCCTTGTCAATGATTTTTACCCTGTTTATTCTCATTACGTTTTTTATTACTATTCGCACAATCCTTAACCAAAAGAAGGTATCTCAAATAAAGACCGACTTTATTAATAATATGACACATGAGTTTAAAACTCCAATTGCAACAATCAGCTTAGCTACCGATAGCATTTTAACTCCAACAATTATTAATAATGAAGATCATGTTCGCAACTTCTTAAGAATAATTAAGGAAGAAAATTCACGTATGAATAGTCATGTTGAACGGGTTTTACAGATGTCGCAAATTGAGAAGAAAGATTTTTCTGTTGTAAAGGCTTCTAAAGACCTGCATGAGTTGATTTTGCGTGCTGTTGATAATATGCAATTACTGGCCAGTGAGACAAATGGTAAAATTTCAACTTCCTTAAAAGCAGAATTAAGTGTATTTTTAGTTGATGAAATACATTTTACCAATGTAATAGTTAATTTGCTTGAAAATGCCTTGAAATACACTAAAGGAACGCCTGAGGTCAAGATATCAACGATTAATACAGGCAATGGTGTTCAAATAAGTATAAGAGACAATGGAATTGGCATGACACGTGAACAGCAAAATAAAATTTTTGAGAAGTTTTATCGCGCTACCGGAGGCAATGTCCATAATGTAAAAGGTTTTGGGCTGGGCTTGAGTTATGTGAAGGCAGTTGTTGATGCTCATCATGGTAGTATAAGTGTGAAAAGTAAAATCAATGTAGGAACCGAGTTTTTAATTCAGCTCCCTTACAAATAATACTGATGGAAGAATATAAAAGAGTCTTTATGGTTGAAGACGACCGTAATTTTGGTACGGTCATGAAAGCCTACTTAGAGATTAATAAGTTTGATGTAACATGGGTTAAGGACGGAATGTTAGCCGTTAAGCGATTTCAGGAAGAGCAGTTTGATATATGCATTTTAGATGTGATGTTGCCAAATGTTGATGGATTCACAATTGCTCGTGGTATAAAAGAGATCAATGCCGATATTCCTATTATATTTTTAACGGCTAAAATAATGAAAGAAGATGTGCTCGAAGGCTTTAGTACAGGTGCCGATGATTATATAACGAAGCCTTTCGACTCAGAGATTCTGATCTGTAAAATTAAAGCTATCCTCAATCGTAATAAGCGCCAGCAAGTGGAGGTTCAAACCGAATATAAGATTGGGGGTGCAGTATTCAATAGTGAGTTTCGAACAATCCATTTTCAGGACGAAGAACACAAGCTATCGCCAAAGGAAGCTGATTTGTTGATGTTATTATGCCAAAACGAAAATAAGGTTTTACCACGCGAAAAGGCGTTGAAGCAGGTTTGGGGCGAAACAGGTTATTTTACCACAAGAAGCATGGATGTTTATATTACCAAATTACGCAAATACCTGCGCGAAGTTGAAGGGGTTGAAATAGTTAATATCCATGGTAGCGGATATCAGTTACGTATAGATTAGGTCTTGTTAATTGATAGTGAACTGCGGTTATTAGAGGGAGGTAGGTAATAGATTGATAGCTTACAGATGATATGTTTGTAAAGGAAAATGGCTATTGTTAGTTGTTGTTGTAACTAATCGCTTCGTTCGGGCGTCCTATCTTAAAACTTAATTGCATTTAAAATATCAGAACATGAAGAAGCTATTATTACTTATTGGAATCATTGGGTTTTCCATTGCTGCAATTGCACAGGATCGAAAGGTTGAAGTAGATAAAAAATTCGAAAACATTACTGAAGTCGAAGTTAATGTTGTTTTTAGTGATGTAGTTATTGAGCAGGCATCAGGAAATGAGGTGCACGTAACAGGCTCTGTAAGCTGGAGCCGGGAAAAAGATGAGTATAAAATTATTACGCGCAAATCAGGTACTACGCTTTATGTGGAAGTTGATCATCCACGTAATTCGAAAGGCAGTACATCAGGTCGCTTTTATATTACTATGCCGGCCATGACCGATGCAGATGTAAATAGTGTTAGCGGAGAT
Source organism: Bacteroidales bacterium (assembly GCA_022361295.1). GTDB lineage: Bacteria > Bacteroidota > Bacteroidia > Bacteroidales > Marinilabiliaceae > Carboxylicivirga. The sequence goes on from JAKSBD010000509.1 coordinate 9,936, forward strand.
ATTAAAGTGTCTGGAGTAGGTCAGCGCCGTGTAAAATGCAATACGGTGTCAGGTGATATCATCGCAAGGAAAATTGGAAGTGATATATCTGCAAATACTGTTTCAGGAGATATTGAACTTGATGGCATTAAGGGAAATGCGAAATCAAACACTGTTTCTGGAGATGCAGAATTAGCTAATATAGATGGTAACCTAAAAGGCAACTCTGTATCCGGTAGTTTCCGCATTACAAACCTTAAGGGGAACCGTGAGATAAGCACATTATCAGGAAGTGTACGTTAAATTAATAATGTGATACAATGAAGTTGTTTAAAGTTATATTGAAAATCTGCGAGTAAC
>JAKSBD010000485.1 GCA_022361295.1 Bacteroidales bacterium
AGCTACAGGAAAACCTAAATGTGATATATAAATGGATAAACCAATTGATTTAAGAAATGTAGATTTTCCAGCCATATTTGGCCCCGTCAAAAAACAAAGATTTTTATTTTTTGTAAAATCAAAATCATATGGAACGGCATTATCAAGAAGCGGATGATAAAGGTTTTGAATTGACAGGGTAGGTACAGAAGTATCTACAAATTCTGGGAATGAAAGATTCTTCTTATTTGCAATCATTCCAACAGAGCTTAAGGCATCAAATTTATAAAGAATACGAACCAATTTTAGTAATTCATTGATGTACTTATCCCTTAAGAGATAGTCCAATCTATTTAATTGTCCTTTCTTTATACCTTTCCTATTCCCTACAAAAGCATCAAACTCTCTTTTATTAATAAATTCTATTATAAATGAAATATCATCTCTTAAATTGGCCGGTATATTGTTATGCTCAATTTCACTTACAAAACTTTTCAAATAAGCAAATAAATGCTTCAGATGTTGAATTCCTGTTTGAATTATGTAATAGTCATTGTTTGGTTTTAGCGTGTATGATAAATTTTGGAAAATTGCATTAATAATATTGTCTTTCAATGGCGGTATATTCAATTTACAATAGCGTTCTATAAAATCAAATTGACTTTCATTAAAAACGAATTCTATATTATTTGTTGAGAAATATTCTATTGTACTTTTCCTATTAAATAGTTCTTGAAAATCGGTTGAAGGAATACGCATTATTCGCATTAAATAATCTCGACCACCAACTGTTTTTGTTTTGTTATAAAAACTGAAAATAGATTTCGAGCTTCTACCATCACCGAATATATCTAAATCTTTTATTGTTTGTGCGTCAAGTTCAAATTGCATATGATTATTTGTGTATGTGAGTTAGTCGTATTGCCTGTAACTAGTCGATATACGTAATATGCTTTCTATCGTACCATATTGGTATTATATAAAGCATATCAAATCTATATTAATTATGTATTTATTCCAAAAAAGTTACAATTGACTAATTCTTACTTTATTTAATTCAACAATTGATGGTATTCAATAA
>JAKSBD010000419.1 GCA_022361295.1 Bacteroidales bacterium
ATTGGATTAAGCATGGATTAACCACAGATTACACGGATATTTTTAATCTGTGTCCATCTGTGTAATCCGTGGTTCTTTCATGTGCTTAATCAAAGCTATCTTGCTTCACCTTAATTGTTAAAGTAACAGGTGAGTCGAAGCCACAAGCATTTACTGCGCCTGGTGTATAAGTAAATACGTATGTATACTCATCTGTATAGGTTCCATTCTCACTAAATGTTGGGTCACCATCAGTATAGTCTGTTACGGTTCCTCTTGTCACAGCATTACCATCTTTATCTTCAATACTAGTAAGTGCCCAATTTGCATTTACTGAGCTAACACCTAACAATTGGCTAAGATTTAGATCGGTTGGCATATCTGGGCGACAATATTGAACTGTTGCATTGTTCACATCCAATTCATCGGTTACGGTTACATATAAGCTACCTTCACCATTACCTGAACAACCTGTTGATTCGTATAAAAAGTTGAGTTTATGAGTACCGACACCTAAAGCGTCAAAATATGCATATGTTGTTACTCCGTTACCACCAGTTAAACCGCCATGGTTTACAGATGTACCAATCTCACTACTTCCATCTACTTCATGCCAGACAAGGTCAAGATCAGTTGCCACATAATGGTTCAGATCAAATGCTGTGCTTGGATTATTTCTAATCTCATCAATACAAAGCTGAATACGACCGTCGTTAGCACCTGAACCAATGTCGCCAATGTTCAATACTAATGTTGCACTTTGAGGATTATTAGGATCAAAACAAACGCCTGTTGCCGAACTACTGGAGGTAAATGTAAAAGTGTATGGGCCCGCTTTTAAATCTTTCACATTAATACGTCCGCTTGAAGGGTCAACATCCATACCCGCTGGTTGATCATCAGGGGCTATGTCCCATCTACCTGTGTTTAGTGGAATATTTAATCCAAGGCCATCAATCAACAAGTCGTATTCTCTTGTTGGGGCATCGTCTTTACAAATATCTTTCTCAACATCAGTAGAAGGAAAATTAGACGAAATATCATCTGTTACAATGATAGAGAATTCTTGAGTATTAGTACCTGGCAATACAGCACAATCAGTGTATGTGTATGTAAACACATAAGGGTTGGTACTGG
>JAKSBD010000363.1 GCA_022361295.1 Bacteroidales bacterium
CCCTGATTATGAGTCAGGTGCTCTAACCAACTGAGCTATAGGCCCGGCTTTTCAGGTCGTATGACCTTTTCAGCGGATGCAAAAATAGTTAACAATTTCATATTATCAAATAGTAAAACCAATAATTTAAGGAGTTTCAGAAGGATTTATCTTCAGCATTCGATTGTAATATTGAGTAGCCTTCTGTAATTTAGAGTCATACACATAAAAACGTTTTCCAATGAAAAAGAATCAAAAAAGCTATTTTATTTTAACACTGGTCACAATTGCTTTAATAATTACATCTTGTCTGCCGGGTGGTGGTAACTATTCACCCATTGAACCGGCTGGATTTTTCTCGGGAATATGGCATGGCTGGATTGCTCCCTTTTCGTTAATTCTTGGTTTATTTAATAAGGACATTACCATATACGAATCGTTCAATACGGGCTGGTGGTACGATTTTGGTTTTTACATGGCGGTTATAGCAGGCTTTGGCAGTTTACGCCTGTTACGTAAAAAAAGCGACTGAAAAACGCTTTCCAAAACTTCCATAATGTCATAAATTACAAACCTAAACGGTTGTAATACGTATCTTAAATGCACCTCTTGATACATGAACATCATGCGCATCATATTCACCATATCGTTATTGGTTGGATGGAGTGTCTTTTCACTTCATGCGCAGTACTTTGGCCAAAATAAACCATCGTATGATAACTTTGATTTTCAGCTATATAAAACACCAAACTTTGAACTCTATCATTATTTTAAAGATGATAAACAGATAGAGCAACTGGCCCGACAAGCAGAGAAATGGTACTTTTATCATCAACAGGTACTGCTTGATACTTTTCATATTAAAAGCCCTATCATCTTTTATTCTAATCACGCCGACTTTCAACAAACCACAGCAGTAAGCAGTCGGATTGATGTGGGCACGGGCGGTGTTACTGAAGGTATGAAACGGCGGGTTGTGATGCCTGTTAACTACACCCGGCAACAAACCGACCATGTGCTGGGCCACGAATTGGTTCATGCCTTTCAATATCATATGCTCACCCATGACGAGGAGATTAACCTCATGGCCATTAACAATGTGCCCCTGTGGATGATAGAAGGCATGGCCGAATACCTGTCTCTGGGAAGCACCAACAGCCATACAGCCCTGTGGATGCGCGATGCTTTAATCAACAATAATTTTCCCACGCTTGAGCAAATGACACGTAGCTATCGCTATTCGCCTTATCGCTATGGACATGCCTTTTGGGCATTTATTGCCTATCAATATGGCGAGCAATATATACCTCGCCTGTTTAGAGCAGCAGCCCGCGACGGTTACGAGCAGGCCATTGGCGATGTATTGATGATGTCTGATGATTCCTTATCGGTAGTTTGGCAAAATGCGCTGCGGGACCATTTACTAAGCTCTTCCATCGATTCTACCTTTTCAATCATTGGCGATCGTATTATTTCAAAGAAAAACAGCGGACGCTATAACCTCAATCCGGCACTTAGCCCTGATGGCAAGTACCTTGTTTATTTGTCGGAACGCGATTTATACGATATTGATTTGTTTCTGGCGGATGGAACAACAGGTGAGCTGGTCTCACGCCTTTACACTGCTACCAGTCACGATGAGATAGATGCACTTAACTATCTGGAGACCGCAGGCAGCTGGTCGGCCGACAGTCGCTACTTTGCTTTTATCGCTTTTAAGCAGGGACGTGCAACCTGCCAGATATTTGATGTAAAGAAGAAGACAACAGTTCAGGAAATTATTATTAATGAGTATGATGAAATATGCTGGCCAGCCTGGAGTCCGACAGATAATGTCATTGCCTTTTCTGCTTTAAAAGAAGGCGTTTCTGATATTATCGTTTACAACCTTGATGATCTTTCAGTAAAAAATATAACCAACAACAAGTTTTCTTGTATTCAACCCAGCTGGACTAACGATGGTCGTTACATTTACTATGTGAGCGACAAAAACCTGTCGAACAAAGCTGATTATAAAAACAGCCTGAACATAGCACGTATTTCAGCCGATGGCCGGGAACACGTTTTTTACGCCACATTTAACGGTGCTAAAAACCTTAATCCCACCACCACACAGCATAATGATGAGGTACTGTTCCTGTCGAACCGCGACGGCCGGCGTAATCTGTACCTGTTAAACACTACTGACTCCAGCTATAAACAGATCACACAATATCCTACAGGTATAACAGGCATGACAGATTATTCTCCCGCCTTAAGCACATCGGGCGATACCTTGCTGTATACAATGCTATGGAATGGTGAATATACAATCTATCGCACCTCACTGGATCAATTAAAGCAAAATGCTCTGCCTGTTTTGACTGACGAATATGATATGAGTGCATCGAGGATTGTTCCATACTCATCTATTCCATCACAGATTGAAACAAACCTGTATTTTGACCGACAGCCCTATTCATTGCAGGCCGACAGCTTTTTTACCGATAAGATCAGAAATAATTTTAAGCTCGACTATATTGGTAATGCCTCTGCAGGTGTGATGACGGGTCGCTTTGGTACGGGAATGGCAGGAAGCGTTGAAGCCATGTTTAGCGATATACTGGGAAAGAACATGCTTTATACTGCCCTAAGCATTAATGGTGAAATTTATGACTTTGGCGGGCAAATAGCCTATATCAACCAGCGGAAGCGCGTTAAGGTGGGGGTGGCTTTGTCGCACATTCCTTACAGAACGGGCACCTACCAATATGAAATGGACTCGCTGGCTGACGGAACCACAGCCCGCACGCTCAATTACCTTTACAGGCGTACTTTCGAAGATAAACTGTCGGTATTTACTTTTATACCGATTAATAAAACACGTCGCTTTGAGTTAGGTGCCTCCTATGCCTTTTATAATTACCGCATTGAAAAGATCAAAAACATCAATTCTTTCTCTCAGATTTATTCTTCGGAGAAAGAAAAAATGCCGGCGCCCGATGGTTTTAGCACCGCCATACTGGATGCGGCCTTTGTGATAGACAACGCTAAAATGGGACTGGCCTCGCCGGTAGAGGGTAAGCGACTTAGAATACAGATGGAGCATTACCTGCACAAGATGCAGATGCAGACTTTACTGGTCGACTTCAGGCGGTATTTCTTTGTTAAGCCTTATAGTTTAGCCTTTCGCTTGTATCACTACGGACGATATGGGAAAGACTCGGACAGCGACCGTATGTCAGAGCTTTTCCTGGGGTCGCCATGGTTCGTGAGAGGTTACGAAATGGGGAATTTGTATGGCGATGAATCAGTTGATGGCAACACCATTAGCATGAACCAACTGATAGGTACGCGTCTTTTGGTGTCAAACATTGAGTGGCGCATTCCGTTTACCGGGCCCAAAGAGATAGCATGGTTCTCTTCTAATTTTCTTTTCAGCGAACTGGCGGTATTTGTTGATGCCGGCGTAAGCTGGAACAAAAACTCCTATCCTGTTGCCCGTTTAACAACCAATAGTCCATCACAGCGAATACCTGTTTTTAGTGGTGGTTTAGCCTATCGAATTAACCTTTTTGGCGCCATGATTCTTGAACCGTATTATGGCTTCCCATTCCATCAAAACCGCATTAAAAAAGGGGAATTTGGCATTAATATATTCGCCGGGTGGTGATTTAAATCAGGAATATTTTTCTCCGAATAATTTAATACAGTCCTTAAAATCATTATCTTGTCATTGCGGGGACAGATAAGAAATGAGGCGATTCACCAGGAGTGTAACCTGAAAAAAGATAACTCATGAAATATCCAAGCCGGAACCAACCGACTTACTTCCGGATACTAACAGGTCGAAAAAACTTTACTTTCCGACAGCATTATCATGTTGCCCTGTCAATACCCACTCAGTATCTAACTCATTTACTAACTAAAACAAAACATCTATGAATTCAATTTTTTGGTTTATCCCATTTGCCTCAGTGTTGGCATTGGTTTTTGCCTGGATTTTCTTCAAATCCATGATGAAAGAATCAGAAGGCACAGACAAAATGAAAGAAATCGCCCAGCATGTAAGAGACGGGGCCATGGCATATCTTTCAAGACAATATAAAGTTGTTGGTATTGTTTTTCTTGTGCTCTTAATTATCCTTACAATACTGGCCGTTATTGGGGTTCAAAATCCTTTTGTTCCTATCGCCTTTTTAACAGGAGGTTTCTTTTCCGGACTATGTGGTTTCCTGGGAATGAAAACAGCCACCTTTGCTTCGGCACGTACCGCTCATGGTGCTTCTAAATCATTAAACAGAGGGCTGAAGGTGGCCTTTAGAAGTGGAGCTGTAATGGGATTGGTTGTTGTTGGCTTTGGATTAATAGATATCGCATTATGGTATTGGTTGCTTAACTACATATACGATCACAATGTCTTTGGTCTTGGTTTAAAAATAGCTGAAGAGGTGAGCCTGATGGGGGCGTGGACAACAGACTTTGTTTCCAACCCGGAATGGACTCACGCTAAAATGGTACACATTACTACCACCATGCTAACCTTTGGTATGGGTGCTTCAACACAGGCATTATTTGCGCGTGTTGGTGGTGGTATTTATACTAAAGCAGCCGATGTGGGTGCTGACCTTGTTGGTAAGGTTGAGGCAGGTATTCCTGAGGATGATCCGCGTAACCCTGCCACAATTGCCGATAACGTGGGTGATAATGTTGGTGATGTTGCCGGAATGGGTGCCGACCTGTATGAGTCGTACTGTGGTTCGATACTGGCAACGGCTGCGCTTGGTGCTGCCATTTCCATGAATTCGGGTGAATTTAATGAGAAAGCTATTATTGCACCTATGGTTGTTGCAGCCATTGGTATTATCTTCTCTATTTTAGGGATATTTATGGTTCGTACTAAAGAAGATGCATCGGCTAAAAACCTTCTTAATTCACTTCTTGTGGGTACAGCCGGATCATCGGTACTGATATTGGTTGCTATTGGTGTAATGGCTTACTTAGGCTGGTTTGGATGGGGTATTTTTGGATCTGTAGTAGCAGGTTTGATTGCCGGTATCATCATTGGTCAGGGAACAGAATATTACACATCTGATGGCTATAAGCCAACCCAGGGTATTGCCAAGCAGGCTCAGCAAGGACCCGCCACAACAATTATTGACGGTATTGCTGTAGGTATGTACTCAACATGGATTCCTGTAGTAACCATCGTAGCCGGTATTATTGCGGCCTTTGGTTTTGCAGGCGGATTCACTGATTTTAGTGAAGGCGTATATGGTATCGGTTTTGCTGCCGTAGGTATGTTATCAACCCTAGGTATTACATTGGCGACAGATGCCTTTGGGCCTATTGCTGATAATGCAGGTGGTAATGCCGAGATGGCCGAATTACCAAAAGAAGTGCGCGAACGTACGGATGCTCTGGATATGCTTGGTAACACAACCGCCGCAACCGGTAAAGGGTTTGCCATTGGTTCGGCTGCCTTAACAGCCATGGCTTTGTTAGTAGCATACATGGAAGAAGTACGCATCTGGTTAAAGAAAGTACCAGAGCTTGGCGATAAGTTCCTTGAAGTAACAGGAGCTGAGAGTTTGACCTCTGCATCTATTAAGAACTTTGTTGATTTTTATGAGCTTAATATGTTCAACCCACTATTATTGGCCGGTTTATTCATTGGTGCTATGATGGCCTTTGTATTCTGTGCCATGACTATGAAAGCTGTGGGTCGTGCCGCAGGTGCCATGGTAGAAGAAGTACGTCGTCAGTTCAGAGAGATACCAGGTATATTAGAAGGTACAGGCAAGCCTGAATATGCTAAATGTGTGGCTATTTCGACAAAAGGTGCTCAGCGTGAGATGCTGGTTCCTTCTATCTTAGCCATTGCAGTTCCTATTATTGTTGGTCTGTTTCTTGGTGTAGCTGGTGTTATTGGACTGCTAATGGGTGGACTGGTAACCGGTTTTACACTGGCTGTGATGCTAAATAACGCGGGTGGCGCCTGGGACAATGCCAAGAAGTACATTGAAAAAGGCCACTATGGCGGAAAAGGTAGCGAAGCGCACCATGCCAGTGTTGTTGGCGATACTGTTGGAGATCCGTTTAAAGACACTTCAGGACCATCATTAAACATCTTAATTAAGTTAATGACAATGGTTTCTGTAGTAATGTCTGGTTTAACAGTTATTTATTCACTATTTTAGTAGTATCCACTTCTACAACAAACGCGAATGTTAATACCATTCGTATACCATCTAAGTTAAACGATATACCGCCCCTATTTACGGGGCGGTTTTTTTGTGTTTCATAATATCACCAGGACCATTTTTAAATATCATCAAGACCATTTTTGAAAATCATCGGGACCATTTTTGAAAATCATCGGGACCATTTTGGGAATATCCTAGTACCTATTTTTTGGGGATTTGACTCCTTAGTCATCTAAACAATGATCAAGCTCTTAATGATGAGGGGCGTTAGCCCTGTAATCATAGTAGCAATGAGAAATGCACATTAATAATAGGGGCGTTAGCCCTGACATCTTATTTGTGCGAAATTACATGATATCAGGGCTAACGCCCCTCCATTTTCCTTGCCAATACTTTCTACGAAGAACGCAGGGCTACGCCCCTATAAACACATAATTTACCTCTAATTGATAAACCATCCATTCAGTCACCACTTTCCTTGCATGTGATTATAAAACAAAAAGGAATGCATGTGGGTACACACCAGCTTATCAATTTTCGATTCAGCACCACATTACTTTTAGTTTTATAAAAAGTACAAATACAAAAAAGCCGTTCATTATAGAACGGCTTCGAAATATCTTAACTAAACTTAGTTTCCTATAGTTGCTTTACAAGAGAAAGAACTGACTTAGCACATCCTTCCTGTCCGCCTTTAAAAGAGAAATACAAGTGGTAAACACCTGTTTTGCGGCAAACAAACTGGAATTCGTCGTACATTTTACCATTGTGGAAGTTACTACTGATAAGCTTTTCATTTTGCTTTAATTGCATAATCATCTTTTCAGCATTTGACCCACCGTTTACAATGTTAAACTTGTACTGTGTATTACTGTTAAGAACCACAGAAAATTTGACATATCCGGTTTTAGTATCTTTCTTTTCTTTTACCATTTCAACGGTAAAATCCTTTATATACTGGCTTGAACCCATTTCTTTCAATGCCTGCTTAAGCAAGTCGTCGCCACATTGTGCCGATGTGCTAAAAGCGCTCATTAAAAAAAGAACCAGGAAGCTATAAAATATCTTTTTCATCTGTTTAAGTTTAATTGGTCCCCGAAGAACATTTGCAAAAATAACTTTTTTTCAAATACGCTCACTTACGACACAATGAATTCTCTTAATGACTTAATTTCAGCAACAATAGCTTTAACATCCTCAGGACTGATTTCTACATGGCTTACCTCATCCTGAACGATTATTAATTTACCATCCTGCTCTATTGTTTTAGCTTCTCCCATTTCAGTAGTAATGCTTACGCCACTGTATGCTTGCTTAAGTTTACCAATACGATCTGCTAACTGTGCAAAATCAGGATCACCGCTATAGTTCTTTAAAATAATTTCGATGATATCGATAATGTCTTTTTGCTCGGCAACACGATTAATTAAATTCTCATCGTTTGTCTCCTCAATAACATTAGCTGTAATGTATAAACCTTCGATCCATGCACCTGTAACAATCAATGAAGAAACGTTACTGCGTTTTTGACTGCGCAGGTATGAGTCCATTTGGTTGAAGCTTGAAATAGAGATCTGCATCAACGAATCCAGGTTATTGTTGTTGGTAGCCATTCGCTTTAATGAGTTGAAATCGAAGAACTGACCAACCTTAATACCTTCGGCCAATGACTTAATAGAAACCAGGTAAGAAACAACAATGTTGTTTTTGTCAAAAGTATTGATGTAACCTAAATCGGCACTGTAAACACCCAGGTTAAGCGCACGCTTATAACTGGTGTTATAATTATCTACCTTGTCGGTCTCGTTTAATATTTTTTGAGAGAAATCAACTCCTGTAGCCTTAATTATTGAAGCCATCTCAACCGGTGATGAAATATTCTGAATTACATCACTCATTACTTCTTCTGATAATTCAAGTGCTCCGCTTTCAGCTGGTGCAGAAAGTGTTAACTCATCAGATTCACTGCTCTTCTTTGATGACCCTGAACATGCTGACATTAAACAAATTCCGGCAACCATCAAGGTTAGGTAACTAAATTTTCTCAACATTTTAGTACGTTTTTAATTTCGATTGAAGCAATTATACTCAATTATTTAGTAAAAGGTTACTTTTTAAACAGTTTTAATTCGCCAAAGAAGTCCATTCCTTTCTTCAGCAAATCAAAATACAGCACCAGATACATCATAATTGTCAGGATCCAGACAACGGTAATATTGAACCATAATGTATCGTAGAATACTCCGGCAAAATGCTTTTGTGGTGCAAAAAAGTGTGTGCGGAATGAAACAGCCGATTCGGGTTCTGGTATCTGGTAAATAGGGTCAACCACCTGAATCAACTTATCGCCGTCACGTAATAGTTTATTCTTATCAAATGTTTTACGCACAATATCAGACATACTTTCGTTATAGTATGCATCTTTAATGGCATTAAAACGCTCTTTGTTATTTCTGATATTCTCAGATAAGAAACGGTTAATTGTGTTATCGGCCGTATTGAAAATATCTCTGTAGTGATTCTTTAAAGCCTCAATATAGCTCTTAGCATCCTGAGCCACATCTTCATTGAAACCGTCAACCGTTAGCTTGTCAATAGCCTTAAAGCTAATGGATGGAACACGCCTCATCTCTTTTGATAATTCGTTGTTCAGCAAGGCTATATCATTGGCATATGCTTCACTTGATTTATCTGCAATGCGACAGGCGTCAATAATTTCTTCAAGCTCTGGCAGGTAATACACATTTTTAAAGTCAGAGCTACTTTGCTGTAACTCCACATTAAAGATGTTCTTCTTATAATTGTTGTGCTTGTATTGATGTACAATTAATCCCTCGTAGATATAGCGAGATGGCATCACCTCTGCAACAAAAGGCACCTTATCAACACTTGTAAAATCCTTGTTGAGCTTATCAAAAGTAAACATAGCCCCGCCTAATACCATCTGTGGAATCATTACCAGTGGGATAAGAATATAAATGGTAACAATTGAATTGAATGATGCAGACAGGATAAGGCCAAGAATGTTGGCAAAAGCGGATACAGAGAATAGTGCCAGCCAGAACTCAAAATTCATGCCTTTAATACCCAAAATACTATTGGCAACAAACACAAACAAGGTCATTTGAATAGCTGACATTGTAAATAATATCAGAATTTTAGATGCCAGGTAACTGGAGCGACTCAGGTTCAGAAACTTTTCTCGCTTCAATATTTTGGCATCTTTAAATATCTCTTCGGCACTGATAATCAACCCGAAAAACAAAGCCACAATGATACCCATAAAGATATAAGGCGCAATGTTTTCATTCTCGCGGAAGATATATATATCCGATTCAGGATCAACAATGTACCTAATAAGATAGGCCAGAATAAACCCTAAGAATGGTGCTTCAAGCAGGTTTAATAAAATATACTGTGTATTGCTGATTTTTGATTTAAAATCGCGCAAGGTATATATGAAGAACTGCTTAAACCACGATGGGATATTCAGGGATTTTGGAGGTGTTGATGTTACCTGCTCAACCTTTGGCAGTTCAATATTTTCTTTATAGTGCTCGTGCCACTCTTCAGGCGATGTTTTACGTTTATTGGTATAGTTACCGTACTCATCAATAACATTGGCATCGATAATATTGAAAATAAGCTCGGGATTGAGGTTACCACAAGTACCACATTCACCCTGATCACTGTTAATTTGTGCATCAAGGCGCTTAAAGTAAATTAATGATTCACTTGGATTACCATAGTAAACAGGATAACCGCCTGTATCAAGAATGTACATCTTATCAAACATCTTATAGATATCTGACGATGGCTGGTGAATAACCACATAGATTAGTTTACCCTTTAATGCCAGTTCGCGCAGCAGATTCATTACATTCTCAGAGTCACGCGATGACAATCCGGATGTTGGTTCATCCACAAAGAGGATGCCCGGTTCCCGAATCAACTCCAGGGCAATATTCAATCGCTTGCGCTGTCCACCACTAATCATTTTATTGAGTGGCGAACCAACTTTCAGGTTTCTGCGCTCATACAATCCAAGGCTCATGAGGGTGTTATTCACCATCTCCTCAATCTCTTTCTCACCTTTGTCTTTAAAACACAGTTTAGCGTTGTAGTAAAGGTTTTCGTAAACCGTAAGCTCCTCAATTAACAAGTCATCCTGCGGAATATAACCTATAACACCTTCTACCTTATCACGCTCATGGTGGAGGTTATAGCCATTAATCAGTACCTCGCCGCTTGTAGGTGTTTCGTTACCACACAGCACATTAAGCAAAGTGGTTTTACCGGCGCCACTGGCACCCATAATTCCTATTAGCTTGCCTTGTTCTTCAGAGATATTGACATCGCGTAAACCAATGCCACCTGTTTTAAACTGAAAACCTACATCTTTTACTTCGTAGGAAATTTTAGACACCGATGAGTCGGACATAAAATGTGATACCACATCGGTGTAATAAACTGGTTGTCCCTTTGGCAGTTTTACAAAACTACCTTTAGGGAAAAGATAAATGCGTCGATTGTTAATCAACAAGCCATTAAGGAAAATATCCTGCTCACCTGTATATCTGACAAAATACAGACCAGCACTTTTCACTCTTAATATCAGCACATTTCCATCGAGCTCGCCGGTTTGAATATGCTTGGCATTATTAAGTTCTGGTATGTGATGATTAACGACTAACACATCGTCCAAATCGAGTTGAGCCAGTTCATTATTTACCGTATAGGTTTCAATGGCCTCAATCTCTTCTTTGGGTAATTTAAATACATCGGCCACTGTATTGATAATGGCCATACGTTGCTCGGTAAACTTGCGGTCGGCGTTAACCAACTCATAAAGACGCAGAAGTACAACAACCTTCTGTTCTTTATTCAACTTCTTGTTAATCTTCTTACAAATTCCGAGAATTTTTACGGAATCCTTCATTGAAGTTAACTTAACCTTACCCTCAGGTTCTTCTTTACCGAGCTTTGAATCTTTTGAAAATCTAAGAAAGAGCGAATAGTATTCTTCAACAGCTTCAGCATTTAGCTGTTGCTTAAGGAATGTTTTTACATATTCAGTCTCATTCGCTTCAACACCTCCATCCTGTTTGGCAATTAATCCAAACAGCTGCATCAGTGCTTTCAGAATCTCTTCACTCATAAATTAAATTTCAAAGTATGTTTGGGTACTCGTAATCTTAGTCAGTGTATGAAATATAGTCGAAAGGAATTTCAACAATATCAGCATATTCTTCACCTGCTTCAAGCATGTCTTCTTCTTCTTCGTGATAATGCCACTTAATAACTACATCGTGATCATTTTCAACTATTTCCTCGAATTTCAATAAAATATCAAGAATTACTTTTGAAGAAGCAGTGTTGAAATACTCTAGTTTAAAATGAAATTCTGTTTTATCTGCCGGTGCTTCAGCATAACCATCGATCCATTCTAATATTGGCTCATAAAACATGTTAACATCTTCAGGTAATGAGCGTCCTGAGATTTCAAACTTACCATTGTCTTTATCCAGAATTACATTAGGGGTATCGTCCGTTCCTGCAATATTAATTACTTCCATTTTTTGTCAGATTAGTTTCGTTTTACTGTTGATGTTAAGATAAAGAAGCTTACTTCTTCGTTTAATTTTTTGAACTCGTAGGTTAGTCTACTACCTGTTTTTTTAGCAATGTCGATAAAGCCCAGCCCTGCTCCTCCTTTTTCAGAGATTTTACCTTCGCGCATTTGCTTTTTGTAAAGTTCAGATAAACCTTTTTTATCAAGGCTGTTTACCTGCTCAAGATTTGCCTGCAGTTCAGGAACTTTCTCGTTTTTAATGACGTTACCGGTTATGATGTTATAGCTTGTTTCGCCATGGCTCACCATAACAATTCCCCGACGTTCACTCTCGTCTTCATCTAAAGAATCGGCGTGTTTGCTAATGTTCTGGAGACACTCAACCATTACATTAAATACTTTACGTTGCACTGTGTTTGACTCTTGGCTTTTCTCAAGACTCTTTTCAGTAATTGAAGTAAAGGTTTTAGTAATTTCTTGCGTTACTTCTCCTTCGTAAACCAAATTAATTTCATTGGTTTTCATAGTCTTATACATTTGATATGCAAAGTCTAAAAAACCATGATTTTCTTTATTCTTATCCATACTGTGTAGTGTATTAAACTTACTACTTAATCAATTTTTCTAAACTAAATAAAGAAATGCAAAAGTAGAAAGAACATGGAAATTTTTCCCACATCTCCCTAACGATTTTCACACCTCTTTACTAAAGTGCAGTAGCACTTTGTATAAACTTTGACAAGATAGAAATAATTCTAACGTCACACGTCAGTGCTAGTACGGAAAAAACAGAGAATTGTTTTGTTATTTTACGTTAATTGCCTGATTGAGTCACTTAAACGTCATTTTTTAATGACAAAACGACCATTAATTGCATTGTAGCAAGAGTTTAACTCTTTCAAAGCGAGTGATAGCTCATCATTAATTACAGGATATCTGATGAAGAGCTTTATGATAAGGTAGTACCGGCTTAGATGGGATTTGAAATGTAAGCGTTACTAATTGAGGTTTATAAGAAAATTGGATTGCAATCTGGTTTGTTCTTTCACCTTGCTTTCATTACCAGGTTCCTTGTCATAGGTACTAATGCTGAATCCTTGTGACAAATAATTGGAAATGGCAGCCATTTTTTCAAATTCGCTGGCATGGAAAAATATACGCTTTGGCTCTAACTGAAAACAATAATCAACAGCTTTGGAAAGAAACATTGAACGAATATCAAAATCGACATAATCATTTACTATTCCAAAGTTTTTAATTTCAACCTGACGGTCGGGTAGTACAACCAGATCGAAAGAGCCGATAATTTGTCCTTCGTGCATCGCAACAAAGAAATGTACCTCAGGATAAGCCAAAAAACTCTTAAGGATGTCTTTATTCCAGGAAAGTTGTTCCCACCAGTCATTATCCATGTATCCTGACATGGGGAAATCATAATCAAAGTCTGTACTTTTCTTAATCTTTATCAGCTCAATCTTCGTTTCGTACCCTTTTGCAGGTATAAACTGTGATCTGCTGCTTAACTCAAGAATATTATAATTTACCTTCTTATTCATAACACCCTAATTTACATCCAACTGGTGTTACGCATTTATCATGCCAAGGTTTTTTAAAAAATGTGAAAAAATTACATTAACTGATTGTTTCCCATTTTTCCGTTTCAGAAGAACGGAGAATAGCGTCCAGTACTTTTTGATTACATATGGCATCATCTTCCTCGTTTGAAGGAGTTGCCTTATCAATAATATTACGGGCAAAACAACTAACCATAAGCCCATACTGATCAACTGCTTCTAATTGAACCGTTCGGGTCCCAATAGGTGTTTCAATCGTCACTTTGGCAGGCACATCAGCATATGTGTTGAAAGGAAGCTGCACAATTATCATACCGGCTGATCCGACAATATCGACACGTTGGAAAGCATTGGCACATGTGGATACATTAAAGGTAGCCCTGACAGTACCAAAATCAAGAATAGCAGATGTGAGCATGTCTGTTCCAAAATCCGGATGCCGGCTCACCAGGCTTACCACCTTTTGAGGCTCTTTATCCAGTAAAAAACGAGGAACCGAAATAGCATAGCAGCCAATATCCCGTAAGGCCCCACCCCCATACTCTTTAATGTTTCTAATATTTGAAGCAGCCGGGTTATTGTATGAGAAAGCGGTATTGATGTATTGAATCTTACCAATATTATTAGTCCTGATTACATCCCTCACCTTAATCCATTGTGGATGAAACTTATACATAAAGGCCTCATTCAAAACAACATTGTTCTTCTGGCAGCACTCTACTAATTCCTGCACCTCTTCTGCATTCATGCACATAGGCTTTTCACATAAGATGTGCTTGCCAGCCAAAGCTGCTTTTTTAGCCCATTCGAAATGCATATGATTAGGCAGTGGGATATAGACGGCTTCAATGGACTTGTCATTTAGCAGGGACTGATAATCACCATAGTACTTTTGAATATTAAACTGGCGAGCCACCTCAGCAGACTTTTTAATATTACGAGATGCAATGGCGCACACCTCAACATTATCCAATTCCATAACAGGCAAAACCACCCTTTTAATAAAGTGATTTGAACAACCTAATACACCCAACCTTAATTTCTTCATTCTTTCAACAATTAATCAACCTGGTAATTGTAAATATAATTTTCTGACCCTCCGACTATTAAGTTAAATCTCGAAGCTGAAGACTTTAGAAATCCTATACTAAAACGCGAATTTCCCTTTAACGGGAAGCCTTTATAAATTTTACCATCTTTATTCAATAAATAAATATTACCATTATTCTTTTCAGATATTCCAAACTTGATGTTTTGAGATGAGAACTGGTATCTGTCAATTTTCAGATTAATTTCCTCGTCAAAATCTTTATCAAACACCTTATTGCCATCGGTAGTTGTAATAAGCAAACTGTTTGGTTCTGAAAGCAAATAATGGTTTGTGCCATTCATCGAAAACAATTCAAAGCAATGTTCACTTTCCACATCAAATACATTATAGTCATTGACTACACCATCGCTTAGCTTTATTTTCTTGATCATGCCATTTTCATCACTTGTAACAAGGCAATCATTACTTTTATTACCGTTCTCTATAAAATACGCCGAATTTGCATTTCTGACAAATTGCTTACTTAACTTCACGCGTGTTTTTCCCTTTCTATCGCAGATATAGTTCCTTTTATTATCCGCAAAAGCTATATAATCTTTCCCATTAGAACGGAAGTGCTGAATTGGCAAAGTCACTTTTCCATCTGTTTTTCTGAATTTCCAACCCGAAACGATATTCCCTTTACCATCATATAGATATACACGTCGGTTTTCACAAGCTACAAATAAACGATACTTCCTGTTGTTGTCGTAATCAAACACTGCTATTCCATTGCTTGCAGGCGACGGTAACCTTACAGGGAAATTAGCAACATTATTTCCATTCCTGTCAATTAAAAAGATAGAATTACGAGTATTGAACAGGTACTGAAGTTTATTATTACGATAATAATCAACCTGTACAATTTCACTCATAACAGGGCTGTCCAATGGTCTTTTCCATAAAACCCGTCCACTATTGCTTAATAAATAAAGATTATTGGCCTCATCCTGAACAAGCACCTCACGTTCTTTAGTGTAGTGATTTTTTACCAGTGTTGGTTTCATTACAACTGTAGAATCAAGCAAACTCTGCCATACAGTACGAGGTTCAGATTCCCGCATAGGCATGTAATGCAGGTAAGAAGTTGTATAAATCATCTTACCTGTTCCACTCAACTGCACACCAATACCATAGAAGTTACTAAATGCTTCTTTTTGAGTTTCATTAATGGTACCTAATACAGGTTCAAAAAACCTACCTAACAAAGGTGATAAATGAGCCGTTTCGCAAAATGCAAAAACATTCTCCCTGCTTGAAAAATTACTTAAGAAAGCCTGATGAGCTCTGCTTTTACTTAACGTTTTATTGAGCATATTGCTATAGATGAATTGCTCAATTAATACAGGCGCATCGGCCACAATAATATTATCATCGTAAAAGGCAATATAGTCCTGTGGTACTTTAGGTAGCAAATCGCCAAATAAATGCGCCATAATATTGTCCGGAAAACCTTTGTAGATGTTAAACTTCATCTCTGCATCCGGCTTATATGTTTTCACCAACTCAGGAGAATTAGCTTGTTTGTGCAGCTTTCTAAGAATCTCAAGAACCAACTCTTTACCTGACGACTGGCTTTTCATTTTCAGGATAAGTGCACCATTGGCCTTTGGTTGCAAATGGTTATAATCGTTGTAGGCCAAACCAAGTTCACCTGTTAACTGATTAAATAATTCATCTTTAACATTAAACCCAAGACTCTTTTGGTAACTGGCAATTAAGCGTTCAAGTGTTGCTCCTGAATCATTACTACTCTGGAATTTTGTAATCCTTCTTTTAAGCTCATTTCCACTCCCAACCGAAACGGTTATATAAGCCCTTGTATTACCCGGTAAAACATCATGCATTTTCGAGCGCTGTGGTTGGGCATCTGCCAAAAGCAAGCTCACAATTCCTTTATTTGTTGAGCTCATAAATCCATTTAGTAGAATAGCCTGCTCATCTATTTCAACGTCTAACTCGGCCCAATAACTTTGCTCATGTATGCTGTTGACCTTCTTTTTGTCCACTTTATCAACAATTGGTTTAACAACAGAAGGTAATTGTTTAAAGTTGACAAATACATTAAGTTTTGACCCAGCGCCTATGGTTTTGTAGATCTGTTTAAAGTCTTCATCATCAATCCAACTTTCCGTTCTTTGCTGTTGCCTTATGGATGATTCAATTAGCAGATTAGAAGGACTAATCAATAACAGTCCATTGTCAACATGGACGAACAACTGCTTCTTGCCACTTCCAACCTCATAAATAACCTTTGAATTGTACTTTCTATTTCTAAGCTTATATCCTAAATCGCTAAGTTGCTTAATAAACCTTTCTATTTTTATTTCTTCCTTACGATTTGGAATTTCAAACATATACAAGGGATTCACACTCTCTTTGCCCTGAGCATGAATAGAGAAATAAAACGGCAATTGATTCAAGTGTTTTGATACAGCATCTCCGTCAGGCGTTTGAAGGGAGTCCAGATTTTCAAAAATTAAAAACAGCTGTCTGACAATATCAGCATGTTGTATCTCTTTCTGAAAATCAATAGTCTGAAATAATGAATGATGTATATAGCCTAAACTATTAGCCTTGATTATAAGTGCAGCATCTGATGGTAATGCTGCCAGCGATGAATCGTTGTTATAGCTTTTAACACGATTAACCTGAAATATAATGTAAACTAAAAGTGTACAACTAATTAAAATGGTTGCAATAACCCAGCCTTTCTTCATACCGATACGTTAGATAGGTTAAAAAACTTATGTGATGTAAGGTTCAATACCGTGTTACAAAACTAGTTTTGTATGGTTAAATGGGCAAGAAAAACCACCTAATTCTAACGTACAATCAATAATTTTATCACATCTGATTCGGCGCCATCATTAGAACTTACATATACAAGATAAACACCTGTTTTTACTTTTTCTCCATTGAAGTTCGTTCCATCCCAGTATGCATTACCACCCAGGGAAGTGGTTTCATGCACCAATTTACCACTCACAGTTGTAATTTTGACTATACTATTTTGCATTAATCCTGTTATTGTAATCTCACCAGAAAAATCAGGTCGGACAGGATTAGGGTAGGCATAAACCTTTTTGAAAGATGCATCTCCTTCAGTTGCTTTAGCTTTATACGAAACAATTCCCTTAGCAGTGCCAATAAACACCTCACCGGTTTTAGGCGATATTGCCAAACTGGTAATCGAATTTGATGGTAAAGGACTGTTGTCAATATTAAAAGTCTGATAAGTTTTTAGTCCATCTTCAGAAACCAAATACAGCCCGGAAGTCTCAGTGCCGATCCACTTACGATTCGCACCATCAACTGCAATGCATGACACACGCTCATCCTCCAAAAGATAATCAGCCAAGTTGCTTCCGTCATTTCTTGGTACTTTTATTCGGCTGGCAACCGGATAATCTTCAGAAAAAATGGCCCATGGCCGATAATACACCAATACACCTTTATCAGTTCCGAGCCATATGTAACCGTTCTTATCTTCTGTAATACTTAGAACAACTCCAGTTATAACATTTCGATCTTCATCCCAAAGCTTAAGCTGACCTTTATATAGAGGATCATCACTTGAACTTAATTCACATTTATACTCATCATCGCTTGAATCAAGCAAAGTTCCGTTTGTTTTGATTACAACAACACCAAAAGCTCCACGAGGTATTGGAATCCATACATAATCATCTTTCGTAATAAGCATTTGACCGCAACTATGCAAATTATCTAAAATGTCATAATTCATACGATACCATTTCTCGCCAGACTTTACTACAACCCCAGCATCAACCTCAGCGTTTGTCATCCAGATATTGCCTTCGCTATCACTATCAATTGCTCCTACTCGCACATACTTTCTCCCATCAGGAAAGATATCCTGAAGGCCACTATTTGTTTCATCATAATGCTTTATTGAATCAAGTCCTTGAGCCTCATACACACCTCCACCCCAACTTGACATATACACCTTTGAATCGTCTGTTTTATCTTCACAAATCCGGATTAAATCTCTTGTATAATAATGTCCACCTGGAGTAACAATTCGATAATGCCCCCATTCACTATCATTAAAGTATGAATATTCAATTTGCCTTCCAATGTTATTGAAATCCGATTTCAAGCCCCCAGCAACTGAATATACACCGGTTGAGGTTGCATGCAAACCAAAGCAGTTATTTGAATATGGACCATTAGCTAAGTAATGCAAATCTTCTGATGAAGCATCATGTTTAACCAGACCAAAGTTCTTATCAGCAATAAAAACAGCGTCTTCGAAGCTTGAATAAATACTATGCTGAGCCGCAATCTGGTCATCAAACGAATAGTCATCAATAAGTTCTTCTCTGACAAAGCCTTCATTAAACACTTCAATTTGTGTTAGGTATGACAAAATCAGCTTTCCACCGTAAACATGCAGACTTTCGAATCTACCTAAATTTTGTTTCAAATAATTCCATTGCCCAGGAACACCATAAAACACATCAAATCCGTTGGCTTTTTTTAATACCGACACAATTGTATTTTCATGAATATTAACTGACACATGAGTTTGGGAGGAATTCGACACAAGCCTCCAGGCTTCATCAAAAACAATTTGGGGATCAGACAAATCAGCTTGTAATAAGCCACGCTCAGTTGCAGCATAGATTTGACCATTCAATATAGCAGTTTCATATACAATAAGACTTTCGGCATTATAGCCCAAAAAATAAGTATCACTAACCTCCCTTTTGGCAACATCCAGAACTAATAATGCATAATTGGTGCTACAGTAAATTTTACCATTACTCTTGTAAAAGTGATTAATTTGTTTCGACCCTTGTATTTGCTTTAGCTTAAAATCAGGGATATTATATACACCCTCATTGGATACGACGTCAATATTTCCATTTGCGTAACCTACTATAAACATGTCGATATCAATCATTTGTAAAGCAGTAATATCGACATCACTTAGTCCGTTAACACGGCTATAAGTATTAACTTCATTTGTTAGCTTATTATAGAGCATTACTCCCATCTCGCTTGATGCAGCGATGAACGATTCACTTTCAGCTAGTTTGGAAGCATTTCTATATGAAAAATGGTCTTTCCACCTTGGATCCTGTCCAAAAGCATTCAATGTAATTAATAAACAAAACAGAGCGACTAGTATGGACTTAAGCATATTCATTTTTTAAAAACTCTATCAATTTAACAACAGCTCTACCGCGATGACTTATTTTATTCTTCTCCTCTAAATCCATTTCTGCAAAAGATACGTTGAAGCCATCAGGCTTAAAAATAGGATCGTAACCAAAACCCTCACTTCCCGATTTTTCTTTCAGAATCTCTCCGCTAACACTTCCTTCAAACTGAACCTCTTTACCATCAATTATTAAGGATATCACAGTTCGAAACTGTGCTTTCCTATTTTGAATGCCGTCAAGCTTTTCGAGTACTTTCTGCATATTGGCTTCAGCATCTTTTTCAATGCCGGCATATCGGGCAGAATATACCCCTGGCTCCCCATCCAGTGCATCTATCTCCAAGCCAGTATCATCGGCAAAGCAGCTAATATTATATCGCGAATAAATATAATCTGATTTCTGCAAAGCATTGGCTTCAAGAGTTGTTCCTGTTTCGGGTATATCATCATGACAATTAATGTCCTTTAAACTTAAAACCTTAATAGTATCACCAAGCAAAGCTTGTATTTCTTCCAGCTTATGCTGATTATTTGTTGCAAAAACCAAATTCATGGATAGTTACTTTTTTACATTAAACGAGTTATACACAAAAGTATTTTAATTGTATTAAAAAAACATGAAAACAAAAAAAGACGATCTAAAAAGATCGCCTTTAACTTATATAGATTTAAATGTCTTCTTAACTAAAACCTCCGTATCCGTATTTCATCAAATCTGTTCTTGGATTAATAACCAAAACCGGCATCTTAGCACTATTAGCAATAATATATTGTTCATATGCACCAAGTACATAATCATGAAACGCAATATCACGGGTTGTCATCACTAGAACAAGGTCAGCATCAATTTTTTCTGAGAACTGAATGGTTTCCTGTGAGAATGAAGCATCACCTTCTGATAATACCAGTTCGTAGTCAATTCCTTTTTCGTCAAGGTACTTTTTACAGAAAACAACATTAGCCTTTGTACGACTATCAATAATGCCTTCTTTCGTTGCAGAAGCGTAGATGTAAACCTTAGGGTTTGAAAACTGATACATAAATTGTATCCACTTCAGTTTTTCTTTGTTCTCAGACTTATAATCAACAGGGAAGACTATTTTTTGATAATCTTCACGCTTTGGTGCAGACTGAACAACCAAATAAGGAATTTTTGATCCAACGATCACTTTTAAAGCCCAGCTACCAGTAAGTTTCTGCAAGCCTTTCATTCCATGTGTGCCCATAACGACCAGCAAACACTCCAATTCTTCAACTACAGCATTAATGGTCTTAAAGATTGTACCTTCTTTTACCGAAGTAGATGGCAGCACTCCCCATTTTTCTTTAATATCCGCAGCATCTTTAGCTAATTGGTCTTCAAGTTCAGCTATTTGCTCTTCTTTTTTTGCTATATGAAGCAAATGAATGTTTGCATCCAGTTCTCCGGCAACCTTAATAGCATGCTGAACAGCATTGTTTGCTACCTCAGTAAAATCGTAAGGAACCAGAATTGTGTTCTTTGATGTGTCCATAAAAAGCTCTCCTGAATGTTCTTTATTAACGGAATAAATATAGTACTTTTGATTCTAATTTCAAGCAAGCATTGATACCTATAAATTATGCTGAAGGGAGACATCAACATAAAAGAATCATATTTTATACTTTTCAAAAAAAATCTATTATTCGCGATTGTATACGTACTCCTCCTATTTTTGTTCCCAAAAAATATCAATGCACAAGCTCATTCCATCAAAATAATTGCTGAAACGCCAAATAATGAGCAAGTACCTGTTGAAAATAATTTTATTCAGATACAAAATAAATCATTTGCTTTTCATTGGTATAGTGACAGTATTAACATATCTAAAACAAGGTATCGTTTAGTCCCGTATTCAAAAGAATGGAGTCCCTGGACTCAACGAAACTCAGCAGCATTCTTTAATTTAAAAGAGGGCAATTACTTGTTTTTACTGGAGTTACCCGATGGACAAATCAAAGAAGCCAGCATACAAATAGACTTACCCGTATGGAAGCATCCTCTGTTTTATATTTCTGGCATTGTTATCCTTAGCTTTATTGGTTTTATTCTGATTGTTATATTATTTAGACAGCGCATAAGAAAAATAACACATAACATAGAAGAAGAATTCAAAAAAGCCTTTAAAATTAAACAGAAGGCAAGGGAGAAAACAGTAGGTGTAAATGCAAAAACTGTAAAAGCACAAGCGCGTATCAGATCCAGAAAATACAAAAAG